>CALBUI010000087.1 GCA_937968125.1 uncultured Anaerolineales bacterium | reverse complement strand
ATGGTGCCATTCTGGGCATGATGTACCAGAACCTGGTGCGAGACTGGAAGAATGAAAATGTTGATCTGCGCAAGTTCGCCAGCCCCATGTCGGTCCGCAATCTTGGTAACGATATCCCCGATGAGGTGGTAGATACGCTGCTGGAAGTGAGCCGCAAGAACGTCTCCATTTTCCAGCGCTATTTCAAACTAAAAGCGCGCTGGCTGGGTATGGAGAGCATCCGCCGCTACGATGTCTACGCCCCTGTGGTGAAATCCGATAAGGAATACGAGTATGCGCAGGCGGTTGGCATGGTGCTCGAATCGTTTGATGAATTTCATCCCCAGATCGCCACGCTGGCCAAGCGCGTGTTCGATGATCAGCACCTGGACAGCGAGGTGCGCAAAGGAAAAATGAGCGGCGCCTTCTGCGCGTCTGTTCAGCCTGGATTGACTCCCTGGGTGCTGACCAACTACCAGGGCCGGGCGAACGATGTTGCCACCTTAGCCCACGAGCTTGGGCATGCCATCCACGCCATGCTGGCTGAGGAGCACACCCAATTCACCTTCCATTCCTCCCTGCCCCTGGCAGAGACGGCTTCAACTTTCGGGGAGATGCTCTTGGTTGATCTCCTGTTGGAGGGCGAAACAGACGAAGACGTTAGGCGGGATATGCTTTTTAAGCAGATAGACGACGCGTATGCCACCATCATGCGCCAGATTTACTTCGCTTTGTTTGAGCGCCAGGCGCACCAGATGACTCAAGATGGCGCCACTGTAGACGAACTCTCCAAGGCGTATATGGAAAACCTTGAAGAGCAGTTTGGCGATTCGGTCGAGCTCAGTGATGAGTTTCGCTGGGAATGGGTTTCCATCCCGCATATCTACGGTACGCCTTTTTATGTATACGCTTACTCCTTTGGCCAGCTGCTGGTCTTTTCGCTCTACCAGCAGTACCTGGCAGAAGGGGAAGCCTTCAAGCCGCGCTTCCTGAAAATTCTCTCTGCCGGTGGATCGGACGCCCCCGCTCGCATTCTCGATGAGGCGGGCATCGACATTCGCCAGGCAGAGTTCTGGCAGGGCGGTTTCGATGTCATCAGCAACTTGATCGACCAGCTGGAGGCCATGCCCATCAAGGTCTTGGAGGTTGAGAAATAAGACTGGGTAAGAAGTGCCGCAATTTACTGGATTTTATCCCCCATGCGAATGGGGGATTATTCCTTAAAAAACCTGGGTAAGCCTCAATTTTATTAATCAGTGGAATTCTCTTCTCTGGAATCATCACAAAGTTTATTGACATGACATCAGAATGACATTAAAATGATGTTATGAAACGGTTCTCGCTGCGTTTGCCGGACGATTTGCATGCCGCTCTGCAGCTTGCTGCTCAAAATGAGTACCGTTCGCTGCACAATCAGATCCTGATCATCCTGGAAGATTATGTCCGTCAGCTCGAATTCCAGAGGCTGCAGGTCATCGCTGAGCCGGTCCAGGGAGAAAAGCGTTCTGATGAGATCGAACCAGGCGGCTTGATGATCATGGATGGCGACAACAACCGTCTCATCAATCTTTTGGATCTGCCAGCCCAGGCCTTTGCGGTATTTGGCACCCGGAATCGCCACTTTTTACGGGTATTCAACTGGGATCCAGATTCGGAGGCCAGCCGGCAGGAGTTTCAGGCACTGGCGGATGCAGGCTACCACGTCAGAAGGTGGGAATAAACCAAACCAACGCCAAATGGAAGCTCTCTGAGCGAACCTTCAGGTTAGTCAAAAAGTGCTTCCGTGCGCATCATCCCAATATCCACAATCCACAATTGTGTCAGGTTATAATCTGCACCCCAACAAGCTGATATGATTCTCGGATATGTCAGCGAATTATGGATTGCGATCATTGAGACGGGAAAAAATCACTCACCTCCAGGTACTGGTATTCGCCTTGCTGGCTGGCAATCTTCTGGGTTGCAGCCCGGTGACAGCTCTGCCAACCCCCATACCTACACATACCAGCGTCCCAACCAGCACACTAACTCCCTCCAATACCCCGACCCTACTTCCTACAAATACACTCTCTCCAACTGTAACCCCCACAGCCACAATCACAGATACCCCGACCAGGACAGCCACCATCACGCTCACCCCCACGATCACACCGACCCTGCCGCCCCCGGAGGGTTTTGTCAATGTGGCCCAGGCCAACTGCCGTTATGGCCCTGGTTGGGCTTACCTGTATAAATTCGGGTTATACCAGGGAATCTCGGTCGAAATTCAAGGGCGCACCGACCGGGGGGATTGGGTGTTCGTCCTGCCGTTGTGGTATGAAACCGGCTGCTGGATCAAGGCCGATTTACTGGAGCTCACCTCTGGTGATATTTTCAGCGTTGAACCTTATTATGGAGTCCTACCTTTCTCGGACATTTACCCGCCGCCCTGGATCACTGAAGTGACTCGCAATGGTGATGAAGTCTTCATCGCCTGGTCAGATGTGCGCATGACCGCGGACAAGTATCGCGGTTACCTGCTTGAAACCTGGCTTTGCCAGGACGGCGAGCTGGTCTTTACCCCTGTAAATGTGGACGGCCTGACCACGGTCTTCATCGATGAAGCCGGCTGCAGCGAGCCAGCCTGGGGGCGCATCTACAGCGCCGAGAAACATGGCTACTCGAAGTGGCGCCTGATCCCCTGGCCTGCTCACGAACCACCCCTAACCTCCATGCGTTGAGGCATTCTTTACTATCCCACAATTTATTCAGCTGTGTAATATAGCCCTGTCCTTGGTCGGATAGACCGGGGGCTTGCCCCGCCTTGGCGGGACCCTTGTGGGCGCTTAAGCTCAATCCGGCAGCTCGATCTTCCAGATATTCCTGTCTTCAGCGGATACGAAAATAATCTCATCCCCTCCTGGAGAGACGCGCCAGTCGCCGTTGGCTATCTTGAAGGGAGAAACCCCAGGCTCTGTCAAGACTCGCACCTGACCAGTTGAGGCCTCAATTTGCAGCAGCTGGTTAATTGGTTGCTCGAAGTCCAGGGGGATGACTAATAAATTTTGTTCATCCCGCCATTTATAACCGCCAAATACATCCAGGCGGCGCTGCTCCACTGTAATTGTATTTACCAACCAAAAGCCATCTTGGGCTGGATCGGCGCTGAACGTGACCACGTAAGCCACCCATTCCCCGCTGGGTGAGATCCTGATTTCTCGCACACGATTTCCACGAGCCAGCTCGACCATGTCCTCCTGCCCCCCTAGAGTTAATATCCACAGGGCTTGCTCCCGGCTCCCATCTCCAACCAGACCACTGACCAACATGCGTCCATCTGGGAACCAGCCTGCAAAACCAGCTCGTGTACCCGCAAATACCTGCTGGGCTTCGCTGCCATCCACCCGGCTGATCCACACTTCTCGCTGGGCTGTATCGAAGGGCGGACCAGTTTGCCCGGCTGTCCAAGCCAACCAGGTATTATCCGGTGCAAAGCTTACCGCCCGGCCGCCATTTGGGATTCGCCAAATCTCGCCCGTCGACAGGTCTTGGACGAATGTGCCCCCATTCTCCGGGTAAGCGCGCAGCAGCATATCGTCGGAAAAAATGCCCAGCTGGTTGGTAATGAACTGCGGTTCGCCGCCTTGAGCATCGATCCCCCAAATACCGGAGGGCATATCCTGAGCTGGGCGGTCGATAAACAGCACCTGCTTCCCTTCCGGTGACCAGAAAGGTTCCACGCAGCACCCGCCGCTAGTTAGTTGTCGGATTGTGGGTGTGGGGGTTGGACTGGGTGAGGGGGGCAGCGTACTCGTTGGTTGGGCAGGTGCTACTTCTGCAGTGGGTGGAGAACCAGGATCTTCATTTGTAGGTTCAGCTGGAGATTCTGTTGAGGATATTTCCAAATCTGCAGTTACAGTGGAGGGCAGAGCAATTATCTCGGATTGGGCATCTCCAAGCGAACTGCATCCCGTCAGGAACAGCAGCCAAATCGTTAAGACAAAAAACGTGCGTGCGGAGGATGGCATATTTAACGGTTCCAATCCAGCGGCCAGGGAGAGCTGTAATCATTTAGATGCAGCCCCCCGAACGTGGTTTCGGGCTGGTCGTAAATGTTCTGCCAGAGTCTTGGGTTGCTCAGATCCCGTGCGAAGCTGCGCCCAAATGATCCCACCAGGGTGAGATTGTCCCAATCCGCTTCAATGAGAGCCAGGGGATTGAAAGCCCGGTTGTACTGGCCTGTGTTGCGAATCTCCAGGTGCAGGTGGGGACGGGAGGTACAGGTCTCGTCGGGATCGCCCACCTTGGCCACAATCTGTCCCGCTTGCACGGTTTGCCCTACCACCAGGTCTGGGCGTTCGAACAGGTGGCCGTAAAAGGAGGCATAGCCGTTGGGGTGATCGATCATCAAGTTGTGTGGCGCCGAACCGTGTTCGAGCGCGTCCACCTTTGTGACGACACCGTCGCCTATCGCCACGATCTCGTAGCCGCAGCGTGCTGAAAGATCGACCCCAAAGTGCAGACCTTGTCCAGCCGCATAGCTGGTAAACCGTTGGCGGTAAGCGCCGCTTGTATTGCCGTACGCCTGGCCTAATAGCCATGTGTGCGGTCCCGGCGGATCTTGGAACGGCAGCCGGAAAGGGGGCGGCTCTGCTACCTGGACAGATATTCTATTGAATCTCGTGCCCGGGAACAGGGAAAAAGATAGGATGAACAGGAAGGCGAAAAGGTAACTTCTTCTCATATTGGGATTCGTAATTAGATAAAAGCTGTCCTAATCGTAGCACAGCTCAAAGTTCGCAAACTAAGAATCGAATGAGAAGGGATATTATCCGGATTTTACGAAATGAAGGTTCCCGGATATGCCGAAAGGTTTTTTGCGAGACTTAAAGTTCTTTTCACATCTCCGCCAGAAAAGAATTCTTGCGATTTAATTTCCTTGTGTTCACGCTTGGTCAATTATGCGAACACGTTCCCGCCGCAGTTCGGGCAGACATTCCCGTACCGGATGGGATT
>CALBUI010000086.1 GCA_937968125.1 uncultured Anaerolineales bacterium | reverse complement strand
AAATGCTAAGCTTGAGGCCTGGGAAAACTTCTATAATTATGACAGACCTCATATTTCCCTTGAAGGTAAAACACCCTATGAGGTTATGAAGTCTCTATTAACATAGATAGAAAATTGTCCAGCAGGGTATGACGTAAAATAAATCAACCGATTAATTGAAATGGTAGAAGAATTTGGCCCTATCCAAAAGATAGCCCTGGTTCAATACCAATGCAGAAAGCGAATCTGCTATTCTGTGGCAGAAAGCCAGCCATTTATTTCCGGATCAGGAAATTCCCTTGTCAATAGACGTCACACCAGTTCTCGGTGCACACCTTGGTCCCGGAGCAGTTGGCTTTACCTGCATAACCCAATGAAAAATTAAATTACAAAATTTTTAATGAGAAAAGGAAATACGAAATGACTTTGTTTCATAATCCCCAGACTTTGACCGAAGAGCCTGTTGAGATGACCCAACTAAACCTTCCCCCCTCACCCGAGCGACTGGCTCATATTAACATTGAAGCCTCGGTTTACAATATCCTCAAGAATATTGGAGAAGAACCTGAGCGCGAGGGTTTGCTGAACACCCCCAACCGGGTGGCACGCATGTTCGACGAGCCGACTCCTGGATACCATGTTGATCCAGAGAAAACGATCAACGGAGTGCTTTTTGATGTAGACTTTGATGTAATGGTTCTGGTGAAAGATATTGATTTTTACAGCTTATGCGAACATCACCCAGACTGACATTGCTTATTCCCTCGTCCTGGTTTGGGCATACATCAGGATCGCAATTAAGCATTCCGGTACTCCCGAAGTTGCGATATCGGCCTTGATCGGCGCCGGGTTGATCCTCGTGATTTTGATTATCGTCTTGTTCCGCAGATACCGCCTACAAACTGTCATGCAGCCCGCTTAGGTTTGTGACCATTCTTTGATCTCAATATTAATTATTAGCTTCTATCCCCAATCTTCCTGAAGGTTTTTATTGGGAAGTATCATCGATGGTCTAACAGGTGTAGCTGATCGTTGAAGCACTGTAATTCCACAAAAAGATCCGTTTGTGAATGGAACTTGCCTGCTGACTCCTCAGGCCAGAACTACTCATTCCTCGTCATCGTATTCACCGAGTGTGGTAGAAATACACACTGAGAGAATCTGATTTGATTGGTTGGATTGGTTTGACCTGACGGACAGATTCCAGCAGATAGAGGTCGAATGCCTGAGCATACCGGTTTCTACATCAACCTCATCAACAGGCAGGCATCCACTCACCATCTCTCAAATGGACCAGAGTCGTTTGCGTGGCAGTTCTCTACCTGCGGCTGTTTGTTGTGGGGCGGTATAGAGCATTGCCTGGTGCGGATTTTGACCTCTTCCGTGAAACAGCGCCAAAACTGCAACGCGCTGTTGACGCTCAATGCTCCACAATGGCTCTCGATCGGACATAGAATCATCTCATTATCGTATTAGGAAAAGAAGCGATGACCTCCACCTGTCATTGGATTTTACGGCCCGCAGTGCGTCTACCTTGAGACCCCCACTCCTTGATTTCAACTCGCAAAAAAAGGCTTCCAGTCTTCCTTGGATTGTCCAAGCAAAACACTAATTATTAATTCGTATCCATAAAGCTATTTCCAGTTCGCATCACACTTCCATACCCCTTATAAATTCAAGTATTGAGCAGTATCCGCAGAATTTAATCTCAGATAACGGGTAACTGCAGATCGGATCAGGGCTGAACCTACATTCGATCATCGAATTTATTAATTATCTGAACGAATTCATGGGCCCCAATCTGGATTAATCCTTGACAATATATATATAAATAATGTAGAATAATACTATTACTCTCTCAATTATCTGGATATGAGCATGAAAAAAGTTGTCATTATTGGGGCTGGAATGGGGGGATTGGCCACTGCGTTACGACTGGCTTACCAGGGCTTTGCGGTGACTATCCTGGAAAAACTTCCCCTCCCGGGCGGTCGCAGCAACGTGATCATGGAGGCAGGCTATCGCGTAGATACGGGTCCCACCATCCTAGTGATGAAAGAAGCCTTCGAGGACACGTATCGCTCGATCGGTAGAAACATCAACGAGCGTCTTGATTTCGTTCAGCTGGATCCTAACTACCGGGTGTATTTTCACGATGACACCTATCTAGATCTCTACAGCAACATGGCCCATCTGGCACAAGAAATGGAGAAAATCGATCCGGGCGCGGCCGAGAGACTCTTCCGCTTCATCGGCGAAGGTGCTAAGAAGTATGAGTTAGGCATGGATTTTGTGGACCGCAATTTCGATCGGATAACCGATCTGGCGAATTTCCAGAGTTTAAAACGGTTGGTCAACACCGGCGCTTATCAAAATCTCTACCATCAAGTTTCCAATATCTTTCAACACAACGATAAGCTGGCCAAAACTTTTTCCTTCCACTCCATGTTTTTAGGTCTCTCCCCATTCGATGCCCTTGCCATGTACAGCCTGATCACCTATGCTGATCTGGCTCTGGGCATGTGGTTCCCCAAAGGTGGAATTTACAGCATCATCGAAGACATGGTCAGCCTGGCAGATGAAATGGGAGTAGAAATACGTACAAATTCCCCCGTGGCAGAGATCGATGTTGGTGATGAGGGCGTGAAAGGAGTCTTCCTGAATTCTGGCGAGTACATCCAGGCCGATCTGGTGGTCTCTAATGCTGATTTACCCCACACCTACCGCGACTTGGTGAATGGGAATGGACGAAAGGATTATTCTGACCAGCGTTTGGAGCGCATGTCCTATGCTTGCTCAGGATACATCTTGTACTTAGGTGTCAATCAGATTTATCCGCACATGCGCCACCAATCCTTATATTTTGCTGAGGATTACAAAGCCAACCTGGACTCGATCTTCAAAACCAAGACCCTGCCGGAAGATCCTTCCTTCCACTTGAGCATCCCAACTGTGACCGACCCCACCCTGGCTCCCGAAGGGCACAGCCTGATCTATGTTTTGGCTCCTATGCCCAATCTCACAGCAGAAATCGACTGGGATGAAGCTGCCCCGATAGTGCGGGAAAAGTTATTAGATCAACTCGAGCACATAATTGATCCGCAAATTCGATCGCATATCGCCTGGGAGCGGGATTATCGTCCGACAAACTGGCAGATCGATATAAATGCCGAGCATGGCACTGCTTTTGGCTCTCTCTCGCATGGCTTTTTTCAATCATCTTATTTCCGCCCGCACAACAAATCCAGGTATATAGATGGTTTGTATTTCGTCGGCCAATCCACCTACCCTGGGATAGGAATGCCTATGGTGCATATCTCATCAAAATTGGTAACAGAAAGGATCGTACAGGAATGGCATTAAAGAATTCGCAAGTGCATGAAGCGACATTTACAAATAATTTATCCAAGAGGGTCATCGCCTCGAAAGATGATTACGCCTACTGCCGTCAGGTTATGCGTCAGGCGAGCAAGAATTATTCTTTTGCCAGTAATTTCCTCCCGATGGCGAAACGTCACCATGTGGATGCACTTTACGCTTTCTTCCGAATTGGCGATGACCGGGTGGACGTCTCCCACCATGGCTATGATACTCCCATGGCTGGCATTGAATCCTGGGAGGCATCCTATTGGCTGGCCATCGATAAAGGCGATAGCCCGGATCCCGCGATGCGGGCGTACCTGAATACAGCCATTGAATGTGGGATCCCTGATGACACCATGAAGCCTTTTTTTCGGGCTATGAAAGAAGATCTGGTAAAGACTCGATTCGATACATTTGAGGAACTGCTGCATTATATGGATGGAAGTGCACTCCCAGTTGGCCGGGCGATGACCTATATCCTTGGGGTGACAGAGCCATATACTTTTTCCGATGCCTTACCGAAGGCTGATGCGCTCTCAATTGCCATGCAGTTAAGCAATTTCTGGCGAGATATCGGGCAGGATTGGCAGATCGGGCGAATTTATATCCCCCAGGAAGATTTGCAGTTATTCAAAGTAAGTGAAGCAGATTTAGCTGCGGGTCACCTGAGTGGTCGCTTCACCGAACTTATGGAATTCGAGATGAGGCGCACAGAAGAATATTATGTTACTGCAAAAGAGGGTGTTCCCATGTTGGCATCTGGTCAATGGGGCGTGATGAGCAGTCTGTTGATTTACCAGGCGATTATGAGTTCGATCCGCCAGAACAAGTATGATGTTTTTTCTCGCCGCGGTAGAACAAACACCTTTCAGAAGGTTATTTTGTTGCTGAATGCAGGCATGCAACTGCGAAATCCATGATCCAAAATCGGACTGGAAGCAATATAAATGAACTCACCTCCTAATACCATCCCCACATTATCTGCCATGCAAAGTGTACAGGTGATCAAAGAATTACTCGCTCGGCGTTCATTTTTGGGAGGACTCAAGGCGATGGGCGATCACCTTGGACATGTATTTCAAATTGATATGCCAATGTTTAAGCCGATTGTGCTAAGCGGTCCGGATGCTGCTCGCCAGATCCTGGTAAGCGACCGCGAGGAATTCCTATGGCGGAATGAGATCGATCCAGTAACACAGCTGCTGCGACATGGTTTGCTGGTCGAGGATGGAGAGAAACATGACCTGCTGCGTGGATACTTGCAGCCCGCTTTACAGCGATCACGTACCCAAAATTATCTACCTCTTATGGTAGCAAACATCGATCAAGTCACTTCCTCCTGGGGAAAGGACAGCGTTCAGGACATGCTGGTCGAAATGCGGCGGTTAGCCTTGCTAATCTTGATGAGCACCCTGTTCCGGGTCGATGTGTCAGCCGATCTGGACCGCCTGTGGGTGCCGATATTACGGATCCTGAAATATATATCACCAGGTCTGTGGTTGCTCAAGCCTGGGTTATTTCGTTCCGGATACCAGGACGCCATCCGAGAGATGGATGAGTATTTGTTCGAGGTTATTCGACATCGCAGGGAGAATCCGATTGAGGGCGATGACATGTTAAGTGACCTGGTGCGCAGAGAAGATATGACGGATGATCTGATCCGCGATCAGCTGCTGACCATGCTGATCGCCGGACATGATACAAGCACCGCGTTGATGGTCTGGTTGTTCTTAATGTTGGGGGACCATCCCCAAGCCATGGAGCGCACCAGAAATGAGGTGGACCAGGTGCTTGGTCGCGAATTGCCAACCGTTGATAACCTGTCCGAGCTCCATTACCTGGACCAGGTGATAAAAGAGACACTGAGACTTTATCCACCCATTCATGCCGGGAATCGCCTGGTCAGCAGAGATATGAATATCCAGGGATGTCCTATCCCAGAAGGCAGCCGAACGATATTCTCGATCTATCTAACCCATCGCGATGAGCGATCGTGGCCTAAAGCTGAGGAGTTTATCCCCGAGCGTTTCGACCGTAGGGATTCCAAAACACACGATCCATTCAGTTATCTTCCTTTTGGCGGGGGACCACGCAATTGCATCGGAGCGATCTTCGCTCAAATCGAAACCAAGGCCATCTTAGCTCGTATCCTGCAGTCTTATGACCTTAAACTCTTATCATCGCGAGTGATCGAGCATATGGGCGCCACATTAGAGCCCGGGCCACGCGTGATGGTGCATGTTTCCAGAAGGAAGTGAACTCCAATGAACAGTACGAAGTTCGTTTGTTGTACAAACACTGAAAATATTCTAGTGAAGTTAACTCCGAGTTTTATGTTCTCGCTGGACAATGGGTGATCACGGATGACCTACTTAAGCTTCCTGGGAATTTTCTTATTTGTCCCAATAATAGTTTTATTTGCGATATTAATCTATGACCGCCGCAAGGCTGCAGACAGCCTAAAATATCGAGGGCAACTTCCCGTTGGTCTTTCATTTCTGATCCTGGTGTTGATAGCACTCGTGTACACTACTCCATGGGATAACTATCTGGTTGCCACAAAGGTCTGGTGGTACGATCCTGCACTGGTACTAGGGATCACATTCGGTTGGGTGCCCTTTGAAGAATACCTGTTCTTCATTTTGCAGCCCATATTAGTCGGGCTGTGGATGCTCGTTCTCATCTCCCGGGTGAATCTTGTCCGACCAGGCAGTAATTCGAAATTCAATTTTCGCCGCTTTTCGGTAATCTCAGTTGCATCGATCTGGATCATCTCACTCATGCTGCTGCTTGCCGGAGGATCATCAGCAAATTACCTCGGTTTAGAATTAGCCTGGGCGCTGCCCCCATTAATCTTGCAATTGGTTTTCGGGGCAGATATTTTATGGGATCAGCGGCGGCTGATATTCTTATCGGTGGTTCCACTGACGCTTTACTTATCCCTGGCAGATGCAATAGCGATTCAAACCGGGATATGGACGATTAGCTCAAGCCATTCTACAGGTATCTTACTGGGAGGATTGCTGCCCTTGGAGGAATTTGTTTTTTTCTTTTTAACCAATTCTCTGGTTGCGTTTGGCTTTGCGCTGATCTGGTCACCCAAAAGTTATGTTCGCATCAAAAGTATGTGGACCATGATCAGGCCCCGGAGCCAAGTAGCACCCCTAGAAAAACAGTTGTGAAATTCCCGTTTTGCACCACCGATGTGGTCCTCTTTAATAGCAAAGAACTTGTTGAGAGACGAACAATACCCTTATAGTTTCAAAATATAAATCTGTTCCCAATATATTTTTAGCAACCGTACATCCAGAGTGGGTTCAAAGGAAACAAGGCTAATCAGGGGAAAATTAACCCAATCACCAGCGAATTAATCCCATAATTTGGATATAAAGGTCTGATGTTGCATGTTTGCAACTCCAGCCCACAATTGGTGCTTATCTTCACAAGGCAGGTATTCTAACTGAAATTCGTATGATGCTATTTTTATTGATAAATGGAACAGTCAGTCTATGATCCTTGACATGATTATTGGACCTTGATTGATCAGATTGGAGCGAAATGGTACCGGCAAAATCTAACACCTTGAATGTGCTGATTTCGCCTTAGCTGCCTGGTAATATTTCTAACTCACCTTGACAGGATTCATCTCTGGAAATATTTATGATCCCTTTATCATCAACAGTCCGGGGATTGATGTTTTCGATTTGCCTACTGCTTCCCAAATAATATTTATATTTTCAAGGCTCAACTTTCCTGGGGTGTTTATGCTCAGATTTGGGTAATATATTCTGAGGAGAAGTCAATAATGTATCGAGACACTCTGAGACAGGTACTGGTTCTTGTCGCCGCTCTGACGACGATCGTCTTCAATATTGCAGCTAATACATTGCCGCTCAACGATTTAACTACCGGAGAATTATCCGATCGATTCCAAATCTTCTTCGTTCCTGCTGGATATGTATTTTCAATTTGGGGTTTGATATACCTTGGCCTAATTGCCTACGGGATTTACCAGTTGCTACCAGCTCAACGTGAGAATCCCCGCTTAAGGAGCATCGGTTACCTCTTCATCCTGAGCTGTTTGGCAAATATCGCCTGGCTTTTCCTGTGGCATTATGAGGTATTTGAATTTACTCTAATTGCTATGGGGGTGCTTCTATATGTCATTGATCGCGATTTACCTGCGACTGGATATAGGTCGGGGGAAGGTATCCAATGCGGAAAAGTGGGCTGTGCACATTCCATTTAGCATTTATTTGGGCTGGATCACAGTGGCTACTATCGCCAATACCACCCAGCTGCTTTATT
>CALBUI010000085.1 GCA_937968125.1 uncultured Anaerolineales bacterium | reverse complement strand
AAACAAGGAATCTGGTCAAGGATTTTGGTGATCTTACCGCGGTCGATGATGTGAATCTTGCTATTCAAGAGGGTGAGATCTTCGGTCTCTTAGGGCCAAACGGTGCAGGCAAGACCACGATCATCTCGATGGTCACCGGGTTGCTGGAACCTACCAATGGCAGTATCAACGTGGACGGCCTGGACCTGCAGACCGACACCAATGCTGTCAAGGCCAAGCTGGGCCTGGTTCCTCAAGAGCTGGCTCTCTATCCCACGCTGTCGGCACGCGACAACCTGACCTTTTTCGGCAGCATTTACGACCTGAGGGGTAATCCCCTGCGGGAGCGGGTGGATGCAATGTTGGCGATGGTGGAGCTGTCAGATCGAGCCGATGAAGCGGTCAAGAACTATTCGGGTGGTATGAAACGCCGGGTCAATATTGCCGCGGGTTTATTGCACCAGCCTGAAGTGCTCTTCCTGGACGAGCCCACGGTCGGCGTAGACCCGCAGAGCCGCAACGCCATTTTCGAAGCGGTTGAAGAATTGAACCGCGCAGGGGTGACGGTCATCTACACCACGCACTATATGGAGGAGGCGCAGCGGTTGTGCCACCGAGTTGCCATCATCGACGAAGGGCAAATTATTGCCCTCGACACACCTCAAGCACTCATCCACAGCCTGGGCGGCGGCATCCTGGTACTCGGTTTGGAAGACCCCGAATCCCTATCAAGTAATGAACGTGTACAGATAGTCGTTGACAGGGTAAACGAGCTGCCGGCGGTAAAATCCACGACTCGAGACGATGGGCACTTCAAGGTCGAGACTCATCGTTTCCAGGAAGCCCTCATGGACATCCTTGATATCACCAATCAAATGGACGTGCGCATCATTTCCCTGGAAAAGTGGGAACCCAATCTGGAAAGCGTCTTCCTGCACCTGACAGGGAAGAAGCTCAGGGAGTGAGGAGGCAACCATGAACAAATTGAATATTTCAGCCGCGGGAAGCATAACCCGCAAAGACCTCAAAATATTTCTCAAGGAACGCGGAACGCTGCTTTACCTCTTCGTGATCCCGATTGTATTCATCCTTGGCTTCAGCGTGTCAGCTGGCGTGGGAAGCAATCCACAACAGAAAGCAATACCTCTGCCAGTCGTGAATCTCGATGCAGGCAGCGGGGCTTCACAATCACTGCTTGAAGCCCTGGACCAGGGCGGCGGCATCCGATGCAAATTGTACGATGAATCACAGGCCAAGGCTTTTCTCGATAAAGGAGAAATCAACCGGGTGCTAACTATCCCGGTCAACTACAGCGTTGACTTGCAGGATGGCCTGCAGGTGACCTTGCATCTTCTCAATGGGTCCGATGCCAATGCGTCCAAGACCGAAGCTGTGTATAGGGCGGTAACCGGAGTGACCGCAGACCTCTCACTGGAGACGCAGTTGATCACCAGCTTCCGGCAGATGGGCGATATGCAGGCTGCGATATCACCAGAGGAGCAAGTTTTCACAACCGATATCATCGTTAAACAAGCCCAAAACCAGTTCGCCCGTGCCAGAACGGAACCGTTGCTTGCCATTGAAGAGAGCTGGCCGCAAAGCCTGCTGGAAGGGGATGAGCAGGAGTTCAACCCCCTAAGTGTTTATGTACCTGGATTCGCCGTTCTATTTATCTTTCTGACCGCGCAGACGACTGCGCAGAACATATTCGAGGAAAAAAAGATCGGCAGTTTTCGCCGTCTGCTGGCTGCCCCCATTGGCAAGTCCACAATCCTGGTGGGTAAAATGACGCCCAACTTTATCACCGGATTGGTGCAGATTATCGTCTTTTTCTCTGTCGGGGTCTTAATATTACCTGCATTGGGGCTTGACCGCATGTCACTGGGGAACGATCCCCTGGCGCTGGTCCTGGTCTGCCTAGTCTTATTGCTCTGCTCGACGAGCCTGGGGGTACTCATCGCCGCCATCGCCCGCACCGAAGGCCAGATCAGCGGATTGGGCGCAGTAGTGTTGTGGGGTTTTGGTTTTGCCGGTATCTGGTTGAACCAGATGCCTTTAACCGGGATCTTTGAGGCGATCAGCAAGGTGATCCCGCATTACTGGGCTAACGTGGCTTTTCTTGATCTGTTCGTGCGCGGGCAGGGCCTGCCAGATATCTTGCCCAGCATTTTAATTTTGCTGGTATTTACCATCGCCTTTTTCGCCATCGGGTTGTGGCGCTTCGATTTTTCCAAAGCCTAATAACAGGAGATTGATGATGAACATAATTAGGAACAGCTTGAGGCTGGCCCGGAAAGACCTAAAAATTATCTTCAAGGACAGAGGACAGCTGGCCGTATTGTTTGGACTTCCACTCATATTTGCCTTGTTCTTGGGTGGAGCTCATGCGACCTCGAGAGACCTCGTGACCACCAGCGGTGAGTCCAGGCTATCGATCAAGACTTATATTGTGAATGAAGATCAAGGCCCGTACGGAGCCCAAGTGGAAGAGGTGCTGCGAGACATCCGGTCGTTGAAGATCCTTCGCTCGCGGTTAGTTGAGAATGCAGACGGGTTAGTGGCTGATGGCCAGGCAGCGGCTGCCATCATCATCCCGACCGATTTCAGCGCCAAGCTCGACTCCAACCGACCGACCAGAATCCAACTCATCAAGGACCCTACTCAACAAGCAGAAGCCCAGGCCGTAGCAGGAATATTGAATGAAGTGCTGACAGAATTGAATGTTCGGGCGGAGATTGAGTATGGCATCCAGGCCGTTTACGAGCAGACGGGCGCATTAAAGGGGACTGATCCTGGAGCAGTTCGCGCCGCGCAGGCGCAAACGATGGGCGTCATCTGGACGGCAGTGCAGGAGATCCGCCAAAATCCAGCCATTGCTGTCCAAAGGGAAGACCTGGCCGGTGAGGAGAGATTACTCCCTTTGAGCGGGGTTGTATTTGGTTATGTTATGCCGATGTTCGCCACCATGTTCGCATTCTTCCTGGTTGGTTTCATGGCTGAGTCAATCCTTAAAGACAAGGAAGCCGGCTCTTTTCGTCGCTTATTGGCGGCACCCATCCACCCAGCTACTATTATTGCAGGTAAAATGCTGGCTTTTATCGGAATAGTGTTTTTACAGATGGTGGTGCTGTTTGGGATATGCCGCGTGTTTTTCGATATGCCGCTGGGGGATTCTCCCCTGGGGCTATTTACCCTCACGCTGGCGCTGGCTTTAGCTGCAACAAGCTTAGGTATGCTGATAGGGTCGCTAGCAAAGACCAGCAAGCAGGCTGGTAATATTGGCATGCTGTTAGGTTTTGTGCTATTCTTTGCCGCCGGCTTCGTCAGCGCCTTTTCTCTTAAAATCACGAACAATGTTCTAGAGATTGGACTACCTTCTGAAGGGTTCAGCTATTACCTGGCCCAACTCACCCCTCACGCCCATGCCCTTGATGGCTATTTGAAATTATTTCTCCAGGGGGCGAGCTTCGGGGATATTGTGCCGAACATCCTAACACTGCTTGGTTTCGCGGTTGTGTTATCTTCGGTAGCCATGTGGCGCTTCAAGTTCGATTGACGAATGTCAATTGGTGTGCTGCGTATAGTGCCTAGTGGGATGCGTAGCGCGCTAGTAGAACCACATTAAAATAAGTCCACACAAAAAAGAATCACTCGATTAATAATCACCAGCAATTATTTGGGCTTTCTGCCAACCATCTCCAATTTCCGCCAGGAACTTGATCCGGTTCAGGAAGTGCATCCAGCCGATCTGGTAATCTTCCATATTTCGACCAGGGGCAAACCCGCTGTGAACCAGTGTCAGGATTGTCTTCCCTCCAGAACCTTCCAATTTCCAGGTTACAACGGTATCCGGTTCATTCGGGTACTCCCAGGAGTAAGATAACTTCTCATTTTGCTGGATATCCAGAATCTTTTGGGGGCCATCCTCCCAACCAAAGCTGTAATCGCCCCCCACTTCTGGTTCCACAACCGGGTTCTCACCAATATACCTTTTCAGATCTTCCGGTTTGGTCAGGATTTCAAACAAACGCTCAGGCGATGCGTCAATATCCACGTCCAATTGGATTTCCCCCACCTGGATGGCGGAAAAATCACACTGCATCCCAACGTCACTGCGCTCGACCCAAGCGCGCAAATTCTCTAGAGATAGCGACCAGAAATCGGCCACTGCGTATTGGCCATCCTGCCTGACCGGCAGTCCAAAATGCGTCAAATTTAACTGGGTTTGGGGGCCTTCTTGATGAAACTCAATAAAAACGGTAGTAGGCTTTCCCCGAAACTCCCACTCGAACTTAAATTCTCCAACATCTGAAGCTAGTAGTTTATGTTGTCCATTCTGCTTACCTGGCGCTTCTGGGGTCAGCCTACCCCAGAATCCATAGCGACCATCCTCGAGCGAGACATCCACATGCTCTGCAAACCACTGCTGCAGCTGCTCACCATCCGTTAAGGCCTGGTAGACTTCTTCCGGCGTTGCATCGATTCTCACCTGGAGTTCAACCTTATCTCCCATTATTTTCTCCTTTCAGCTTTCGCTCACACGCGGGTAGCAGGCAAAGATCAGGCGGAAATTTTCTTCTCCTCCACCATTTACTTCTTCATCTTCCAATGATCCATATTTTTCAGCGATTTTCTGTACTGCATTCTGCAGCTCTTCCAGAAATTCTGCTCGGTCAGAACCATGCTTGAGATTGACCTGGGCAGAAATCCCCAAAGATGGGACCTCACCTTCATGTTTTAGTAAAGGGGCAACTTCACTCTGCACCTGTCCCGCCAGGCCCAACACATATCCCAGACTCATCTGCCCGTTTACCCGCCGTTCACCCCCCAGTTTATTTATCAGCTCGGGTGCCAACCAGTAAGATTCAGCCGCGGCCTGGTAATAGCCCTCCATGATCCCGCGCACCCTCTTCTCATAGACTTTCACTACCAACCCAGCTCGTTCAAGCACCTTAATGTGATAGTAAATCTTCTGCGGGGAAGTGTGGAATACCTCTGCCAGCTGCCCACAAGTGCGCGGTTCAGCAAGCATGGTTAGCATCTCTAAGCGGATGGGCTTGAAAAGCGCTGATATTTGACCAACCTGATCCAGGACGAGGTTTTCCATTAATTATCTAATTAATAATTCTGACTTCAACGCTAGAGCGTTGTCGCCAGACGTTGAAAACATTATAAAATTTTATTTTATTGTAATAATTTATTTTTATAATGTCAAGTATGAGTTAACTGCTTACCTGATTTTCATTACATCTTGTAGATCTATGCGGAAAATGACCAAGAGGTTGCCTTACATGACGGCATCTGATAAACTACTTCCTAGATGCCACAAGCCCTGTACAGCAAATACCGCCCACGTCGTTGGGACTCCGTTGTAGGTCAGGATCATATTATTCAGACCTTGCGCAATGCGGTTACCAACGACCGGATTGTGCACGCTTACCTTTTTGCCGGACCACGCGGTACAGGCAAAACAACCACTGCCCGCCTCTTAGCCAAAGCAGTCAACTGCCTAGAACCCGACCCAGCCCTGCGCCCTTGTGATCAATGCGATCACTGCCAGGCACTGAATAAAGGTCGTTTCCTGGATCTGATCGAGATCGACGCGGCCTCCAACACCAGCGTGGACGATGTGCGCGATCTGCGGGAGAAGATAAATTTCTCACCCAACCAGGGACGGTACAAGGTTTATGTGATCGACGAAGTCCACATGCTTTCCACAGCGGCCTTCAATGCCCTCTTGAAAACGCTTGAAGAACCCCCCTCGCACGCCATCTTTATCCTAGCGACGACCGAGGTGCACAAAATTCCTGCTACGGTGCTCTCTCGCTGCCAGCGACATGAATTCAGGCGCATCCCGATCAATGATATTGTAGCCAATCTGAGTGAAATGGCTGAGAAGGAAGACCTGGAGGTGTCAACCGACGCGCTCGAATTGATCGCCCGCCAGGCAACAGGAAGTTTACGCGACGCGATCTCGCTCCTAGACCAGCTTTCATCGACAGGAGAATCGATCGACCTGGAACTGGCTCAAACTGTGTTGGGCACGGCGACAAGCATGGCCGTGGTTGACGTGGTTTCTGCTCTGCTGGAATGTGATCCTGGGGCGGGTCTCGATCACATTCATAAGGCACTCGATTCGGGCAGCGATGTGCGCCAATTCACCCGCCAGATCGTTGATTACCTGCGCAGCCTATTGTTGATCCAGATTGGAGAAGAAAATCCGAGCAACGAGACGCCAGAAATGGAGGCCCAATTAAAAGACCATGCTGGGAGGATTGATACTGGTGATTTAATTGCTATCATTCGATCATTCAACCAGGCTGCCACAGACTCTCGCGCCGCCTGGCAGCCAGGTCTGCCACTAGAGATCGCCTTCATTGAAGCCTGCCAGACTCAAGATAAAACCTCTCCCCCCCCGAATCCGGCTCCAACTATTCAGACTCCAGCTCCAGCACAAAAGGAGCAGAAGCAGGCAAAACCGAAATCAAAGGTGAGTGAGGTAAAAACACCACCACCCTCTTCAGCCGAGGTCCAGTCTGCTTCAGTCTTGGATCAGAAATGGCCGCAGGTACTGACAATCGTCCGTAAGGACCATCCCAACCTTTACGGCCTGTTGAATTCCTGCCAGTCCAGGCATTTGGCTGGCAGCGTCCTGGTCCTCGGTTTCGCCAGTGATATCCTCAAGAACCAGATGGATAAACGAGAGAATTTGGAAGTCGTCCAGCATGTCGTCTCCTCGATTCTGGGGAAAGAGATCGCGGTGCGCTGCGTTATCAGCACTGCCAAGAACACCGACATCCCTTCCGAAGTGGATGAGGATGGCATGGTTGCTTCTGCACTGAGGGATATGGGTGGAGAGATCGTTGACGTTCAATAATTGTTGATTAAAAATATCTTTAGGAGACAAAATGGCAAAAGGATTTAAAGGTCCCAAGGGGACAAACATGATGCAGCAGCTGCAAACCCTGCAAAAACAGATCGAAGAGACACAAGCCCAGCTGGCTGACGAAACCGTTACTGCTACTGTAGGCGGTGGTGCGATGAAGATCGTCGTAACCGGAGACCAGCGCTGTCAATCGGTTGAGATCGATCCAGCTTTACTTGAGGACGCTGATGTAGAAATGCTTCAAGACCTGCTCCTGACGGCAATAAATTCGGGTCTGGATCAATCCCGGGAACTCGCCGCGCAGCGCCTTGGTCCTCTAGCGGGTGGGCTGCCTCTGTAATTCAACCTCGCGATGCTCCTCCCTGCACCTATTCAAGACCTGATCAACGCATTCTCACAATTGCCTGGGATCGGACCTAAATCCGCTTCCAGGTTGACTTTTTACCTGCTCACTGCCCCCGACGAACTGTCACAAGACCTGGCAGCCGCCTTAATTTCCTTGAAAACCGAAACCACATACTGCCAGACCTGCTTTAATATCACAGTCACAGGACAGGTACAGTGCGAGATTTGCTCCAATTCAGATCGGGACCAGGATGTAATCTGCGTGGTTGAAGAACCACTAGATGTACTGGCCTTGGAACGGACTGATGGATTTCATGGTCGCTACCATGTACTGCAGGGCGCCTTATCTCCAATCGAAGGTATTGGTCCAGATGATCTGAAGATTCGCGAATTGTTAGCCCGGGTGGACTCAGAAAACATTGGCGAGATCATCCTGGCTACAAATCCCAGCCTGGAAGGAGATGCAACGGCCATGTATTTACGCCAGCAGCTGACACCATCTGGCGTGCGAATCACCCGCTTGGCAAGAGGCCTGCCGGTCGGCGGAGACCTGGAATATGCAGACCAGCATACACTGCTGAGAGCGTTAGCAGGCCGCCAGGAGATGGGAGACTGACCTCGCTGTGTGAACAAGCGTTTGCGTCGTACTCGAAGAGTGCGGCGCATTTTTATATCACTAGTTTAGAGCCTGCCCCTCTGAAGGTCGGCGCCTAGCGCCAATCAACTGAAATCGGAGAGCCTACTAGGGTCCCGACAAAATACCCGACAAGACAGCCCAGTAAAAAAAACCTTTCAAATTGGGGTAAATTTCAAAAATAGGAGATTTCCAGGATGAACGAAATGCTCCCATCGAGAGTAATATCAGCAGAGGGATATGTATGGGATCACCCTGTGGATGGAACGCGCGGTTTGAAGGTGTATTCTAAGGGAGGAGGTGTGCTTGGCAAATTTGCGTAACTAATCGAAGGAAGCTGGTTTTCACCAGCAAACAATTTGAAATACCTATTTACTCGAGAGGAGGGAAAGATGTCTCGAAAATTATTTGCAATTTCAATTACTCTGATCCTGCTTTTGATCCTGTTTACACCTGCCCTGGCAATAACCTACGGAGAGCCGGACGGTGATGCTCATCCCAATGTTGGCTCAATGGTCGCCATAGTTCCGGAGGAGGGCGTATTTCAATGGTGCACAGGCACTTTGATCAGTGAAAATGTGTTCCTGACTGCCTCGCATTGCACTGTAGGAGTGGACAGTTTCCTGGAAAGAAATCCGGGGGCACAGGTAGTGGTGACATTCGACTCGACCATCAGCGAGGAGAGCACCTTTTATTCAGGTTCATTCCACACAAACTCGAACTATAATGGCTTTCAGGGGCAGTATGGGAGCTCGGATCCCGGGGATATTGCCGTAATCGTGCTTAGTGAATCACCAGGTATCACCCCGGCCAGCCTGCCTCCGGCAGGTATGCTAGACGACCTCAAAGCGAATCACGCGCTGAAAGACACCCTTTTTACTGCTGTGGGATATGGTGGAGTACGTGAAACCAACCGCACCGGATTCCAGGCAATTCTCGACAACATGGATCGCAACCGGGTGGACCAGGAATTCCTGTCTCTTACAAAATCCTGGATATCCATGTCGATGAATCTAGCCACCGGCAATGGAGGCACCTGTTATGGTGATTCGGGTGGTCCACACTTCATCCATTTAGATGGAGAAGAAACAAATATTGTTGTATCCATCACTGTAACTGGAGATGCTCCGTGTAAGGCGGTTGATAAAACGTACCGTACGGACACCCAGTCGGCTCGCGGTTTCCTAGATGAATTTGTAGAGCTGCCCTGATTGGTGAGGAATGGATTGATATTCAAGCAGTTCATCTTCTCGTAAATAAATGTCATAGATTGAAAAGGGCTGTTCTGATTATTGAGAGCAGCCCTTTACTCAATATACAGACAATTCAAACTGAGGGGTAAATCTGCAAAAAATCTTTTTAGCCATTTTTACAGTCTATGAATTTTGAACCAATTATTGAGGCATTCGGTAATCTGCAATAAGGTATACCTGAGAATTGAACATAATGAACTTATGGGAAGTAATATCAGAAGAAGATATTGAGGACATTCACCAGGCTACACTGCGTGTTTTAAGTGAAGTAGGGATAGTCCTCTCCCATCCAAAGGTAAAGGAGCTGCTTTTGGAGGCTGGCGCTGCGCTCAAGAATGATCGTGTCCTGCTCTCTCCCGACTTGGTTGAGGCAGCCATCGCCAGCTGCACGAAAAAAGTATCCACAATCGGCCGCAACGGAGAAGAGGTCATTCTGGGGGATGGCAGGCTTCAGTGGCAC
>CALBUI010000084.1 GCA_937968125.1 uncultured Anaerolineales bacterium | reverse complement strand
GAGTACGAAGCTGAACTGCAGAGATATCTTGCCGCTCAGGAAAAATCCGATTCTGGAAATGAAGTTGATGCCGGAAATCTGGTTCTAGAGGATTTGATCGCCCAAATTTTATTAGCACAGGGCGCTGAGAGGAATGGATTTGAGATTGGTGAAGGTGAATATCAAGCTCGTCTGAGCCAACTGGTTGCAGCCGCGGGGGGAGAGGATGCATTTAACTTATGGCTGCAGGATCAACAATACTCCCAGGGTAGCTTTAGAATAGCTTTGGAGAGGTCGATAAAAAGTGCATGGATGCGCGACCAAATCCTGGCAGACGTCCCACGTACTGCAGAACATGTACACATACGCCAGATCTTGCTATATAATTCAGATCAGGCAAGCGAAGCCCTCGCGGAAATCGAATCTGGCAGGGATTTTGCAACCGTTGCAGCAAATTATGATCCTTTAACCCTCGGCGATTTGGGATGGTTCCCAAGGAATTTCTTACCACACCCAGCGATTGAAGAAGCTGCCTTCAATCTGCAACCAGGCGTTCACTCCCAAGTGATTGAAACCTCAGTTGGATTTCACATCATCCAGGTAGTGGAGAAAGACCTTGACCATCGATTAAGCCCCGAAGCATTCTTGATCTGGCAAGAGATTGCACTGCGAGATTGGGTTGCAATGCAGCGCGAACAAAGCGACATCATTATTGTGTCCCTACAATGAGGTGAGTGCCCATGGACTCTTTTGATTATTCTGACGAATCTCTGCAAACTAATACAGATAGCTCAAGTGTTATTTGGAATATCCTCACTGTCATTGTTCTACTGATGACATTATGTGTCTGTCTTGGGGTCGGGTTGCTTTTAATAAATCCTCAAAATGCTCTGAACCCATTTCCCCCACCGACGATGCCCGCCGAAGCTGAGTTTCCAACAGCGACACCCACGCCAAAAAGTGTGCTTCCACCGACCTGGACACCTGCGCCAACAATTCTCCCAACAGAAACAACAAGCCCAACGGACACTTTAGTCCCTACGAATACAACAGTTCCAACGAATACCGCTCCACCCACAGATCCGGCTGCAAGCCCTACATCTGAAGTTCCATCTGAAACACCAGGTGAAGGAACGCCGACCGCGACTCCGGAAACGCAAGCGACTGCAACACCAACAGAAGGCATGCCATTCGTGCTTCACCCAGGAGATCCAGTTGCGATCAACAATATCGCTTACCCTGAGTTGGGCTGTAATTGGATGGGTGTAGGAGGCAGGGCGTTTGATTTGAGCGGCGCGGCGATAGAGGAAGGCTTATTCGTTAAATTAGAAGGAACACTTAGCGATGAGCCGGTGGAGATGCTCGGGATGATCGGGATGGTTGACAATTATGGACCCGGGAGCTATGAGTTTGTATTGGGAGAAGAACCCCTTGATTCAACTCAAACGCTGTGGGTCCAGTTATTCGATCAAGCCATGCTTCCCCTATCGGAACAAATTTTGTTTGATACTTTCGCCGATTGTGATCGCAATTTAATCCTGATAAATTTCAACCAGGTTCGTTAAACTCCGACAAAAATAATTTATTCACAATCTTCCTGGCTGATTTCACACCAGGCTTTTTTACAATTAAGCGCATCCTCTTCAAGGATTGGGCTTTCACAGAGGATTCTGCCCTGGCAATTGAAATCACTCAACGCTTTAAGAAAGGATTTGTAATCGAACTCGGATTCATCCAAAGGTTGGTGTTCCTTTTCTCCTTTCTCTCCGTACTCGATTCCCGAAATGTGGATGTGTAAATTCTTGAGTGAATCATCACCCAGAGCATTTGCATATTGCTCCAGGTAGTGTGCCCAATCATCATACGCATTAATCGAACCGTCACCTGGTCTGGCGAAAAGGTGAGCAGCATCAAAACATGGCTCTACACCATCCAGTTCCTTGCTCATCTCAAGCGTATCCTGCAAAGAACCCAGCATGGCAGATTTGCCCATTGTTTCCGGGCGAAGAGTCACCTCATTGCTATTTATCTTGAGCTCATCTATACATCCCTGCAGCCGTTCAATGGCAACTGGTAATACTTCTTCCGGTGGGAGCTGGAAATAGGAACCCGGATGAAAGATGATATCGGTTGCGCCGGCAAGGTTGCCAAAATGCGCTGAATCCATCAGGCGCTTCCTGGATTTCGGCCATTCCTCCTCATTCGCATTCAGGTTGATATAGTAGGGCGCATGGACGCTGGTCGCCACACCGTTCTCTTCAGCTGTAGATTTGATCAAGGCACAAGTTTTCTCGGATACCCTAACCGATCGCACCCAGCCAAGTTCAAGGCAATACAGACCAAGTTCAGCACTGTGGATAACTCCGCCGACACTTCCACCAGGTTTCTTGGGAGTTGATTTTGGGGAACCTACGGTGCCAAATGAAAATGACAAAGAACTCATAGAATGCCTCACTGAGTATAAAGATAAGATTAAACTTAACCTATTTGAATAAAAATTCTAACCGTTCCCACAAGGGAGGACCTAGGATCAGGAAACCGATTATGGCAGCAGAACCAGCCGCAATAAGGACGGCGCTTGCGCCAACATCTTTTCCTACCCTAGCCAATTCATGTTGTTCTGGGCTGGCTAGATCGACCACAGCTTCCAAGGCGGTATTGATGAATTCCGCTGTCCAAACCATGGCGATAGCGATGATGATCACCGCCCAATCTTGAGCACCAAGCTGCAGCCAGATAGCTACTGCAATCACTGCTATGCTGACAACAGCATGTATCCAGGCGTTTCTCTGTGTGCGAATGACATACCACCAACCTACAAATGCATAGCGGAACGATCGCCCACGAGATTCCAGAAATTCAAACATCGACTACCCTTCAGCCTCCGAGGAGAATTCTGGTGATTGGATATCTAATCCAAGAGATTCCAGAATTTCATCTTGGGCTGACCACATCGCTGATTTTTCACCCAGGCTCATATGATCATGCCCAAGTAAATGCAGAACTCCGTGGACAATAAGTAAATTAATCTCGCTTGAAATCGGATGCCCAGCCTGGTTAGCCTGTCTGATCGCGGTTGGAAGAGAAATGATCACATCTCCGAGGTAGGTTCGATTTGTGTCAGGATCTGTATGACCGGCGGGAAATGATAAGACATCCGTAGACTTATCGATACCCAGAAATTCATGATTAAGCTGCTTCAGGTGTGCATCATCAGCAAAGACAATTGAAAGATCAACATTCAGCGATATATCCTGGTGTTTTAGCGTCACCAGGACGGTGTTTTCAATCTGGTTTTGATCTAAATATTGAGGGTAAATGGCGGGGTAATCGAGAAAAACAGTCATTCAGGATTCTGGGCGCGGATTGGGGGATATCTCTGAAGATTGTCTCGAAATTATTGGAACAGTAGGTACTTCTTCACTTTTGGCTGTGATTTGCTTTTTGGGGTCCGGGTATTCAATCCGGGGGTGGTAGATTCCCCTCAAGGTTGTGGTGAATGAGTCAATCAGGTTATCCAGATCGCGCAGGGTGAGATCGGTTTCATCCAGCTGACCTGAAGAAAGGCGATGTTCGACAACGCTCTGAATTACTTTGCGGAGTTCATCTTCATCTGCGGGTCGCTCCGCTCGGACCCTAGCTTCACTGCCATCTGCCAGCATTAATATTGCTGTTTCCCGCGAGCGTGGTCTGGGTCCGGGGTAAGTAAACTGGTTTTCATCTATCTGGCTCTCATCACCACTGGCCGCTTCAAGTGCTTTTGCATATTGGTAGCGGGTCATCATGGTGCCATGGTGTTCTTCGACGAATTCCTGGATGCGCCGGGGTAGGCGGTATTTTCTGGAAAGTTCAACGCCGTCTGGTACATGCTGGATAATCATCTGGGCGCTGGAGACTGGATCGAGCGTATCGTGGGGATTCTTCGTTCCTGGTAACTGGTTTTCGATGAAAAAGAATGGGTTTAGGGCTTTGCCGGAGTCGTGATATATGGCTCCAACCCTGGTCAGCAGGGTATCAGCACCAATAATCTCAGCAGCTTGCTCGGCGAGATTTGCTACCTGAAGAGAGTGCTGGTAGGTCCCCGGTGCATTGCGCAGGATGAACTGCAAGAGTGGATGATCGGGCCTGGAGATCTCCATTAATTGCAAAGCGGTAGTCATTCCAAGCACCTGTGCGATCACGTACTGCAGCAATACGGTCAGGCTGCTGGCTGCAATACCGTTCACCAGGGCGATACCAACCAGGGCCGCGATGTTGATCAGATCTGCATTAGGCTGAGATATCCGGAAGGCGAGGATGACCATTATTTCTGCAAATGCGATCAAAGCCGCAGCCCAAAAGAAGGATGTCATGCGCCGGGCAGCGCCCAAGGCAAAAACACCACTGTAGCTACCAAGCAGGTTATATAATGTCAGTTCAAAGGCATTGGGCGTATCGTAAGCATAAAGGATGCACAAAGGCAGGGCAAAAACCAGTGCTGTTTTCGTGCCAAACAGGGAGGCGACGATCAGACTGAAGGCTGCCAACGGGTAGATGTATGGAATTATTGTCTGACTGGTGACGACAAAGCGACCTCCCACCAAGAAGACAGTAAACAAAATTATTATGACCGATAGACCACGTAAATCTTCGGTGAGGTTCGAATTTCGGCGCAGATAAACCAAGAAATAAACCAGGGTGAGGATCGCCAGGGCAGCCGCACTTACCAGGTCTTGCCAGCGGGTTTGGGTCCTGACCAGATCAAATTGTTCCAATGCTTCAAGATCAGTTTCACTGATGATCTGGCCTCTGAGCAATATTGTCTGTCCTTGAACGAAGGATCTTTCGACCGGGGAGACAGCTTCCATTGCTTGCTGCCTGGCGGTTTCGGTTAGCACCTCACTATATAAGCTGTTTGGGGTGACAAAGCCTGTGACCAGCTGTGAGACGATGGTGGCCTGATCCTCTGGCAAAGATAGACTTACCAACGTCGGCACATTATCACGGGCAGCTTCCAACCGGTCTTCACGAATTGTGGCTCGCATTACCTGTTCTAGAACCACAATCGCCTCTTGTTGAACTGCTTGCCATCGAGAATCACTCAAATTGAGGATACTTTGGGCAGTTTCCAGGTCGAGGTCAATATCCTCTAAAGCGGCTAGATCGGCCAGTTTTTGCTCGTTGGTTGCAAAGGTATCCGCCCGCACACTGTTGATATATGTCAATGTACCGCGCAAATGCTCCAACTGGTCCCTGGCAATGGCTGTATCTGGTGGAGAATAGATAGCAGCAATAGAGTCGCCTGCCGCAGCTTTCTGGGCTTCCGTCAGGATATCACTCGTATAGGTTAACGATCTGGGAGCTACGATCTCTCGAGAAGCAACTTCACCAGAACTGATTTGAGAGTCAATCTGGTTTGAAAGAAATGGGACCATTAATGCGGCCAGGGTGAAGATCAATATCCCAACTAACAGCAAAGCTAAAATTATGCTTCGTCTACGTTGGATATCAACTTCAACCTGGGAAATTGCTTGGCTTTCAGACATGTTAAATTGCTATTGTTCAGATAGGAGCTGTCGCACGGTTTGACTTACAAGACCTCCATCCGCGCGACCTTGAACCTTCGGCATGAGCACCTTCATAACTTTCCCCATGTCTTGCAAAGAAGATGCTTCTTCTTGGGCTATCACTTCTTTTGCCATTTCTTCTATCTCATCTTGGGAAAAAGATTGGGGTAGATACCCTTCCAGGACGCTGATTTCAGCTTTTGAGTCAGCTATTAAATCTGATCGTCCTGCTTTTTCAGCATCCGCGATAGATTCACGGCGGGATTTGATCTCTTTTTGGAGGATGACCAGCACTTCTCCTTCGTCCAGAGAATCACCTTTGTCTACTTCAACCAGCTTAATCGCTGAAAGGACCATGCGCAGCGTCCTTTTTCGCAATTCATCCCTTGACCTCAAGGCTTCTTTAAAGTCCAGCTCTATCTGCTTTTGGGTGTCCATTTGGTTCATTATACCCATTTTCAGGTAAAAAATTGCTGCTAAGGGTTTTGCAATGCTCCATTATCCCATTGGAAAACGCATCTGCCCCCCGCCCAATAAGTGCAAATGGATGTGAAAAACTGTCTGCAGGGCATCTGGACCAGAGTTCATGATCAAGCGATAACCAGATTTGGCGATACCATTTGAATCTGCCAGTTGTTTTGCAGTGGTGAATAAATGGCCAATCAGCGCTTCCTGGTCCGAAGTTATGTGATTTATGGATGGTATATGATCACGGGGAACAATTAATACGTGGATTGGCGCCGCAGGATTGAGATCCAGGAAAGCAACAACCTGATCATCTTCATAAACCATCTCGCTGGGACTTTGCCCGGCAATAATCCGACAAAACACACAATTTTGATCCATGAGATTTGCTATTGGTTTGCTTGAATTATCCCGTCAATGCCATGGTCCCCAAATCCGGTTAAATGGACGGTTGAAATTTGGTTCCAATAATTCGTGGGTGCTTGACTGTAGACGCGAATATAATTATCGGTCAGCCCACTTAAATTCCATTTTTTAGAATCTAATTCCGTAACGCTTTCCCAGAGCACAGGCAAGGTCTGGTTGATGTATTGACTCTGGTATTTCCTGGTAGAGTCCGCCAAGATTTCACGAAGCTGTGCATTTCGTTCTTTCCTCACCTGAAAAGGCACCTGATCAGACATTTGTGCAGCAGCAGTACCAGTTCTTTCAGAGTAAGTGAACAAATGGCCCCCAGAGAAGGATATTTCCTGGATATATTCGACAGTCTC
>CALBUI010000083.1 GCA_937968125.1 uncultured Anaerolineales bacterium | reverse complement strand
GAAAATGAACCCCAGGACAGGCAATTCTCCAGGTTGGCGATTGTTGGGACGGCAATTCTCCCCTTCGGGTTCTTGCTCGTGCTGTTCTTCAACCCAATAAGCGCTTCCACATTTCCAAAAAATGCTCCTACCTGGCAAGGGATTCTTAGATATGCGGCGCTGCTGCTGGCCGTGATTGCGCCATTCACCTCGACAATCTTGGGTTTCATCAGTATGTCTCAAATCCGCAATTCAAATGGCAGTGTTTATGGCCTACCGTTAGCCGTATTCACCAGCCTTTTCTACCCGGTAATATTGTTAAGTTTGTTCCTGGTGATCATCGGGTGGACTTTCTTGGCATCCATATCTGGATCGAGTCTGATCCCCTTAGCCTGGCTCTTCGTGATCCTGTTAATCGATTACCTGATTATCCGCTTCACCTGGAGGGCGGCAAAGCGATAACATAATCAGCTGTTCAAACCAGTCATCTCTACGCTTACTTCCCACAATCGTTTGGCAGCATTCTCATCATGTGAGTACGGAGAAGATGGCACAGCTTTATTTTGGTAATAGTATTTTCCACTGACTCCATCCACCTCGGGGGAAGAAGCCAGGTAAATCACCGTCTCAGCGCCTTGATCGACATCGATCGCCCAAAGCCTGTTGATTGGTAAGAAAAGCCGGACCAACCAGCCATTATTGCCCCCCATATTGGTGCCCACATATCCCGGATGAACTGCATTAACTGTCACCTCACTGCCTGCGAGACGGCGATCTAATTCGTAAGTAAACATCACGTTGGCCAGCTTTGATTGACCGTAAGCGTTCATAAAGCTATAATTTCTCTCTCCCTCGAGATCATCGAAATTAATCACATGACCTTCATGGGCATTTGAGGCTACATTCACTACCCTTGCTGGAGCTGAAGAAACTAGCCTTTCCAGAAGCAAATTGGTCAATAGGAACGGAGCCAGTTGGTTCGCGGCGAAGGTCATTTCGATGCCATCTTGTGTGAGGGTTCGGCGAAAATAAATTGCGCCAGCGTTATTGATCAGCACGTCCAACCGATCATATTGGCGTTTGAATTCTTCCACCAATTTGCGAACCTGGGATTGAAATGAAAAATCAGCAATCAGGGCATTAATATTACTTTTACCAGATTCAGCCCTCAGCTTTTCAACCGAACGCTTCCCTTTTTCTTCGCTCCGGGCAGTGATGACAACATTCGCCTCTACTTTTGCCAGCTCGCGCGCGGTTACGTATCCAATCCCTGAAGTCCCACCAGTAACCAGGCATACTTTTCCACTCATATTTCTTTTCATTTACGACTCGTATTCCTTTAACAGTTGTTAAGTTACCTACCTGATTGACTATGGAAAATCAACTCCAAGGGTCGAGACATTCCGTTATGTGCCTATTTATTTGACAAAAGTCATAGACAGAAACCAGTCTTTGTGCATCAATTCACAAGAAAGCCCTCATTATATCTAAGGAGAATGAACATGACCATACTCGATCGTATCATTTTACTCGTCACAGGCTTATTAACCATATACTTGCTTTGGCGATTTTACGGACGCTATCAGAAAGAGAAGGCATTATACGATATTTACTACATGCTTGGATTTGGTGTCCTGCTCGTCTCTGGCTTGCTGCTGATCTTCCTTGGTTGGAGCATCTTAGCCTCTCCGTACGTACTCACCGTGGCAAGTTTAATCCCTCTCGGCATTTCCCTTGGTATCGCCAACGAGTACTATCCACAGTGGAAGAAGGCTTATGCCTGGTTTGCATTGGTTGGCTTTCTGGTTATCGCCGTTTCCGCCATTGCGAACCTGGAGACCTTGAAGACAATCGCTGTTCCGCTCTTCCACGGCGTCGCTGGATTAGTCATCTTTCTGGGGCCATTCTTCGCCAAAGATGCTCCGCAGGGATTTTGGTGGGTGGGAATCGGTGGCGCATTAATTGGAATTGGCGGCATCGCACTGGCCTTCTTAACTGCCGGCTCCCAACTGTTATTCTTCAGCCAAGCATTCGTACTACAAATCCTGGCTCCATTATTGCTGCTCATGACATTGGCCTTCACCCTGGGTTTCAATAAAGATACCCAGGCTCCAGGGGCAGCTGCTGCAGATCCTGCTTCGGCCAGTTGACCAGGCCTTCAGGTACAACTGGCTCAGCAACCAGGATCCACAATTGCAAAACCGGGATATGGGCGATCCATCCATATCCCGGTTTTCTGTTTATTTTTCTAGAGAGATTATGCGATTTTTTGGTTGGGAGTTCGGGCCTGGTATTTGAAGCATTCCATCCCAAAATATTTCGCCTTCTCCTGAAACTCTAATCCAATTTTTCTCAACACCCGCTGCGAGGCGATATTCTCCGGGTGAACAATTCCTACAATCACCTCGATTTCCAGTTGATTAAACCCGAACTCGATACCTTCTTTGGCTGATTCGGTAGCCAGGCCCTTTCCCCAGTAGGGCTTACTAAATAAGTATCCGATCTCAATCTCATCGGTCTCCGGCAGGTACTGCAAACCACTCCAACCGATGAAGGTATTTTCCGATTCCGTCTCAACTGCCCACCACCCATAACCGTGTTCATCCCAATGATCTAGCTGTGCCTGGATCAGGCGTTTAACCCGCCCAAGGTCTGGTGGATCTGACCTTGGATAGTATTGGAGAACACCTGGAGTACTCAATATCTGATGCAGAGGTATGGCATCCTCAACAGTAAATGGCCTCAGAACCAGACGCGAAGTTTTGACAGTAGGTATACTCATTCGCAAATTACGATCAACCGCAGTGGCATTCGGACAAATTTTGACATCCGTTCAAGTCAGATCTAGTAGGTAAAGTTTTCGATGAACTTGATTTTGACTTGAAATATTCCACAAGATACCTATGGATTGACCGAATGCCATTGATTAGCCATTTTGCCCAAGGTTCAAGCTTTGGTTTATCTGAAGATCGAAGAAATTTGGTCAGCTGGTATTGGCTTAACAATTCCTTATGTCTCTCTTCAACCAGTCTGTTCAATATTTCTGGTGGCTGATTCATACGGATGCTCCTTTTGATACGCCATCTAATTACTAACCTATGGGGATCAAATTATCCAGGTTTAGTGGCAGTGATTGAAGCTGAAAACAATGTGTTTTCTGGAATCCCTTCCATCAGTTCACCATCGCCAGTTTTGGCAACCAGTTCCACATTCTTAAAACCGGCCTCTTCTAAACCAGCAATGTAGATATCTTTTTCTAGAGCACCGGCGATACACGCGCCCCAGGCAACCATGTCCTGCCTAATCTCTTCAGGCA
>CALBUI010000082.1 GCA_937968125.1 uncultured Anaerolineales bacterium | reverse complement strand
GGAGCAAATATGGAAACTATGGCGATATCCTCCCGCATCCGCGAGTTCTCGAGCATGATCGGCAACACACCCCTCATGGCAATCGATCTGCTTTACAAGGGCGAGCCGCGAGTGATTTATGCCAAGGCTGAGAACCTTAATATGACGGGGAGCATCAAGGACCGCATGGCGTACCATATTTTGAACCGCAGCTATGAACGGGGCGATCTAGAACCCCAGGACGTGATTGTCGAGGCGACCAGCGGGAACACAGGGATCGCATTTTCCGCCATCGGCCGGGCATTGGGCCACCCGGTGGTGATTGTTATTCCGGATTGGATGAGCGCTGAACGGATTAACCTGATCAGAAGCTTTGGAGCAAAAATTATTTTGGTTAGCAAGGACGAAGGGGGCTTCTTGGGCAGTATCGAGCGCGCCGAGGAAATGGCTCAAGCCAACGAGAATATATTCCTGCCCCGGCAGTTCTCGAATCGGGACAATTCCGAGGCGCATTACAAAACAACTGGACCCGAGATCTGGTGGCAGCTGAAGTTTCATGATTTAACTCCGGACGCTTTTGTAGCCGGAGTGGGAACCGGCGGCACGATCATGGGTGTTGGCAAATATCTCAAAAATAAAAATCCTGCTATCAAGCTATATCCACTGGAGCCCGCCAATTCTCCGATCCTCTCCACAGGTAGAGGTCAACTTCATCACCGCATCCAGGGCATTTCGGATGAGTTTATCCCCGAAATCCTGGAGTTAGATCAATTGGATGAGGTAGTCAGTATAGATGATGGAGATGCGATCATCATGGCCCAAAATCTGGCGCGGGAGCTGGGTCTCGGGGTGGGCATCTCTTCAGGAGCGAATTTCCTGGGAGCGATTAAAACACAACACGATTTAGGCTCCCAGGCGATTGTGGCTACGGTATTCTCCGATTGCAATAAGAAGTATCTCAGCACAGACCTGATGCGCGAAGAACCGGTCAAGGATGATTTCCTTTCACCGGATGTCGATCTGTTGAATGTACGGGCGATCAAGCGGGTCTGTACTACCTGTTATGACCCGCAAGAATGTTCAGTTTTTGCAGAATTAGATGTGGATGGGGATGATTTTATTCCTTACTGCCAGATGGCGAGGCAAGGAATTTTTGATTAAAGCCAGGTAAATTCGTTCAGATTAGAAGATACATCAACTGCTGGATTATAGGTTCGGAAAAGTGACCACGTCAGAATACTTCAGAGTGGTCACACAATGTTTAAATGCACCAGATTTTGTTTGTGCGGCTAAGTCACCTCAATTACTTTTGGGTGACTAATTACCTTTGCCCAAGATTAGATCAATTTAGGCGTTCATACGGCCGCAACCCAAACCATCTCGGGAGAATCATCATCTAGCTGATCCATGAAGAAATCTCCGTATACAGCCTGAAATTGAAATCCGAGCAGGTTCAACAGGTGTTCGAACTCAAAGCGGAAGGTGCAGTGCAGTCGAATTGGACCTGTCTCTATCCGGTTAGCGACGTTCCCCGCGCCGTCCAGCTCTTCCCAGATGGTTTCTAAGATGGCGGTTTGCGTGGCGGGCTCGTATGACCAGGCGTGTGAGGAGCGGACGAGAGTACCATTGGTTGGATGGTGAAACTCTTTCCCTGGCTCGAATTTCCCCTTTTTCTTCACGGAAATTTCACTGAGCCAGCTCACATCCTGGTGGTCGAGGTGGACGATCAGCCTCCCGCCCGAACTGAGATGGCGGTGGATAGATCTTAGACAGGAGACCTGCTCCTCGGTCGTATTTAAGTTCTGAAAGGCGTGTCCGGGGATGATGATCAATGCGAAGGTTTGGTCAAGGTTGAAGGTACGCATATCTCCTTGGACCCAGCGTATATTCGAGAAACCCACGCTCTTCCGCTCGGCGATTTCCAGCATAAAGGGGGAATGATCGAGGCCGACCACGTCGAATCCAGCTTCGGCCAGGCGAAGCGCTACCCGCCCGGTACCACAGGCGAGCTCTAAAATTGATCCGCCACCAGCACGTGCCTCAGCCGCGACCTTTAAGTAGAAATCGATCTCACCCGGCCAATCAGAAATGGTGAGATCATATGTCTCGGCATAAAATTTGGCGGCAGTTTCGTTGCTAAATTGGCTCATCTGGTAAAGATTTACAAAAATAACTTACCTAGGTGTATTCTTCAAAACCCATTTGGTGGTCAGTATCAAAAATATAGCTGGGGTTATGCATGTAGTTTTGGGCCTAATCAGCTTCTGTGGGGATCTTGTGCCGTTAGATCGAATTAAAACGCCCGCAAGAGCCGGCAATGAGCTTGACGAAGTGGGCTGCACTACAAAAAATTCGAGTGAAATCACTCCATTTTGATCCACCAAGCCGTTCGGGTTTATTGATTCATATAGCCCTGCATTTTCAGATAATTCAACACCCGGCGCGAAAACTCCTGGTGGGACTGGCGGGAGTACTTGACCTCCGTATATATCTGGGCCAGGTTTTCGACTCCAGAGTCGAGGATCAATTTTCTCAAGCGGGGATAGCTCATGTACCTGTCCCAGCCATTTACTTCCCGCTGGCGGTAAATTTCCAGGATGCGGTCATCGTCATAATCCTGGTAGGTTTCATAATGGACCAGCCCATCCAGGGGCAGCCGGTCACGCAGGGCAGGCTCTTCATTCGGGTAACCGAGGGTGAAACCAACCACCGGCATTACATTGTTGGGAAGATTTAAGATGCGTCCAACTTGGTCGCAGTTGGAGAAGGTGCTGCCCAGATAGCAAATACCCAATCCTTTTGATTCTGCCGCCAGGGCGACGTTTTGCGAGACCAGGATGGCGTCGATGGCGGCGACTATGAAGCTCATGAAGTTGTCGAAATTATCTGGTGCGTCGCTGAGGCGCAGCCACTGCCGCATGCGGTGAAAGTCGGCGCAGAAGGTAAGCAGGAGGGGTGCTTCAAGCACCATGGTTTGCTGGAAGTGGGCTTTGTAAAGCTGCTCGCGCAGGACCTGGTCACTGGTGACAATGATCGAGTAGGTCTGCATGTTGCCGGAAGAGGAGGCGCGGATGCCAGCCTCCAGGATTTCTTGAAGCAATTCATGCGAAATTGCGTCCGGCTTGTATTTGCGGATGGAGCGGTGCTGGTGGATCGTTTCGATGACGGACATGAAGATGGCCTCTTGAACTGGTTTTGGTTGGTTGTGAGTTAATTTGCAATATGGAATTGTACATCAGTATGTCATTCCCCTAAAATCGGATCGTGCGAATTCCCCCGTTTTTACTTTCAGTTTAGCGTGATAGGAATGGTAGCGAATTCCCTTCCAGATAAGTTCGCGAGGCTAGTTTTTCAAAAGCCAGATGAGGCGATCATAAGAGATAGCATAATGGATTAAGGTCAGTATACCAAAGACAAGGGCTATCAGCGGCAGCCCAGCGGCATAGAAAGCCCAGACACCAGCTGCGAAGATGACCATTTCGATGATCAGGCGGAGGAAACCTGGAACCGGTACTGGGGCGTTGCCAGAACGGCTGGGATCATCAGGGACGGCGAAGGTTCCCCACACGATAGCTGCTAATCCAACCAACCCAATTGACCATACAAAGCGCCAGATGCCTGCATGCTGAGTCCACCCCCAATAACCCAAGGCAAACAATGCGGCAAGTTCAAGTATGAATCGCAAGGCGAGATTTGCAGGATTTGAACCCATTCTTAGAAGCTCCTCTGCTTGAGTGTATTATCGAGATTTACTCCCACTTCTCCCAGCTAAACAAAAAGTATCAATTGTTCTCCGGCAGGGATGGTTGCGGAACAGGCTGGTCATGGTTCAGTGTACGGTGACCCCAAATCAACACGATCGCCACGGCAGTAACCAACAGGATGCCAAAATTGATCCAGCGGCCGAGTCCACTGGCGAAATATAACGGCAGAAGAGCGCCGGTGGTGTTGCCAATAGTGTGAAAGAGAATGGCTACCAACAGGCTGCCCCTGGTGTTGTTGTAGAGCCAGGTGAAGAGCACTGACAGCACCATGATCTGCAAAATGAATTCCCAAATTGGGATGGCAGCCTCATGTTGGGTGGTGCCCTGCATGAAGAAGAGCGGGAGGTGCCAAAGGCCCCAGAAGAATCCCAATACCAGGCTGGCAAGGAGGGCATTCTTTCCTGTTTGCATGCGGTCGAGCGCATAGCCGCGCCAGCCAAACTCTTCCAAACCGCCGCCGATGAAGAGAATGGTCAGCGAGGTCAGCAGTGCTGTGATTAGGGTGGGTGCGGCCCACTCGGGCGTTTCGACTCCCAGCAGCGACATTACTAAGGCGGTGAGTATTCCAATCAGCGGCATCAGCAGCAGCGTCGGCAGCCACCACCACTTGCTGAACCCGGTCTCGAGCACGCGGCGAAGCAGCTGACCCATACCAACCCGACCCGACTCTACTCCAACCAAGATGAATGCGGCAAAGGTGGGACCCAGTACCGCAAACATGCCAGCTAAGCCGAGGATCTCTGGCAAGTCCGCATAGCCGTTTGATCGCAGCACGGAGGGCAGTCATAACAACCATGAAATGGTAAAGGTGAGTACGAAGAATACCCAGGTTTTGCGCAGCATAATTCCATTTCCTCCGGTGGGATTTGCACCACCGAATAGGTTTTTCTAATCCCTAATTACAATCGATTCAGGATTTCGATTTTTGGACAGGTAAGAGTGTTTATTGGTATTGTTATGAACGGAGTGAGCACTCTACATCGAAAAGGGTTTCACCAATCAGTGGACTGATCAACCCCATAAGGCGGGTTGGAAGACAAACAAAAGAATGATCATCAAGGCGATAATCCCAATGGCAATACCGATCAGGGTGCTCCGCCAGGCGGCAGAATTATAATCATCGCTATCCGCACCAGCGCTTTCAGCTAATTCAATTTGCTTACTAAGAGCAGGCCGATAGCCCAATAGTCCGAAGAGGAAAGCAGCCAACCAAAAGATAGCTGTCAGCAGTACCCAGGGGATCATTATCGGTAAGCCGGAGAGTAAAACCATAGATA
>CALBUI010000081.1 GCA_937968125.1 uncultured Anaerolineales bacterium | reverse complement strand
GTGATTTATGAAGGTGAACTGGTTGCTTGGTGTTTGTCTGAATATAACCGTAAGGACAGCTGTGAAGTGGGCATTGAAACCCTGGGAAGGTTCAAACGAAAGGGCTTGGCGATAATTACTTGCTCCGCGTTGATCGAGCATGCCCTAATAACTGGCATCACGAATATCGGTTGGCATTGTTTTAGCCGGAACAACGCCTCGATTGCGACTGCGAAATCGATTGGTTTTGAAATAGTCCATGAGTATCCATCTTTTTGGGGGGTGTTTGATAAAGGAATAAACCTGGCTGTGAATGGCAACTTGCATCTTGAGCGGAAAGAATATCACGAAGCTACGGATTGGTATCACAAGGCGATAGATTTTGGCGAGGTTCCTGGGTGGGTATTTTGGAATACAGCTTGTGCCTTCGCTTATTTAGATCAATTGGATACGTCATTTGAATACCTAAACCAGGCGGTCGATCGGGGATTTAATGATCCTGCATATATCCAAGAATCAATCCATTTCAAGAAATGGAATCATACAAAAGAGTGGAAGGAATTACTGGACAAGGTAGCTGTAGATTGAAGTGGGTTGAAACGAAATTATGAGACCTAAATGAACACGATGCGTATAGTCTTCTTTGCGGATACCCACCTTGGCTTCGATTTCCCCGTTAAACCGCGCATCGAACGTCGCCGGCGCGGGCCAGATTTCTTCGATAATTTTCACCGGGTTCTCGATTATGCAAGAAGAACACGACCGGATTTCCTGCTGCATGGCGGAGATTTGTTCTTCCGGGCCAAAGTACCCCAGTTGATTGTCGACATGGTTTACCAGGATTTGTTTGAATTCGCTGGAGAGGGAATTCAGACTTTGATTGTACCTGGTAACCACGAACGGTCAATCCTGCCAGCCTCATTATTTCTTAGTCACCCTAATTTATATGTGTTCGATAAGCCGCTTTCCTTCAACTTCGAGGTTCGGGGAGCTCAAATCACTTTTTCTGGATTTCCGTGCCGGAGAAAATCTGTTCGCGAAGAATTTAATCCACTGCTGAAGGCAAGCGGATGGGAGAACAGAACAGACGGATGGAAATTCTTGTGCCTTCACCAAACAATCGAAGGGGCACAGGTTGGCCCGACTGGCTACACATTCCGCAAAGGCCAAGATGTGATCCCTAAACGTTCCTTGCCGCGAGACGCGATTGCAGTTCTCTCTGGGCATATTCATCGCCAGCAGGTGTTGGGCGATCTTGAAAAATCCCAATTATCCGTTCCACCGGTAATTTATCCTGGATCAATAGAGAGGACATCTTTTGCAGAAAAAGATGAACGAAAGGGTTTTTATGATATCGAAGTCGAGAGATCAGGTAGAAGTGGATGGAGAATCGGAAATCTCGAATTTATCGATCTCCCTGCCCGTCCGATGAAGGAACTGCTCCTGGAAAGCTGGCTTACCCAAGAAAAATTGGTAAATTATATTAAATCTAAACTCTCGGAAATGGACCCAGATTCAATTGTACGATTGAAATGCGATCCAGATTATAAACCCGGATGTTAAATCCCGAATTACCAGCCAATTCTTGCGGGAGATGATGCCAAAAACGATGAATTACCAGTTCGGTGCTGATTTTCGGCAGCAATGAACATAATTTAGCCTTACTGGTACTATAATAAGTCAGGTAATTACTTTACTGAGAGTTTTTTTCTGCCAGAGAATGCAGAATGGTCAATGTTTCGAGTGAGAAGCCTGGAAAAAGGAGGCAGATGATGGATTTCGGAAAAGTATTTGGACGAGCCTGGGAGATCACATGGCGCTGGAAGATGCTCTGGGTGCTTGGCTTTCTGGCCGCGCTCGGCCAGGGTAGTGGGGGAGGACCACAGGCAAATTATTCATTAACTGGGGATGAATTCAATCAATTTGATTATCGTTTAGGAGAATCTGCTGAACAGTTTTTCCTAGCGCTGAGTGGTGTGATTTTAATCTTAATTTGTGTTTTCCTGATCATAGCTATCGCGCTGTGGGTAATTTCAGTAATCGCCAGGGGGGGATTAATTGCTGGTGTTTTACAGGTTGAGGAAGATGGTGAGACTTCGTTTGGCAAGGCCTGGTCTGCAGGGGTGCGCAAGTTTTGGACATTGTTTGGTTTGGGTATCCTGGCAGCGATTCCACTAATTCTCCTGCTCATAATCGGAGGGATCATCCTCTTCAGCGGCATTTTTGTCGGAATTGGTCTGATGGATGTGGGTGAGGCGGCCGGGATTACGACGATGGTCCTGGTTTCAATCATTTGTGGTGGCTTTTTATGCTGTGGATTGTTCATCCTCGTGATCATCCTGGAACAAATCCGTATCTATGGTGAGCGGGCTGCAATTATAGAAAACCTGGGTTGGATTGATGCCTTCGTACGCGGCTGGGAAGTTCTCAAGGATAATTTGGGAGCGACGATCATATTTTGGTTGATCTTCTTTGCATTGGGAATCGTGATCTTCGGGATTTCATTTGTAATCGTGCTAGCCTTTGCAGCACCGTTGTTTGGGTTATTCCTGGTAAGCGAACCAGGCTTGTGGTTGTTAGGACCAATTTGCATCGGAGGACTGTTAGGGACAATCATATATGCTTTGATCCGCAGTATCATTGTGGCCTTCACCTCAGCTACCTGGACCCTGGCTTATCGCGAGATGACTGCGCCGGAACACCCAGACTTGGATAACCTAGAATTGATCGAAGGTGAAGCTGCATAGTTTCGTTCAAAAGAATAGAAGAAAACAATTTAAATGTGGTGCAAGCTTCCATCTGGCAAATAAGAGTGGAACTTCTATAAGGGTTTTCACGTTAAGGGGAAAACTAGACTTTACATTGGAGGGACGCTATGAGCAAAATAGCGATTCTGGCTTTTGGGACGCTATCTTTAATAATGTTGACGGCATGTGCCGCATCTGCATCAGGTCAAAGTTTGACAGACAGTATCTGGCTGCTGAATGAACTAAATGGTAAAGAATTGATTGAAGGCACGACGATAACTGCACAATTTGATGATGCAGGGAGGGTATCTGGAACCTCCGGCTGTAATAACTACAACACAACTTATGAAGTTGATGGAAATCAGATTACGTTTGGAGAGCAGAGCGCGTTGACCATGATGGCATGTCCAGAGCCTATAATGGGGCAAGAGCGGGAGTATTTGATGGTGCTGTCCGAAACGACAAATTTCGAAATAACCGATGAACAATTGGTATTCAAAGACGAGAATGGTGTTGAACTTGCCCGCTTTGATGCAGTGGATCAATCTCTCGAGGGCAGCAACTGGCAGGTATTGAGCTACAACAATGGTAGGGGTGGCGTTACCAGTTTGATCATCGGAACGGAAATCACTGCGAATTTTGGGGCTGATAACCAACTTTCAGGGAACTCGGGCTGCAACAGCTATTTTGGCCAATATGAAACTGAGGATGCCAACATCAAAATCAGCGGAGTTGGTTCGACAGAGATGGCATGTTTAGAACCTGAAGGGGTGATGGATCAAGAGCAGGAATACCTGGCCGCACTGGAAATCGCGGATACTTATAAAATTGAAGGGCTCACCATGGAAATGCGCACTGCTGATGGAGCTTTAGTGGCCTCTTTCCAGCGAGAAATGTCTCAATAAATTAAAACCTTCAGAAGACTAACTGCCTCCAAAATTTCTCTGATTGGGGGCAGTTTCTAATTAACCTCCGATCATGCAATTAATCCTCCACATCAACCCGATACAGAGCAAAACTATCATCTTGATAGACCAGATCGAAAGGCAGCTGTTTTCCGGCTTGGCCTAGATAATAACTGACCCCGTATTCGTTTGCCAATTGCTGGATCGTACCTGGATCGAGATTAGCAAAGTTAGCTTGCATATCACCTCTGTTCGGGGGAATGCTTGGCGTTTGGTTTCCATTGATAAGGGTAAGCCTTCGATACCATTCAAGTAATTCAGCTGCCGATTGGGGAGGATGGCTGAAGGAGATAAACCTGGCCCTATTCGCATAGACATAGAATTCGTTCATCAGCGGATCGACCAAGAAGACTGCATCCTCCTCGGTGTTCTCTCTTATCCATTCGAGCGCAACCTGAGTTTTCGTCTGGCTCCTTTTCAAACCCCTTTGATACTTGCCTTGGAGATAAATCCTTGATTCTGCAACCAGCAAGAAGGCATAAATAACAAAGAGAACCGGTAATCCGATTCGTAAAATCCATTGAGTCCAATACAGGCTTTTCGGAAAGCGAGGATAGTTTATAAAATTCAGGTTAGCGATTCCGTTCAACAACAAGGCGATTAGAACCATGCTGAGGAATGGCACCATCACATCTGGGAATCGAAACCAATAAAATCTCAGAAGTGACGTTAAGTCGAGGGCAAATAATGCCATTCCAATGGCGAATAAAATAACACTGCCTAGAGCATATGCAGCCACAAATTTCAAGGCACCTTTTTTATTGGCAATGAATAGAATTAGAAATATTGTCATTGCTAGAGCTATCCAGAATATCCATTCATTTCTTTCCCAGGTACTCGGTAAAACATGGTGGGGAACTCTAAATTCCACATAGATATTCCAGGCTTGGCTTGTGTTGACATCTGCTTGGGGGAGGAGCTGCTGGATAATCGCGAAAACCCCAAATATCCCTGTGAGGAAGAAAGGCCATGATTTTCGGACTAGGCCATTAAAATATTCCTTTGTTAGCTTTTGAGTCAACAAAATGGCAAAAATAACACAGAAAAGCGCAAAAATACCAATCAATACGTGGAATGATAATGCAGCGCCTGCTAATGCGAATCCGGCTAGATATTTTCGTGAATAGAATGCGGCTAGAGCTAACAGGGAAAAGGAATATGCAAACGTTTTGGGGTCAACGCCGCCAACGACCCATTCCCCAGCAACTAATGACTGGTTGTCCAGGAACAAAATGACGACAATTAAACCAAGGAAGAATCGCAGACGAATTGCACGAAAGAAAATGAAAAGTGCAACAGCCAGAAATAAATACACAATAATTCGTCCGGCATAGGCGCCATTTAAGAATCCTAACCAATCAGCCAGGAAACCTTGAATGTAATTGAACACCTGGCGGTAGCCAACATCAAGATTTAAATACCAATCGTTTGGCAGCCAGCCACGATTGTAGAATTGTCTTGCGAAAGGTAATACATCCAGCTCATTTCCAATAAACCGGTTGAATGAGAATACACGGGCAACAATGACTGCCCAGAATATGAAAATTTCACCTAATGCAATAATAATCTTGTAGGCGATTTTATATTTTGAGAAATGCTCCTCTGCAATTGTTTGAGAGTTAAGAATCCCCATTTCACACCTGATCAATATACATTATCTCACACGATTTGGTTCGATACCGTACCCCGGCAGGAGATGACAGATTTGTTCTATGGTGGGTAATCAACAATTAACTTAAACCGTTCTCAGAACATATGAGAAAATCCATTTTTAGTATATTGGATGAATTGATTTCCCCCTCGAGTTGAAGCTAATCACTCAAAATGAAATTAAATAGAACTTGTTGGCGACCATTAGCATCAGGTTCCAAATATGTTGTTAGTAAATCAGGGGAATTGAGCACATCCGCAGAGGATTCACTACCCGGAAAGTACATTTGGGTTGTCAGCAGTTCAATCCCGTTAGGAGCAAATAATTTCACATGGATGTGGGAAGGTCTACCGGTGTAGGGTGTTGGTTCGATGCTTTCGACAGAATAGAATCCATTCTGGTCGGTGAATTGGTGGCCGCGCAGCGTATAGCCATCGTTGTCGTATTCGCCCTCCACGTTTGCCAACCAAAAATCCACTTTTACGCCAGACAAGGGGTTGCAATCTTGGTCGAATACACGACCGATGATCAGGATAGGTGTACCCGGCATGCCCGCCTCGATCAGGCTGTCCCGCTCAGGTGAACCATCCTTGTAGAAGGGTCCTTCTTGATTACGGGAGGTCGTCACCCCGGAACATGGGATCAGAGTCGGTTGTGAGCTTGGTGAAGAAGTATTTGTCGGCGAGATTGATCCTTCCTGATCGAAGACTTCAGATGCAACGATTTCCGTTCTATCTGGTTGGATATCCCCCGCGATGGTAGTCGTCGGCGTAATATTCTCCACCTGGTTTGAATCTGACGGTCGATTAGTTTGGGTACAGCTTGCCAATACAACTGAGGTAAGTACTATTAACAGGACATATCCAAATTTCATTAATTCTCTACCTATAAGAATTTATCTCACACAAATCGGTAATGATTGAGATTTGTGAACTATTTATATTCACTCCTCTCCTTCAGTGACCCAGGCTTCTTCTGCCTGCAAGGCGCGCATCGCGCGGGGCTGGATTTTTCGATACACCTGGTCCGGTTGGCGTTCTTGACTATCTACCGTAAGCAATCTGGAGACTGGAATGTCGAAATGCCGGGCGTTCTCCTCCAGGTAAGGTTCGATCAACTCCCAATCCTCGTTGTCAAAATCCGTGAATTCCCCTCCGTTCAGCTGTTCATCACTCACCTTTTTGAGGGGATCGCGTACATATATCGCGCCACCTGACGCGAGGGAGAACAGGTTCCCACCTGGGTATGGTGTTTCCAGATCAACGATTTTGTTGTTTTCATCAAAAGTGATTCCGTTGAGGATTACGAAGCCCCCGCCATTTAATGGATCCCCAGCCATGAAGGATTCGGCCAGGTAATCCAGGCAGGTACCGTTGATTACCACGCGGGGTTTTCCAACTGCGTTTATCAATGGTCGTCCAGCAGAGTTGCCCATGACGAAGACATCCCCGCCTTTGGCAGCATACATAAAAGTTTGACCGACGTCGCCATGGACAACCAATTTTCCAGATTTCATGATTTGCGCTAATTGGTCTTGACCATTATTGTGAACGTGAATTTCAAGCCCGTCTGCTCCTGAAGCCAGATAATCTCCCGAAGAACCATAAACATCTATTCTCACGCCTTGTGTGTCAGCGCCTAACCCATTGGCAATGAAGCGATGTCCTTTGGCATTGAGAACAACAAATTTGCTATACCCATTTTCGTAGAGGCGTTGAATCTCATGAGCCAATGAAGTTTCATCTTGGGGAGTAAAACCTTGGCCGTCCAACAAAACTGTTTTCTCAGTATCACCCGCTTCGATAACCGGATTATCTGCCGAATGAAGGATTAGATCGCCAAATTGGTCATATACATTTTCAAGGATCTTCAAAAGAGCCTGATCAGTAAGCGAAAGCAGGCTGCTGCGACGCATACTTCCGGTGTTATACCGTTTATCCATCATCAAGGTAAGAAAATCGATATATTTCAACCAGTCCTTATCCTGGCGAGCAATCGCATCCATACCAGCCAGGAAGGCTTTGAATTGCGCATAATCCCAATCCACAATCTGGCCTTTATACCAGGTAAATAACTCTTCATTTGGTAACTGGGGGATATCAAGTTCCGAAGGGGTGAGATACTTGCCGTTGCTGATATAGGCGCGAGTCTTGGTCGGCATTGGAACTGAATCTCCAAATTTATCCGTACAGGTGATTTCCATCCCATCACCATTTTTGGATACACTGTAGAGGAATGCTCCCCCATCCACATGGCTGCCACCCCGGGCGTTCCAATACCTGTCAGCTCGACTCCAAAAACGGGGATCAGATTTCGCAAGGCTTTCCAGCGCGGCGTCTATTCCTTGCTTCTCGGAGGCGGCGAATCCAATGGCCACTTTATCTCCATCCTGCAGTTTGTTTTCCTGCCAGGCGAAGACCTGCGGGCGGAGCATACTGGTATCTGTGATCCCAGTTAGCCGATAAACTGGTTTTTCTTCCTTGTTGGTATCTGATTGTCCAATTAGAAAGAACCAGGGTCCATCGGGAGAACAGTGCATGTGAGATTGCTGCAGCATTTCGTATATCCGCCTTTTTTCTGGGGACAGCAGCGTAAAATCTCGCTCTGTTGTAGGAGCCATTGCCTCAATGACATATTCCATCGGATAATCGTATGTGCGATGGAGTAGATCGAAAACCTGGACTGCAACTTCTGTATCGGTCAGGAACAATGGATAAATATTTCGTTGAGCGAGGTATTCGCTGATTGAAGCATGATTGGCAAAATCGCCATTGTGTACCAGGGCCTCGTTCAAACCAATGAAAGGATGAGCACCACCTGGATGCCAAACTCTGCCTTTCGTAGGGTAGCGATGGTGTCCGATCCAGATATGAGCATGCATGTCCTCCAGCTGGTAATAGCGGATGACATCATCGCCAAAACCAACCATCTTCAACACCAGCATATTCTTTCCGTGAGAGAGCACAAATGCCCGCGTTTCACCGGTAGATTTGTAATATTCAATGTTGAGGTGAAACGTGTTCTGGAATACGATTTCATCTTCGATCACCCTTTGGGGAGTGTCAGGCACACCAAATTTATGGCGGTATTTCTCTACCTGGTCGGGTTTGACGCGCACAAAATATTCGATCACCTCGGGCGGAGGTACATCCAGCCCTTCTAATTTTGTGTAGTCTGGGAGGTGACTTTCTTCCCTGATATGATCTACATCGAAAATTTTGTAAATGTACTCTTTCTCGAGATCTTCACGCACGCTGGTATCAAGATAAGCAACTGCAATTAGATAATCCTCTTCGAGGACTTCTTTTGTCACACCGAACTCCTCTGGAAGTAGTCCGACTGCTGCGATGCCTCCACCTTTTCCATTGCCCCGGTTGCGCATCTGGGTCAGGGATTGAAGCATGTGTTTAGCAGCGACTTGAATGTTGCTGGCCATGCCGATAACCCCACAACCACCTTCAGCTTCACCTCCCTTCGGCAAGACAAATCCACCCTCTGGGATCATGCTTTGCCGCGAAGTAATAATCTTCTTTGCAATATCAGCCTTGCTCATCTTGTTCAGAACTCCCATTTCCTTCACTACCCAGGTAGCGCAGCAGATCTTTCCGTCCGCGTAGCTGTCCTATACTGGTCAAACCAAGTTTGCGGAGAATATCTCGCAGTTGATAGGCATAGGAACCGTATAAATTACTGATCCTTTGGGCGCCCCAATCTGGTGTCACAAATTGGGAAAGGAGCGGATCGGTGGTCGTCAACCCGAAGGGACAACCCCGACCACGCTCGCAGTTCGAACAACGTGTACATCCCAAAGCCACCAACTCCCCGGTCCCCAGAATAGCTCCATCTGCGCCAAGCGCGATGATCTTGGCTACATCGTATGCTGTCCGCACACCACCGCTGGCCATTACAACCACTTCATCGCGAATATTTTCATTTGAAAGGTAATTGTGAACCTTTGGCACAGCGAACTCAATTGGCATTGCGATATTCTTCTTTGCGATCTCGGGTGCCGCACCTGTGCCACCATATGACCCATCCAGGTGGATGATATTGGCTCCCGCATAATAGCTGCCCACTGCTACCATATCGACATCGGTCGGTGTAGAAACCTTGACGGATACCAAGGCATTTGGGTTGGTGGTTTTTATCCAATCGACGTGTTTGCGGTGATCCTCGACCGAATACACTGAGTGGAAGGGGAAAGGCGAGAAAAGGCTGACCCAGGGGACACTTTCGCGCAGTTCTGCGACGGTATCTGTCGCTTTATCGCCCAGCAAATGGCCTCCTAATCCGGGTTTCGCACCTTGCGCGTATTTGAATTCAACGATGGGTGCGTACTTGATAGTCTGTTCATTGACTCCAAACATGCCGGTGGCTACTTGGGTGATGATATTGTCTTTGTATTCGACTAAACCGCTGGGATAGCCACCCTCTCCCGTGGAAATATAAGTGTTCCATTTTTTTGCGGCCATCACCCGCGAAAGCATCACCTGTTCGCTGATCGAACCATAGGACATGCCACCGCCATAAATTGGTAGATCTATAGTTATTTTTCGGCCCTCTCCTCGTTTATTCAAAGGCAGGCTGATGTCAATCTCAGCTTCAGTTGGCAGCCAATCTACTTTGGGCAGGAACTTGAAATCCAGGACATCGAACCCACCGCCAGATCGGCCAGTGCGGTACTCCATGCCGTTCTCGGGGGGGCGACCATATTCAGCCTGGTAGTAGGTGGATAAGATTAGATCATCAGTCCAGCGAAAATCACCTAAAGCATCCGGCGCAGGAAATAATCCTTCTGCGCGACCATGATAGCCTGCATGCAAGTTGGCAATATGTTTTTCTACAATCTTCACTTGAGTTGATTTATCCGTATTCATAGCCTTCAATCCCCGCGAAAGCCTCGCTTTCCAAGTCAACCATAAACATCGCCCGACCCATCTCGCCGCGCATGCGTCTGATCTCCCTCAAACCCATAGCGCCGCTGATTTCCAATAGCTGGTCCCTCCAGGAAGCAGTCAAATTCATCAGTCGTTGGCGCCCCCAATCTAAATCAAGATTATTAGGCATATTAAATTCACTTTCATTCCGGTCGGCGCATTCCCCGGAGAACTCGGCTTGCAAGCTAACCAGGACAGGTGTATCCAAAGCCACTGCATCCAGTCCGCACAGGATGGCCTTTGGAATATGTTCTGCCGCAATGATGCCGCCACTGCTCAGCAAAGTTACTTCTTGCCGCACGCCTGCCTCCACAAAAGCAGTGTGAGCCTGGCGAATTAAATCCAATACAAATTCTCCATCCTCACCCTGACCGTGAAAATCAGCCAGCAAATGGAAAACATGAATGCCTTTCTTGTTATAGGCTAACAATTCTTCTGAAGATGAGAATGGCATCCGCAGACAGATGAGCGTTTCTGGAAATAGATCGTGGATGTGCCGATGTAGCTGCTCATCCCAGCCATCCATCTCGATCATCAACGGAGTACCGCTCAATAAGTCAATATTTTCTTGCTCCTCCGGCGCGACCAGAGGGATGACATGATCACTTTCGAGATTATGTTCTAAGATGGCTCCAAGTGGCAGCACTGCCAGAGATCCGATTGAATTTGCTGCCTGGGAATAGATCTTCCAAATTAGTTCTCCTGAAACGGAGGGTGGAGGGTTGTCGAATATCAAAGGAATTGGTATAGAAATCACCCTTGGGGTCGGACCAGTTGGCCTGCCTTGCGAATCGAATGTCAACATATTTGGCCGGTAACCAATGTCTACCACAGTGGAAATGAACTCCCTACCATGGATACCATCCCTGGTTGGACGCACAATTTCTGACATGTCGGTCCACATTCCATCCCATCCATCACCACCAAACTTCCCTCGATATCCAGCGCCCTTGACTGGGATCATCCCTTGTTCCACCTCGTAGCTGATTGCATCGATGAAATTGGAGGTGAAGTAGCTATCCCCCAATTTCTTCCGTTCGGGATTGTGACTTACTTTGACAAAATCAGGGTATTCAGTCGTGCAGCGCAAACATCCTACACAGTGTTCAGGCTGTGGTGAGAACCCTCCCACCGGTCCAGAAAAAACGCCGTACATGCAAGGGCGGCTAGTGATGACATCCCAGTTTTGGAATTTATGATGCCAAATTTCTGTCAGCAACTCTTTTGCCAGACCAATTTTCCCAACTTCAACAGTAAACCGGGTCGGCCATTCGCTGATATCAGGGGCTGGTTTGGTTTCGATATGGTAACGATCATAGCGGTTGTTTCCGTTAGATCCCGATTCCATTCCATTCACCTCCCACACTTCCAAATTGTCGATCTTTTCGTGATTGAAGAATTAATCAGTCTTCAATTTGCATAAAAATGGGGTATGCACCCAGAGGTGCATACCCATGCAAATACGTAGGTTTCGCACCCTTCCCAATGAGCCAGGATATCGAACAATTGATCCTGGACCACTATCCTGCCCTTGTGCCACCCATCGCTGCGTGGTTTTCGGTCAGGACTTTATCTTGGAAGGGAGAAGGGAAGCCCGTGGTCAGGCTTCAGAGGCATCCGCTGATCTGCTCGATTTTCACCAGGTTCAATTTCTGACCTGATTTAGCGCCTCCTTAACAGGAGGGAACCTCCACCTCGTCGCCTCGCATTTTGCGAGGTTCAGCCGCTTAATCTCCACGTATTCAGTTACGTTCGGATTATCTTAAACTGCAGGATAAAAATTGTCAAGGAATCCTGACAAGAATTCTCATAATTGATATGTAGAAACCAAAATAGGGGGGCTAATAAGCCATTTTGAATGTATTTCACTATAAATATTCACCCGAAATAACACTTGTAATCGATAAGTTTTGCTTATGGATATTGATAAGCACAACCAATAGTTGGAAGGTATTTTTGTCACTGTTAATTATGGGTCGATTAATCTAAAATCTTGTTGGTGAATACTGTCACAAACCGAATTTCGAGTTTGAGAAGAGTGCATATGCTGAAAACGAAACTATTTCTGTTTATTTTATGTTTTTTAATATTATCTGTTGCGATCTCTGCCTGCAGTTCACCTGAGACCCCAGCTCCCCAGGTCCCGGTTGCGACTGAGCAATCGATTGAGCAGCCAACGAGTTCACCAACCGCTGTTGTTGAAACTGAAGAACCGTCACCGGAGCCTGAAGAAACTGAGGAACCGGAAGTAGAGGGATCAGAAGATGCAGGTACACCTGACGAGATTAGTGCGTGTGTTGAATGCCATACGGATCAAACCATGCTGATCGATACAGCTGCTCCCCAGGGAGAAGCGGAGAGTGAAAACGAAGGTGCTGGTTGAGGTGGCGAAGTGGTTCCGTTGGAGCCATGGGAGAAGGTGCTGGTTGATATAGAGGCCTTCGGAGAGGATAAACACAGCAGTATTTCTTGCACAGATTGTCATGGGGGTGTTGATACACTTGATAAAGATGGGGCACATACAGATATGGTGGCCGATCCGAGCGCAGGTGGGGAGCAATGTGCCGCTTGCCACTCAGACGTGACTGATACTTTTGAAACCAGCCTGCATTCATCATTGCAGGGTTACTGGACTGCAATAGATGCACGCAGTACTCCCGAAAATCATCCAGCCCTAGAAGAGATGTTTGGCAACCACTGTGCCAGCTGCCACACCACTTGTGGAGACTGCCATGTCAGTCAACCAAATTCAGTCGGTGGTGGCTTGATCGAAGGGCATGTCTTCAACCAGACGCCTTCGATGACTCGCAACTGTACCGCTTGCCACGGAAGCCGGGTGGGGAATGAGTACCTTGGTAAACATGAAGATATCAAGGCAGATGTGCATTTCCGCCAGGGTCGCATGAA
>CALBUI010000080.1 GCA_937968125.1 uncultured Anaerolineales bacterium | reverse complement strand
GGGTGGGCTCTTTGCGCATCGTCCGCAAGGAGATCGAGGCAGGCAATCTGGAGTGGGAGGAGTATTCTCATTTCAGCATGATCACCCGCCTGCAAGCCGGAGCTGCTGGCTTACCATTTATGCCCATGAATCCAACCGCAGCGGGGGACCTGGAGCAGGCTAACCCGCAGTACCGCACGGTAAAAGACCCTTATTCTGACCAGGAGGTGGTCACCGTGCCCGCTCTCAATCCAGACGTGGCCATTGTCCATGTGCAAAGAGCGGATGCGGAAGGTAATGCTCACATTTGGGGCATCATCGGTGAACAAAAAGAAGCTGCTTTCGCGGCCAACAAAGTAATCCTGACCGCGGAGGAGATCGTCGACCAGGAAGTGATCCGCTCTGATCCCAACCGGACGTTGATCCCAGGTTTTATCGTAGATGCGGTCTGCCACGTCCCCTATGCTGCGCACCCATCATATACACAGGGGTATTACGATCGCGACAATACTTTCTATCTCAAGTGGGACTCTATCAGTCGTGAATCAGACACTGTGCAGGAATACCTTGATGAGTGGGTCTTCGGTGTCGCAAACCGCGCCGAATACTGGGAAAAACTAGGCCCAGAAGTCCACGCCAGGCTGCAAGTTACTTCCCGCCTAAGCGATCCAGTCAATTATGGTAGGTATTGATCCGCGAATGAACGCGAATGGACACTAATTTAATCTTCAGATTGGGTTGAGCGCAGAATGTCTAATTTGATTTATAAGGATGAGGTTTATGCAATCATAGGGGCCGCGATGGATGTTCATAATGAGTTGGGGGTGGGATTCCTTGAAGCTGTGTATCAAGAAGCTTTGGAAATTGAACTGAAGTCCCGATCAATTCCTTTTACCTCCCAGCAACTAATACCAGTTCACTATAAAAACCATATCCTCAAAAAAACATATGTTGCTGATCTGCTCATATTTGAGAAAATTATTGTAGAAATTAAAGCAATAGATCGTCTTTCTGGACATGATGAAGCCCAGTTGCTCAATTACTTGAAAGCGACGGAACTCGAATTAGGTCTATTAATAAATTTTGGTGCTGATAAACTTGAATGGAAGCGAATGGTTTTCACACACAAGAGGATTAGTGAAAATATTTAAAAAATTCGCGTACATTAGCGTGAATTCGCGGAAAAACTATGACAGATAATACAACATATACTGCAGCTGAATTGATGACGATTAATTCGGCCCGGCTGTTGCGGGATGGCGATGTGGTCTTTGTCGGGGTGGGGCTGCCCAACCTGGCCTGCAACCTGGCCCGGCGTACGCACGCCCCCAGCCTGGTGATGATCTACGAAGCGGGAGTGATCGGCGCCCAGCCGGCGCGCCTGCCTCTCTCCATTGGGGATCCAACCCTTGTGAGCGGCGCGCTGTCGGTGTGCAGCATGTATGAGATCTTCACCCTCTATCTGCAGCGCGGCAATATCGACGTAGGCTTCCTGGGCGGTGCACAGATTGACCGTTTCGGCAATATCAACGCTACGGTGATCGGTGACTACCAGCAGCCCAAAGTCCGCCTGCCCGGTTCGGGCGGCTCGATGGAGATCGCCGCCTGGGCCAACCGCTGCTACATCATGACCCCTCACCAGAAGCGGCGCTTCCCAGAGCGGGTGGATTTCCGCACTTCAGCTGGATTCCTCAATGGTCGGTCTGAAAGGGAGGCTGCCAAATTGCGCGGTCAAGGTCCGCAGACCGTGGTGACGAACCTCGGTCTGCTCGAACCAGATGAGGATGGCGAACTAACCCTGACCGCCCTGCACCCCAATGTAGAAGTGGAGCAGGTACGTGAGAACACTGGTTGGGACCTCAAGGTTGCCCCTCTGCTTCAAGTTACCGATCATCCTAGAGAGGATGAATTGGAAATCTTGCGCCAGGAGCTTGACCCGGATGGCATTTACCTCAAGTGAGAATGAGAGGATAAAATAGGTATATGGAAGAATCGGCCTCACCCAAACCTTCCTTTTTCCAGCGGTTGTTCGTCTCAACTGACGAGGACCGCCTGCGTGCCGGCTGGCGGCTGCTGGGACAGGGCCTGCTGCTGTTGTTAAGCGTGGCCTTATTCGGAGCCTTGGGCAGCGCCCTTCTCAGTATCCTGACAGATATTTCATTTGCAGGTTTTCTGCTAATCAGCACGCTGATCATCAGCCTGGCGGCCACGATCTCGGTCTTCATCGCCCGGCGGTACCTCGATCGACGATCTTTCACCAGCCTGGGTTTAAAGGGAGACAAGCAGGCTGTCCTCGACACGTTGTTTGGTTTCGCCTTGACCGGGTTGATGATGGGGTTGATCTTCCTGGCGGAATGGGTTTTTGGCTGGCTGGAGGTAGAGTCCTTCGCCTGGCAAATAGAAAGCCTTGGAAACCTATTCATCTCCATCCTGATGATGCTGCTGATCTTCGCCCTGGTCAGCTGGCAGGAAGAATTGATCAGCCGGGGCTACTGGCTGCAGAATCTCAGCGAGGGTCTAAATCGATCTCTGGGGGTTTTACTTTCCTCAGCCGTTTTTGCGTTGGCACATTCACTGAATCCCAACCTGTCCTGGCTGGCATTCGTGGGATTATTCTTGGCTGGTTTATTTCTGGCTTATGGCTACCTGAGAACGAAACAGCTGTGGCTGCCGATCGGTCTGCATCTCGGTTGGAATTTTTTCGAAGGCACGATATTTGGCTTTCCGGTCAGCGGCCAGTACACCTACCAGTTAATCCGCCAATCGACCAGCGGACCTGATCTGATCACTGGCGGTGCATTTGGTCCCGAGGCAGGGTTGATCTTGCTCCCCATTCTGCTGTTGGGTGCACTTGGTATTTATGTGTACACAATGAAACGGGATACAGTGCAAACAGAAAATGCCGAAAAAATCTGACCCGTCTTTCATCATTTGGTAATTCTCCCCCAATAAATCATAAATGAACTTCATCCTGGCTTTCATCCCAATTGCGTTCATCCTGGTTTTGATGGTCGGCTTCCGTTGGGGCGCGGCACGCTCGGGCGGCGTTGGTTATATTACCGCGCTGATCATTGCCATTGCTTTCTTTGGCGCGGGCGCACATTTGCTGGCTCTATCCCACACCAAGGCTTTATTGCTCACCATCGATGTGCTCTTCGTCATCTGGGCCGCTTTCCTGCTATACCGGGTGGCCGATGAAGCTGGCGCCATCACCACCATTGGCCAGTCCCTGCCCCATTTGACTGCGGACAAGGGCATGCAGGCCTTGATCATCGGTTGGGTATTCGCCTCTTTCCTGCAGGGGGTCGGGGGTTTTGGTGTCCCCGTGGCAGTCATCGCACCCATTCTGGTCGGTCTGGGTTTCACACCGCTGCAAGCCGTCGTGATCCCTTCACTGGGGCATGGCTGGGCGGTCACCTTTGGTTCGCTGGGTTCTTCATTTATCGCTTTAATGGCCGCCACCGGTCTCCCCGCAGAGGTATTGGCGCCACCGGCGGCCTTGTTCCTGTCGCTGGCTGGTCCAGTGACCGGCTTCTTCGTCGCCCACGCCGCGGATGGATGGCGCGCTATGCGCCGCCTGGCTGTCCCTATTCTTATCCTCGGTTTCTCGATGAGCCTGACCCAGTTTATTGTGGCGACTTCCGGTTTGTGGAATATTGGCGCCTTCGCAGCCGGGATGGTCGGACTGATCATCTCCATCCCCCTGGCGCGCCGCTACCGTGGGGAGCAAATCGCAGGTGGCGCTCTGGACCGGCGAGCCCTACTAATTGCAGTATCCGGCTATGTGGTTTTGATCGCAGTCACCTTGAGCGTCCAGCTGATCCCTGCCGTCAAAGCGTTCCTGGGGCAGGTCGCCCTGCAGGTTGAATTCCCACAGTTGGAAACTTCCCTGGGTTTTGTGACCCAGGCTGGTCTTGGGCGACATATCGCCCCCTTCCGGCACGCTGGGGCTATTCTGACGGTGTCATCAATCCTGGCTTACTTTATTTACCGCCGGGCAAAGCTCTACGAAAGTGGCGCCCCAGGTAGGATCGTCTCCGGTATGGTAAAGCGGGTTATGTCATCCAGCGTCAGCATCGCTTCGATGGTCGCCATGGCGGTGATCATGCAGAGTTCCGGTATGACAGACACCCTGGCGCGTGGTCTGGCCAACAGTATGGGCTGGGCCTATCCGATCGTCGCCCCCTGGATCGGCGCCCTGGGCGCATTCATGACCGGCAGCAATACCAACTCGAATGTGGTCTTCGGCGCACTGCAGCTGCGCACCGCCCAGCTGCTTGGCTACAGCGCGGCGATTATTCTGGGCGCCCAGACAGCAGGTGCAGCCCTGGCATCTATCCTTGCTCCCACCAAGATCGTCGTTGGCGCCAGCACCGCCGGTATGGCCGGGCGCGAGGGTGATGTCCTGCGCAAACTCCTGGCTTACACCGCGGTGCTCCTGGTCTTGATCAGCATCTTTGCCATGCTGAGCGTCTGGTTAGATTTATGGTGAGGTGCTTTTATGGAAGCTGAGATTATATGGATAATTTTATACAGAACCTGAAGGAAAATAAATTTAAACTGCATCTGACTGCCTTATTGATGATGCTGATCCCGCCTATTGCGATGTATTGGGCCGCTCAGAATGGAGCCAATGCTTTGATCTGGATTCTGTTGGGTATCATCATCCTCGGCAACTTGATCGTAATAATTGTGCCTTGATTAAATTTCAGCCACGAATTAATTCGGGGGCTGATAGATTTAACGGATTGAAAACCCCCCTCCAAAGAAAGCATCCAAATCCGTTGAAAACGGATTTCATCCGCACCGCCATCCGCAATCAAATCCAGACTCACGATTGTGAATTGCAGCAATCAGTCCAACGCCACTCCTTTGGTATCGGAGTGTACCACTTCAGCCGCCAGGACCTGGAAAAGGTCAAGTTGGAAGGCAAGTCTTTGACCATCATTGCGATTGGGATGCTGCATCTCTCGGATGATTTCTCCCCCGAATTGGCAGTTGAAACAATAGAAAAAATCCGCGTCAGCGGTGTATTTCGAGCCCCAGATGCGGTCATAAGCGCGCTGGCCGATCGGATTGAATGATAGTCAGCTGCTTTGCAGCTTGGCTACTGTGACTCCATCCCCGCCTTCGCTCACTCCCCCAGCTTCAAACGAACGGACATGCGGGTTTCCAGCCAACGATTCCCTCACCGCCTGGCGTAATTTTCCAGTCCCTTTGCCATGAATAATGCGCACAAAGGGCAGTCCGGCCAGGTAGGCGGCATCCAGGTAGCGTTCCAATTGATCCAGCGCTTCATCAGCTCTTTGACCCCGTAAATCCAGCTCCATTCCGGGCGAAGGAGCATTCAAAATGCTTTCACTCTCCCCCTCAGATTGCCTTTCTCGAGCGGTTGTCCGGCGGACTTGATCACCTTCAGCATCTCCCCCACTACTAACTGGCTCGACTTCAGACAAGCGTGTTCGCACGCGCAGTGATCCGACCTGGACTTCTAGTTCCTCTTCACCCAGCGAAGTCACCACGCCGCGCGTGTTTAAGGAACGCAGCCGGACTTTATCCCCCAGACGGATTGGCCGGTCGTAAATGATCTCTTGCTCCTGGAGCGGGGTACGCTCGACAGGTTCCTCATGATCCTTCTCGAGATCGGCGACTCTTTTTTCAACTGTTTCCAAAGCATCTAGCGGCTGTCTGGCCTTAGCCAATCCGCGTCGCAGCGCGGCTAATTCCCGCTCCAATTCCTCAACCTTGGCTTTCGCCTCCAAACGCGCCTGGTCAAGCACCTCTCGCCGTTCATCCTCAAGTTGATCCAGGCGTGCAGCCAGGTCTGAGCGTAGCTGATCAACATCCTGGCGCGTCTGCTCGGCCTCAGACCGGGCTTCGCGGGCTAAGTCACTTTGGCGATGGATCTCCTCCAGCAGGGTTTCGGCCCGCAAGTCCTCCGGGCTGATCTCAGCCCGGGCTCCATTTACGATCCCCTCTGGCATTCCCAGGCGCTCTGCAATCGCTAATGCGTTCGATCGTCCGGGCAAGCCGATCGTCAAGTGATATGTCGGCTTGAGTGATTCGAGGTCAAACTCCACGCTGGCATTAGTCACACCAGGTGTGCCATGTGCAAAAGCCTTTAATTCCGGGTGGTGGGTGGTGACCAGGGTGGTGATGTTGCGCCCAAGCAGGTGGGTCATTAATGCTCGCGCCAGCGCAGCTCCTTCTTGTGGATCGGTGCCCGCCCCCAGCTCATCCAGGATCACCAGTGACTGTCGGTCAGCCTGGTCCAGGATGCGAATGATGTTCGTAATATGCCCCGAGAAAGTGGACAGGGATTGTTCTATGGATTGCTCATCGCCGATATCCGCATAAATCTTTTTAAATACGCTAATCTCAGATCCAGAGCCGACTGGGATGTGCAGCCCAGACTGCGCCATCAAAGCCAGCAAGCCAACTGTTTTTAGGGTGACAGTCTTCCCACCGGTGTTAGGACCGGTGATGATCAGAGCATAGGTCTCGGAATCCAAAACAACATCTACTGGCACGACTGTTTCAGGATCGAGCAGCGGATGGCGCGCGTCAAAAAGACGAATCACACTGCCCGGATGTTGGCTGCCACCGCTGATCGGGTGCCCTTTTTTGGGGAATTTTACCAGTTCCGGCTCCAGCGCATCGATCTCTTCGGCATACTTGGCTTTTGCCAGCACCAGGTCGATCTCAGCGATGATATCGATTAATATATTAATCTCGTGGCTGAAGGCGCCGATCTCATCAGTCAGGGCCTGGAGGATACGGCGTTCTTTATCTCGTTCAGACAGCTGCAGTTCCCGGTATTGGTTGTTCAGTTCCACCACGGATAGCGGCTCAACAAATAAGGTCGCTCCGGAAGCGGATTGATCGTGAACGACACCCCGCACGCGACCTTTGAAATCGGCACGCAGTGGCAGCACATAGCGACCATCCCGTTGAGTCACCAGGGCTTCCTGGAGATACTGGGCGATATTCGAGTCGCTGACCATGCGCTGCATCTTGGTCAGCAACCGATCATGGACGACGCGAAGATCCCGGCGGATGATGGCCAGCTTGGCGGAAGCTGAATCGAGCACTTCCCCACGATCGGAAATCGCTCTGGTGATGGCGTCGATCAACCCGACCGGCAGTGGCATTTGGGCTGCCAGTTCTGCCAGGCGCGGGTATGGCTCACTCACCCGCTCAAACTTACGTGCCAGGGTGCGGCCCGCGATCAGGGTCGATTTCACGTCTAACAGATCGACCGGTGTCAGCACACCTCCATGGCTGGCTAAATCGACCTGTTCGCGCACATCCCGCGCCCCACCGATGGTCAAGTCTGGTGTCGTGACCAGCAGGGAGAAGGCCTCCCTTGTCTCCGCCTGGAGTCGTTGGGCTTCCTTTAAATCAGAAAGCGGTCGCAAAGCTGATGCCTTATCGGCCGTCGGCGCGAATGAGGCATAAGCCGCGATCCTTTCCAAGATCTTTGGATATTCTAAAGTCTCTAAAGTTTTATCGTCCATTGTCGTCCGGTATTATACCCGGCTCACCTGCATACCAAGTAAACTTGGATTAAGAATGAAAGTCGTAATCTGATAGAGAATTTCGCAGTATCACGCAATTAATCCCATATGAATGGCCAACACTACATTTGAACTTCGCCTTTTTTATACTGTTTTCAAAATCCTAGAGAGGGGTACAATTAGTTTTTCTAGTTAGTGTCGTAATGAGATACAGCTTTGATCTCAATAATTCTTCAGGAGGCCTCAATGCAAGATTTGACCGAACCCATTCTCGAGCTAATCCGGTTAACCGCGACGAACCTGCCGCCAGATGTCGAAGAGGGATTGCGGGATGCACTTCAGCAGGAAGAACCTGGCTTCGCTGCTCGGGGAGCCTTGGAGACGATCTTAAAAAATGTGGATATGGCCCGTGAGAATTCAACCCCAATCTGCCAGGACACCGGCACGCCGATATTCTACGTCAATTATCCAGAGGGCTGGAGCACGCGCCGAATGCGGGAGCAAATCAAGAGCGCTGTAGCACAAGCAACCGATAAATCCTACCTGCGTCCTAACGCGGTGGATTCAATAAGCGGGGTGAATTCTGGGGATAACATTGGTGACGAGCACTTTCCCACCATCCATTTTGAAGAGATCGAGGGCGATGAGCTGCAGATCGATCTAATGCTCAAGGGGGGTGGCTGTGAGAACGTGGGCGCTCAATACTCCCTGCCAAACAGCGAACTCGGCGCGGGCAGAGATTTAGCCGGGGTGCGCAATGTCGCCCTGGACGCTGTCCAAAAAGCCCAGGGCAAGGGCTGCGCGCCAGGCATCCTGGGCATCGCCATCGGCGGCGATCGGGGCTCATCTTTCGTCGCCTCGAAGGAAGTGCTTCTGCGCCAGTTGGATGATTCAAATCCTAATCCGGAGATGAATGACCTGGAGCAGCAATTAACGGAAGAGTCTAACCAGCTTGGTATTGGTCCCATGGGATTCGGCGGGAAAACTACTGTGCTGGGCACCAAGATCACCTCCAAACACCGCCTGCCGGCCAGCTATTTCGTATCGGTATCCTATATGTGCTGGGCTTACCGCAGGAGGCAGATGGTGGTCAAGAACGATCAGGTTTCCTATCAGTGAGACGGAGGGCATAATGCAGCAGGTATCGATTCCCATCAGCGACGAGGCTATCCACAGTCTTAAAGTGGGCGACCCGGTCTTGCTATCTGGCACCATGGTGACCGGTAGGGACGCGGCGCACAAGTGGATGGTTGAAACCTTCATCAAGGCTACCCGGACACCAATCGATGATGACCAGCAAGTCTACCAGGAGATCAAACCACTGCTGGATGGTGGCGTGATCTATCACTGCGGACCAGTGGTCTCAGGCCTGGATAGTCAAGAGTATAAGTTTGTGGCTGCCGGACCAACGACCAGCACTCGCGAGGAACCCTACCAGGGCGATGTCATGCGTCACTTCAACATCAAAGGCGTTATCGGCAAGGGCGGCATGGGAGCCAAGACGCTGGCAGCCTGCCAGGAAGTTCCGGGGGTGTATTTCCATGCAGTTGGCGGCGCAGCTTCCCTAATCGCGCAATCTGTTCTCGAGGTGACTACTGTCTACAAACTTGATTTCGGTGTTCCGGAAGCGATGTGGGTTATCCGGGTGGAAGACTTCCCGGCTGTGGTGACTATGGATGCACACGGCAGCAGCCTGCATGCCGAGATTGAAAGCGAGTCGCGCTCAGCGCTGGAAGGATTGTTGGCAGAGAGCTAACCCTGTTTGAGTCAACTCATTACATTTCCACCACAGAGAACGCAGATAACACGGAGAAACTAAAAAGAAAAACTCTGCGATCTCTGTGTGCTCTGCGGTAAAAAAAACAAGCAAGCTATCCATATCAGCCGAATTAGCAATCACACCATATGTCGGATAAAAACAGCCTCTGCTAACCCCGCTTATGCGCTGGTTCATGTTCGCTATGGTCCTGGCTAATATTGCCAGCTCGTATGTATGGCATCCTGCTCCCAATCTACCTCACCGAGCTCGGCGCCAGCGTGGTCCAGGTCGGCTTTGTCTTCACTTTGATCTCAGTAGCGAACCTGACCTTACAAATCTTCGGAGACTGGATATCCGATTCGATCGGCCGCTTGCGTACAATTGCCATCGGCAGCGTGGGCTTGCTCAGTCCTACCTACCAGTCTCTGGTCTCCAAAGTTGTTCCCCAGGAAAACCTGGGCGTTTTTATTAGCATGTTCCGCAGCAGCCTGGGATTGATCTCGCTGCCCGCACCCTGGATTGGGGCGCAATTGTGGGATCGCTTTAATCCGCGGGTGCCGCTCATCATCACAGCTATCCTGGCCTTGATCAGCGTGATCCCAACCTGGTTCAAATTCAAGCTTCCAGACGAGCAGCAGACCGGAGAACCAATCCCTGATAATTCAATCTCTACATCAGCTGAGGACTAGAACGGTAATTTATCCTTATAGTGTTCGTCAGTGGTTTTAGTTTGTTCTGCGAATCAGTGATTCAAAGATTTCGAGAGCGACCTATCAAAAGCAAATTCTCGTTTTATTGGGAAAGAATAGCCAAAATTTAAATTTACGAATATCGGGTCATTGCCGCTGAAGCATTGAAAATTCTGATTCTACTGAATGAAACTTGCTCATTATTTAAATAGCTCGAAGATGGAATTGCCCTGATGATAATTCTCAGTGAATTCAGCGTACTCTGTGAATCAGTGGTTCAAGGAGTTTCAGCTTCCGGGTATAGAACAAGGTCAAATCCAATTAGCAGTATCAAATACCTGATATCTATATCCGCGTTCATTCGCGCTCGTCCATGTCCCCAATATATACACTGATGGTGGAAAGTGGGGGTTTGTTTAGTTATTCGCCACTAACAGGAAGTTCAACAACAAACCTGGCCCCTTCTCCAGGTGGGCTCTCCACCCTGATTTCACCACCTTGATTCTCGACCAAAGATTTGGCAATGGCGAGACCTAAACCGGAACCACCCTCTTCCCGCTGGCGAGATTTATCCCCGCGGTAAAAGCGCTCAAACAGGTGTTCCAGATCCTCTGCAGGAATTCCCGGTCCTGAATCATGGACATTTAACTCCACCCTCTCTTCGACTTCATATGCAGATAAGTTGATCCAGCCCCCCTTTGGGGTATAACGCAGGGCATTATCCAGCAGGTTGACCAGCACCTGGGTCATCCGGTCCGCATCGAGGTCAACTTCTGGCAGATCTTCTTCTACCTCAATCTGCAGTTCAATCTCTTTCGCATTTGCCTCAGATTTGCGAGATGCTGCGGCTCGTTCGAGCAAATCTCCAGGA
>CALBUI010000079.1 GCA_937968125.1 uncultured Anaerolineales bacterium | reverse complement strand
GGCGGTCTGCTGACCTACGTCCACGATGACAGCAATACCACTTCTGACAGCTTTGACTTCGATGTGGATGACGGTTTGGGGAATGTGCTCACAGGACAGTCCTTCGCCATCACCATCACTCCTGTCGAAGATCTTCCGATTGCCAATGACGACCCGGCAGCTGTGTTCGTGGGTGGCTCGGTCAATATTGACGTCCTCAGCAACGATGACTTCGGCGGGGATGGACCTTCATCAAGTGCCATTACCATAACCTCTCCCGCGACCAACGGTACCGCATCGGTAATTGATGGTGGCACGCCAGCAGATCCCACTGATGACACAGTTGACTTCACTTCAACCCCTCCCTACACTGGGCCAGATAGCTTCGTCTACCAAATTTGTGATGCCAATGCAGATTGCACCACAGCCACCGTCAACATCACCATCAGCGATAATCCTCCTCAATCGATTGATATCCGTGTCACAGCTAGTTACGACGATGCCGAAGAGAGAGCATCCGGTCGTGTATCACTCACCAGCAGCGATCTTGAGTTGATCTTTGATAGAGAGGATCAAACTGTCGGGCTGCGCTTCAATGGGCTCCCGATCCCGCAAGGTGCCACAATCAACAATGCATATATAGAATTTCAGGCCGACGAATCCCACTCCGGCCAAACAGACTTGACCTTCTATGGAGAAGGCACAGATAATGCCTTAATTTTCGACAATACCACCAACAATATCACACTTAGAGACCTGACATCTGAATCAGTAGATTGGATTAATGTGCCCCCATGGGTAAAGAACCAGACAGGCACTGCTGATTACCGGACTCCGGATCTCACCCCGATCATCCAGGAGATCGTCAACCAGCCTCTCTGGACAGAAGGCAACTCGTTGGCGATTATTATCACTGGCACCCCTGGGAGTAAGCGGGTAGCCGAATCCTTTAATGGTGTTTCGGCTGCAGCTCCCTTGCTGCACGTGGATTTCGTTGGTGGCCCACCCAATATCCTTCCGCAGGCTAATGATGATGCTGCCAGCACCGACGAGGACATACCAGTAGACATCGATGTTTCTGATAACGACAGCGATCCGGATGGCAGCCTTGATCCAAGCTCGATCAACACCAACTGTGTTGGATGTGCAAATCCGGCAAATGGAAGTTTGATAACGAATCCAAATGACACTTTCAAATACACCCCGAATCCAAACTACAATGGCTCAGACAGCTTCATTTACGAGATATGTGATTCCCGGGGTGGTTGTGACACAGCAACGGTGACGATAACAATTAATCCAATTGACGATCAGCCAACCGCCAATGACGACTCGGCTTCGGTGATTATGGATGGATCAATCAATATCGCTGTTCTAACGAACGATGATTTTGGTGATGGACCATCGTCGAGTGCAATCACTATCTTCGCACAGGCAAGCAATGGCACAGCTACTGTCATTGATAACCTCACCCCGACCGATCCAACTGATGACACAATAGACTACGCGCCGGATCCTGGATTCGCAGACACCGACAACTTTACATATCAGATCTGCGATGTAGACAGCCAATGCGACACCGCGATTGTGACTGTCACTGTACAAGAGCAAGCCTCGGTATTTTATCTAAGTTCCAATACCAGCGGAACCGTCGGAAGCGTTGCCTTCAAAGATGAGGATATCGTAGCCTTAGATACTTCCACCGGTCAGTGGTCGATGTATTTTGATGGTTCTGATGTCGGATTGGATGCCAGTTCACAAGAAATCGATGCTTTGCATATAGAACCGAACGGCGATATTCTACTCAGCCTTGGCGCAGCTGGCACAATTCCCGACGTCGGCGCTGTGGATGATTTTGACATTGTGCGCTTCATTCCGACAAATCTCGGCGATTTTACTTCCGGTACCTACGAACTCTACTTTGATGGAGAGGATGTCGGACTGACAGGTGAGGACATTGATTCGATTGGATTTGCTCCAAATGGTGACCTGGTCATCAGTCTCCGAGGCTCATTTTCGGTTACTGGAGCAAGCGGCGGGGATGAAGACCTGCTTATCTTTTCAAACGGATCTTTTGGTCCGAATACAAGTGGGGATTGGGCGCTATATTTCGATGGATCTGTAGTTGGCCTCAACGATACCAGCAGTGAAGACATCAATGCCACCTGGATAGATAGCAATGGTGATATTCTCATGTCCGTCAGAGGTGCATTTTCAGTCACTGGTGTAGTCGGAGATGGTGCCGATATCTTCACCTGTGAATCTCCATCTGGGAGCCCTATTACCAGCTGCACACATAATTTGTTCTGGGATGGCTCGCTCACCGATTTTGCTGGTGAGGTCATCAACGCGTTGTACCTGGGCCAATAAATTACAAACCGAGCATAGCGTTATTGAGCACTTCGATCATTAACCGAGTTTAATCTATTTCCGAACCTTGAGAAGGACGCTGGAGCAGCTAGTTGAGATTGGGGAGAACGGGCTGCGCAGGGCTTGAATTCTTAACCAACCGGGATTTTTGATCTTACGTCACGGTTCGAAAAATATTACTAATGACCTGATTAATTGCTGTTGCTAATTAATTAGCATACATGGTGGACACTCCAACTAAGTAAATTCACAACATAAATTGACAAAATAGTCACACAGATAAGAATTAATCCCCTCAATCTAATTTAGCACAAAATCAAAAATCTAAAGGGTTAGCTACTACCATAGCTATTTGGATTCGTTCTACTTCCCCTAATAGATTTATTTATGAACTTAAGGGGTGCTTATCTGGGAGTAATCCCAGACGATATAAACCAATTATCAAGTGCCCAATACCCGAAAATTATAAAGATTACCATTGTTTTATACGAATAACTCGACCATGATCGCTCCATATGGTGGAAAGCTTATTGATCTCATGGTCCCGGCTGAGTCATCTGAAGAACTAAAGACTTACGCAGATCATTTGCTATCAATCCAAATCTCCCCCCGTTCTGTAAGTGACTTGGAATTATTAGCCTCAGGAGTTTTCTCGCCCTTGGACAGGTTTATGGGTCAGGAGGATCATGAGCAAGTACTGAGTGAGATGCGTTTGGCCAATGGGTATCTTTTTCCAATCCCGGTTACCCTTCCCGTGACTGCTGATTCAGCAATTCATCTGGACAGCGATATTGCCTTGAGGAACAGTGAATTCGAGTTATTAGCAATCATGACAGTCGAGGAAATTTATTATTGGGATCGAACCCAGGTTGCTGAGAAAGTATTTGGAACCCAGAATCTGCAACATCCCATGGTTAACGAGATGCAGACTTGGGGGGAGCTCAATATATCCGGGAGACTCCGAGTTCTGCAGCTGCCACGTCATTTTGATTTTCCAAATTTGCGGTTGATCCCCTCCCAAATCCGGGCAAAATTAACAGAGATTGGATCTCAAAATGTGATTGCTGTGCAAGCCCATCGCCCAATGATGCGCGAGCATATGGATAAAAGCATGCAAGAATTAGAAGATATTGACGGGCTTTTTCTGATTCAACTTGCTGTTGGCATGACCAAACTCGGTGATTTCGATTATTACACCCTCGTAAATACCTACCGCGAGTTGGCTAACCGGCACTTTGACCCAGATCAGTTCTTGCTGATGCTACTACCTTACGCAATGCGTCATGCTGGACCCCGTGAATTGTTGCTGCAAACCTTGATCCAGAGAAACTATGGAGCCAATCACTCGTTTATCGGATATGACCAGGTCAACCTCATCAATTTATCTGGAGACAATTCGTTTTATCCCCCAGATGAAACTATTAAACTAATCTCGAAGTACAGCAATGAACTCAATGTAAAGATTATCCCTGCCAAGTTGCAGGCCGATGTGTCTGTTCAAGAACCATCTGAGATTGTATCCGCAGTTACAAGAGAAACTTCCCACTCAAAATCCCTGAACAATAATTCGCCATGGCTTCTCTTTAAACAAGATGTCGCTGAAAAATTGGCTGAAATCCAGCCACCCCAATACAAAAAAGGGATCTGCATATGGTTCACGGGGCTCAGTGGTTCAGGGAAATCGACGACAGCTGAAATGCTGTCGTGGTTGTTGCTTGAATATGGGCGCAGGATAACAGTGCTGGATGGTGATGTTGTACGCACCCATCTTTCTAAAGGTTTGGGCTTCAGTAAAGAGGATCGAGACACAAACGTCCGGCGCATTGGTTATGTTGCATCTGAATTAGTTCGCCTTGGCGGCGTCGTGGTTTGCGCGGTGGTTAGCCCCTACCTGGCAGCCCGTAATGCTGTCCGGGAAATGGTTGGCAGTGATCAGTTTGTGGAGGTGTTTGTCGATACCCCATTGGAGGTTTGTGAAGATAGGGATGTTAAGAGTATCTATGCCAAGGTTCGCAGTGGTGCCATTACAGGTGTAACTGGGATTGATGATCCATATGAACCACCCATCCAACCTGAAATCACTCTGGACACCGTCACATTTTCCCCTGAGGAAAACGCCAAGTTCGTTATCGATTATCTCAACGATCAGGGGTTTATCCACGAAAAATAAAAATCAATTAAATACTGAATTTCTCAACAAAATAATATGAACAATAACCAAACAAAAATAATCGTAACTCTAGGACCTGCTACCAACACCGAAAATGCTCTCCGCACGATCAAGGATAAAGGTGTCGATTTTGTCAGAGTAAATATGTCTCACTCAAGCCTAGAGGATCTGGAATATTTTATTAATTTGTCCCAAGAAGTTGGCATTCCCTTCATTTTGGACACCGAAGGTTCTCAAATAAGAACAGGTGATTTAGAGCAGGACTATATCCACCTAAGAGAGAACGATGAGCTCAAGCTGTGTGCTCAGACAATAACGGGTAATGAGCATGTCCTCAGCCTCAAACCAGACTATATTATTGAACAATTGGAAGCAGGAGATTTAATCCACATTGATTTCGATACATTAATCCTAAGGGTGATGGATGTATCCACCGTCCACGATGGATACGTCAGGACAAAAGTTATCTCGGGTGGCACTTTCGGACGCAATAAAGCAGTTGTCGTCGACCCAGTTTTTAATAAAAAGTTTCAGCTCCCCACCCTATCAGAAAAAGACTATAAATCTATAAAATTGGGTTTAAAAAAGGGCATTGAACACATTGCGGTTTCCTTTGTACGGTCCGGAACAGCAATTGATGAAGTCAGAATAGCGACCCAAAACAAGATGAAAATTATTTCTAAAGTCGAATGTATCGATGCCTTAGAAAATATTGATGACATTATAAATAAATCTGATTTTATACTGATCGATCGAGGTGACTTAAGTAAAGAGATTCCTATCGAGAAGATCCCCTTTACTCAAAAGATCATTATCCAAAAAGCGCAACGCTACCAAACCAGTGTTTTTGTCGCCACAAACCTGTTAGAAACAATGGTTGAGAGAAAAAACCCAACTCGAGCAGAAGTACATGATGTCATCAGCACTATTATGGATGGTGCAGCGGGTTTAACCCTGGCAGCCGAGACTGCAATCGGAAAATACCCATTCGATTGTATCAATATGTTGAATAAACTAATTCGACATGTCGAATTGGTTGTTAAAGACAATGGCAATTACCTCAATGAAAACGGATATATTCATTTATTAGAATCTTCTAATTACCTTTGTGACAACTCATCTTCATCATTAATTCCCCCTCATGGCGGGAGGTTGGTCAATCGTGTTTTATCTAATCCACCTGATAAAAGTTATTTAGAGTCTCTACCGAAAATTAGGCTGGATCAGAATAAATTGATGGACGTAGAACAAATCGCGATCGGCACATACAGTCCACTTGAAGGATTCATGGGGCAAGAAGATTTTCTCTCTGTTTTAGGTAGCATGCGTCTCGCAAATGGCATCATCTGGCCGATACCCATCACACTTGATGTATCTGAAGAGACAGCCAATAAATTCGATATTGGAGATGTCATCGGATTAACGAACGATACTGGTGATGTTCTGGCTCTTTTCCATTTGAGTGAAAAATACCGCTTTGATCTGGAAGATGCAGCCCAAAGGATGTATGGAACGACTTCCAATGATCATCCTGGAGTAAGGATGTTTCAATCATTTGAACCCATTCTTTTGGCGGGCAAAATTGATTTGATCAAAGGCAGAAAGTCCGCTATGAGAGCGTATGAACAATCCCCCAAGCAGACTCGGAGGTTGTTTGAAGATCGAGGTTGGGCAAAAGTACTTGGTTTCCATACTCGCAACGTTATCCATCGCGGACATGAATTTATGCAGCTAAAAGCTATGGAAGACGAAAAATGTGATGGTCTTCTCTTACATCCAGTGATCGGTCAAAAGAAAGGCGGGGATTTCAAACCAGAATACATAATCAAAAGCTATGAGAAGATGATTGCGAGTTTTTATCCGAAAGACAAAGTAGTTTTAGCGGCATTTTCCACCTTCTCCAGGTATGCAGGTCCCAGAGAGGCCATATTTACCGCACTTTGCCGTAAAAATTTTGGTTGCAGTCATTTTATTGTCGGCCGGGATCATACAGGTGTTGGAAATTATTATGACCCATATGCATCCCATAGAATATTCGATGAATTTCCCGATATAGGCATAAAAATAGTCAAATTTGATGAGATTTTCTATTCAAAAATAATGCAAAACTATATAAATGACAACAGCGCAGCTCCTAATCATGATGAGGATGACAAATTACGCATAATCAGCGGTACACAAGCCAGAGCAATGTTCTTAAAAGGAGAGATGCCTCCTAGTTGGTTCATGCGCCCCGAAATTTCAGACATTGTATTGGACGCTGTAAAAAATGGCGATCAAGTATTTGAATGAAATTATATAAAAAGGCAATCATTTGATTCAAAGAGTTAAAAGGATAGTAAATGGGGAATGAATTAACAAGACAATATTCTTTACCTTCTGAGGAAAAGGGTATTAAAAATCCCATTCGTTTTATTAAAGACATTTATCAGTCTGGGAAATCACGTGAACTAACTTCATTCGTCATTTGGGAGTTGATGCACAGATTTGGATTGTATCCAAAAAACAAATACATT
>CALBUI010000078.1 GCA_937968125.1 uncultured Anaerolineales bacterium | reverse complement strand
ATGACATCCCAAAAACTTGGCCAACCTGAACCTGAGTGAAATTTTGTATCCGAGGAGAACAGGTTGTTGCCGCAGGCCGCACACACATACATCCCGTCATCTTCCTTATCCACGTATTCGCCGGTAAAAGGTCGCTCGGTGCCTGCTTCGCGCAGAACGTGGTACTGCTGATCGGAGAGCTGTTGGCGCCATTCCTGCTCAGATTTAGAGACTTTATCCATCAGGCCTCATTGTCCCGTGACATAACCGTGCTCAACAGGGCGCTGAGGATGCGTGCCCGGTAATCGATGGCCGTACTCACGTTTTGCTGGTGGAGCTCGAAGAGAGGTAAATCGACTTCCAAAGCATCTCCCTGTCCAGCGCGCATGGGGAATACGGTTTCGCTGTCCGAATCGAGCTTGATTAATGTGCGGGCGACGGGTTTGGCAGTTTCAAAATCGGCCTCAGCATCCGAATCGATCTCGACGTACTTGGTGATGACCTCCATTTCGGCCGCGTCTTCAACGTACTTGGCCACGCTGGCGGCGGCGTTCCTGAGGGATGAAGTGAAATCATTTGCCATTGGTAAACTCCTTTGTATTAGTTGATAAATATAATTTGTTATTGATAATTAGCGGCGAGGACGCCGTTATGAGCCGGAAAATAAACAAGCATGCATCTAAATTGGAACTTTGGTGATCTCTTTATACCTCTGGACATCAGCCATGATCTGTTTGACATATTTCCACACCATGGGCAAGGCGAGCAACCCACCGCCAGGTGTTGCCAGAAGGACCGACAGTTTAAGGGCGCTCTGGGCAGTGATGGTAACAGCGTGGAGGGCGATGTTGCGAGTGGCCAGTGCCTGGCCCAAGGAGCGCTTGTGCAGCTGGTAAATCTCAACTTTTAACCCGTTCGCCCAGCTGGTGTCCATATCACCGGTCCAGCTGACCACCGACCGGGCAAGAAGTTCTCCGCCAATCTCCGTCTCGACCCATGCGAAGTTGGCAACCAGGCGCAGCAGACGGGTCATATCGTCATTGAAATGGCTAAAAGCTGATTCGATTTTGGAGGTCTTCTCGTCCCCAACCGCGAAACTAACTCCAATCGATGGGCTGTTGATGGTCTGCACCATGTCGAGCAGATCAGCTTCTGGCTCTGACAGGGCATCTATGCCGCTCGTGTCGAAGGAGACACCAGCTGTACCTGCCACCTGCGCCTGGCGCACAAGCCCATCAATGCGATCGGGGGTGGTGTTCAAAGCGGCGAGTGTATCAGCGATTTGGGCTTGATCCGAATTGAGTTGTTGGCTGGCTTGATCAAGGTCAGCTGGTAATTCGGTCCGCCAAACCGGGATATCTTCCGAATCACCCAATCCGAACGCTATTCCAGCAGTTTCTTCTGCAGGCTCAAACTGCCAGGAACTGAACGCAGCCGGGATAGCAACGATTTCGTCTTTCATTTCGCCTTGAGTAAGATCTTGATCCGTCATGGGATTAAAAGATTCAAAAAAGGTGCAGCAAATCCGGTAGGCAAGTTCAAGGTTTCAACAGGTTAGACAAACCGGAAACTGCCGAAACAGCAGTCTTGACCAGTTCTGCCCGGCTGGCCTGGGCTTGCTGGAGCATCTCCAGGTGGATCTTCCACAGGTCGGCATCCACATCACCGTCGGATTCAGGCACGACGACCATCGTATCGCCGTCGATTTTAACCCGGGTCAAAGCACGCAGTTTGGTGTTGGTGAATTCACCGTCTTCGTATTTGACACTTTCAATGTCATCACTGACGTATGTAGAGACCTCCAGGCTGGCCGCATCATCGAGCGCTTTGCCAAGAAAATCGGTCAGCTTGGAGACCATGGTCTGGAGACCATCGCTCAAGCTGGAGCCAGCTTTACGGAAGGTATCCCCGAGACCATAATCGACATAAACAGGAGCCACCCCCTGCGGGACGGGAACGGCAGCCGCAACTGGCTGGGGGGAGGGTGTGGCTGCTGGTTGAACCTGTTCTCCTGATGGTCCCGAAACTGGTGGTTCACTGAGCAGTTCGGAGACTTTGCTGCGCTCAGCTGCGGAACTGGTACCATCTGCGGCGACCAGCTTGACCGCAGGATCACCTATGATCATGTAATTACGAGCATCTTTATTGGCTGTCCATAACCCAGCCAGCTTGACCTCGTTCTGGGTGGCTTCGTCCGTCTCATCGATTTCCGTAGTTAAGTCGGTGGAAAGTTCGGCATAACGTGAGTTAAAGTACTCCAGCGCGGAACCAATTGGATGGCCTTCGATAAGTCTCTTCATGGTGCTTTCGAATGTGACCAGATCCTGGCCAACACCATCCCACATAAATGAGTAGCCCCAGGCTCTTTCTACATGACCCACAACCGCCAGTGCACCCCCTTTAGGATGAGAGAGCATGTCCTGTGGGAGTCTGGATAGGAAAGCTGAGGGGGCGATCTCTTTGGGTTCCATAAAGGCGCGGCGGTGAAAATCATCCATGTGAGGTGTGCCGGCGCCATAACAGGCGAAGAAGAAAGCCAGCATACCGAAGAGGTTGGCATCTCCAGCGAGGTTATCGGCGGAATAATAATACTCTTCAGGTATGGGTCCGCGGTGACCTTTGGGACCGGGCCAATCCTGGCAGAGCAGCGCGCCCTGGTGAGGGTACTGTTTGGGATCCCCATTGGGAAAGGACATGCCATGAGAGGCAGTAAAGAGTAAGGCTGGGGCCTGGGGTGCATGCAGCAGCTGGTCTAGATCTGCCTGGTGTGCCTGGTCTTCAATCAGGGTCTGAACCTGCCAATCTGGTTGATCTTCTTGCAAATATTTTGCCAGGGGGGAAACCAATTCAGCTGCACTCATTTGAGTGGCAGGATCATCCGCATTGGCTGGGCTGAAGAAGGCGGCTTGACGGGCGAGGTTATAGCCATTTGTCTCTGCCTCCACAACACTGACTGCATAACGATAGTAATCTTCAAGTTGATCGAAGTGAATCCGTCCAACGGCATATTGAACATCCAACTGGTATTGGAATGAGTACGGTATTTCGTGAGGAGAACCAACGATCAGCAGGTAATAGGGTAATTTCTCAGGATCAGCTGGTCCGGGTCCACGGCCAAACAGCTTCAGGAAATCATTTTTTGATGCGCCAGACTGGTAGCCGAACTCTCCCGAGCACTCACGGTAGAATCGCTCATCAGTTTTCGTGGCTCCTTCCTGGCGATGTTTCAGCAAAGGATCCAGGGCTTCTTTAAGCGCATCCAAATCTGCTGAAACCAGATTCTTTGAGAATACAACACCCCAACCAGATTGGGAAATATCTGTGGGATCAGCGCCTTCCCGAATCCCAAAGTGCTCAACCTGCTGGTGGTCAAGCGCCCTGCGAATGGCGATGTCCTTTTTTTCGTCCATATCGAGGGGGACTCCACGGGCAATCTTTGCCATCACCTGCGCAGATTGTGGCGGGAGATCATAGCCCCCAGTCGCGCCGTTTATGCCGTTGAAAATAAATTCTGCCATGTTTTCATCATTCCTTTCTGATCTTCCTGCAGTGTAAACAGGATATTAATAGCGAAACCACCCTAGTCGAATATTTCTCTTAGACACACCCGCTTTCGATCAATCAACATTTTTCAATAAATTTCGCCAAAAACAAATTGTTGACAATTTAGATATAGTATAATACTATTTAGCTAATATTTTAACATTTCCTGGTGAATATTTTCTTTGAATAGAAAAGTCACCTAAATCCAGGGGGTAAATCTGTCATAATCCGTAATTCTTGTCAGGTGTGCATCGTGAGCAGATCATTATCGAGATTTCACATCAGGGAAAATTAAGCGACTCAATATTTTCTAATAGATTAAGTGTGGTGAAACGATGGACGAAATAAATTATCTTGATTTCGATATTCATATCCAAGCAGCAGATTCAGGCTACCGGGTTAAAGTAGTCAACTCACCAGCTGGTCAAGCAAATGGTGAATTTGAAATGCCTTTCTCTGAGCTTGAGATAGAGAATTTTGTGCTGCGTGTGGGCAGGACCCGGAAAGGTGTGCGGCGCCTCGAATCTCCGGAAATGGAGTCGGCGCGTATGTTCGGAGGGCGGTTATTCGAAGCAGTCTTC
>CALBUI010000077.1 GCA_937968125.1 uncultured Anaerolineales bacterium | reverse complement strand
ACTATGATTACCATTGGGTGATTCGTCCAGATGTTATAGAACGGTATGGGGAGGGCTTCATCGAAAATGTCACCCGCGCTTTTACCCAGCTGGATGTGAATAACGCGGATCACCAGGAAATCCTGGATCTCTTCAGCGCCGAGAGGTTCATCGTTACCGAGAATGGCAACTACATTGAAATAGAAACCGTCGGTCGCGAGATCGGCAAGATAAATTAAGGCAGGTAATAATCGCTACAGAGAAGCAACCCGTGTTCGAATTGTTCCAGGTCAGCCGGAAATTTGGTGTGTTTCCGGCCCTGGAAGATATCACTTTCAATATCATGGCTGGGGAACGGGTAGCTGTGGTTGGTCCCAGCGGAGCGGGTAAAAGCACGCTGATCAGGCTCCTGAATGGGACTCTCTTCTCAACAACTGGTGAAGTACGGGTGTTGGGTCAAAGACTCGATCAACTGAGTCCCCAGGCGCTGCGGCAAGTTCAGAGCCGGGTTGGAACGGTTTACCAACAATTCCATCTGGTTGATAATTTGCGAGTTGTGCATAACCTGAATGCCGGTCATCTAAACCGGTGGAGCCTGACCAAGTCACTGGTTTCTTTGATCCGACCAATGGACGTTCAGGGGGCATTTAATGCCTTAGAGCAGGTTGGAATCCCGGAAAAACTTTACGAACGAACCGATCGTCTGTCGGGAGGCCAGCAGCAGCGCGTAGCCATTGCCAGGGTCTTGATTCAAGATCCTGAAGCGATCCTGGCCGATGAACCGATCTCCAATCTCGATCCGGAGCTGAGTAAAGAGGTGATTGATATTCTGGTGGATTTGAGTGTTTGCTCCGGAAAGACCCTTTTTTGCAGCCTGCATGCCATCGAATTCGCGCTGAGTAATTTTGGGCGCATCATTGGATTGCGAAGAGGTCGTATCTTATTCGATTCCGCGGCCGAAAACGTGACAGATGAAATGATAAAATCAGTTTATCGAGGCTGACATCCTAGACCGATGCAAAAGACACTTGGCTCGATAGCAGTCGATACTACCCAAGAAGTTCCCCAGCGACCTGCATTCATCAACCGGCGGATGATGTGGCTGGTGATCTTCATTGGGGGTGTTATCTGGGCGTTGTGGGAGAGCGGGATATTCCAAAATAAGATGGTTAACACCGGGGGCCTTGCACTTGGAGGGAGATTTCTATCAGCAAGTTTGAATCCAGATTTGAGTGGAGAGTTCTTACTATTAACCCTTAATGCTACATTGACAACGCTGGCCTTCGCCGTGATTGGATTGTTCTTGAGTGTCATCGTTGGCTTTTTCGGCGGAGTAGTGGTTTCGGAAACCTGGATCAAATCCTATACGATCGCCCGGGGGGATCAGGAACTGCCGATCTTGGTGCGTGGTTTGTGGTTGGGATTACGGTGGATATTAGTTGTCTTTCGATCGATCCATGAAGTCATTTGGGCCCTGGTGTTTGTAGCAATTGTGGGTTTGGATCCTCTTTCCGCAATTCTGGCGCTGGCCATTCCTTTTTCGGCAATCATTGCCAAGGTGTTCTCAGAAATTATCGACGAGGCAAACCATGAGCCATTGTACGCTTTGTTGAACAGCGGGATTTCTCCTTCAAAAGCCTTTCTCTACGGTTTATTCCCCCTGACATTCACCGATATGCTTTCATACAGCTTTTACCGCTTTGAGTGTGCTATCCGTGCGGCGGCTGTTCTCGGCATCGTTGGTGTAGGTGGTTTGGGGTATCAGATCTTTCTCAGCCTACAAACCCTAAAATTCCCGCAGATTTGGACCCTTCTATTTGCATTGTTCTTGCTGAATGGCTTGGCAGACCTGTGGAGCAGCCTTCTAAGAAGGCGGCTTGGAGGGGATATCCGCTGTGGCGGGTCATGTGTCGATGTGGAGGCGGTTCACGCAAGCCAGACAAGTGCCGATCCGATTTATCAGGATCGCGTGGTCCGGCTCTCGATAATCTTCGCAGCATTGCTGGTGCCGCTCTCATTTTGGTACCTGAGTCCGGATATTGGAAAATTATTCTCCGCGCGCACGATTCAAAATATGGTCGTGGTGGGGCAAAGCGCCTTCCCACCAAATTTCACGGTATTCTCTCTAAATGAGTGGATCGACCTTTCGAAAATCACCATTGCCATGAGCCTGTTGGCAGTAGCCTTTGCGGGTATTTCCGGATTGATTTTCTCCTTTCCCGCTGCAAATAACTTTCTGCTCTCCGGTGGGATATTTGCTGCTGGTAGCCAAAATGGCACATCCCAATTCCTGGGGACCACAGTCCTGGTCCTGACGAGAGGTATCTTATTAGTCCTGCGTTCCATACCCGCCCCGATTTGGGCGCTGCTCCTGTTGTTTGTCATATTCCCCGGTGTTATTCCAGGCGCATTGGCGCTGGGGATCTATACTTTAGGCGTATTAGGAAGGCTGGTGGCGGAGGTAATCGAAAATCTCGACGAGCGGCCATTAACCGCCTTGAAATCCCAGGGAGCCAGCCGGGCTGGTGTCTTTACCTACGGCGCGCTTCCACCAACCTACCCACGCTTCATCAGCTATCTAATGTACCGCTGGGAGGAGATCATTCGCGCGACCGTGATCGTCGGCCTGGTTGGCGCGGGAGGCTTAGGACGTTCACTCACCGAGCTGCTCAGTAGCTTTGACTACCAGGCAGTTTTTGCGGTGCTGATCGTTTTTATCGGCATCACTTTTATCGTAGATATGATCAGTTCCAGTACCAGAAAAACACTGCGCCAGTCATAAAACTCTGACACTAAAAGGATTTTTATTATGCAAAGTTTAATCGCATCAAAAACTCAACGAGTACCATTAGCCTGGATTTCACTGTTCCGCATCTTATGTGGAGTATTGTTTCTCACTACCTGGTACAGCAACCAGTCCAAGGGTTTCTACACCCCCGATGGTTTGTATGACTTCTTCATGAATGTGTTTCCCCAGGCAGAGAATCCATTAACCTGGTATGCGGCATTTATCAATGGGGTTATCCTCCCCATTCGGGGTATTTTCGCACCCTTCCAATTGGTGACAGAATTCCTGATTGGGATATTCTTGCTGCTGGGTTTCCTCACGCCGCTGACCAGCTTCGCCGCGATCATATTCATCCTCAATACCTTCCTGGCTACTTTTGGTCATGACTGGCCCTGGAGCTACGGCATGATGTTGGCTATCCTGGGCGTCGTGCTGCTCACTATGGCGGGGAGGAGTCTTGGAATTGATAAAATGCTGTACGATCGGAGAGGAGAACCCAGAATTCCATATCTCTGGTAAGAATGGTATTTGACCAAATGGATATTCGTTTCAACATCTTTGAAATACTATACCTGCTGAATATCGGACTGCTGGCGATGTATGGGATCAATGTACTGATCCTGGCTGGTCTGCGCAGGTGGCATCACACACCATCAGATATCGTCACCCCAGGTGATGATTACGACTGGCCGCAAGTCACGGTGCAGCTGCCTGTTTACAACGAGCGTTACGTGGTTGAGCGCTTGCTTGATTCGATTGTCGCAATCGATTACCCCCGGGATCGATTGCACATTCAGGTATTGGACGATTCAACCGACATCACCACAGACATCATTGCCCAATCAGTATCTGCCTTCAGGAGTCGGGGAATAGATATTGCACACATTCTCCGAGATAACCGTCAGGGATATAAGGGCGGCGCGCTGGCTCATGGCATGCAGTTCGCCATAGGGGATTTTATCGCTATCTTCGACGCTGATTTTTTGCCCAAACCTGATTTTCTAAAGCGCACAATCCCCTACTTTGATAGGGATGCAGAAACCGGCTGCGTACAGACCCGCTGGGGTCACTTAAACCGGAATAACTCCTGGCTGACCCGCACCCAGGCGAATGGCATCGACGGGCACTTCATTATCGAGCAAGAGACAAAGAGCCAGGCAAGCTTATTCCTAAATTTCAACGGCACGGCAGGAGTCTGGCGGAGGGAATGCATCGAAGATGCTGGCGGCTGGCAGCATGACACAATAACGGAAGATTTAGATCTCAGCTACCGGGCTCAGCTGCGCGGTTGGAATATTCGCTATCTGCCGCACATCATCACCCCTGCAGAGCTGCCGGAAAAGATCAGCGCCTTTAAAAGCCAGCAATTTCGCTGGGCGAAAGGAAGCATCCAAACCGCAAAGAAATTACTTATGGAACTGTGGATCTCATCCCAGCCGTTAGTGGTCAAAGTAGAAGGCTCCATCCATCTCACCCATTATTTGGTCCATCCATTGATGATCATAAACTTGCTGCTGATCCTGCCGCTGTTGTTAAGCAGCAACTTCCTGCTTAACATCTACCCGTTCTTCGCCTTGGCTGCAATTGGTCCCCTGTTCATGTATCTGACCGCGATGGGCAAGCGCAAGGTGCCCTTGTTCAAACGTCTGATCAACCTGCTAATGCTGGTGCTTTTGGGCATGGGATTGTCCTTGAACAACACCCGCGCGGTTGGGGAGGCGCTTATTGGCAAGAAAACCCCTTTTAAACGAACCCCAAAATATGACCTACATGACCATCAAAGAAACGAGAATTATCTGGACTATTTGCTCCCCAAGAGCGGCATGGTGTGGTTGGAGGCCTTGACGGGAGTTTATGCCGCGCTTCTACTGGTGGTTGCACTCAGCAAGGGAATTTGGGGATTGGTTTTTTGGCTGACTTTCATCTCGGGCGGTTATATCTATACAACGATCGTCAGCTTCAAGCAATTTTTAGAAGAGAAACGAGC
>CALBUI010000076.1 GCA_937968125.1 uncultured Anaerolineales bacterium | reverse complement strand
GTGCCAATGCGAATTAGATGATTTTTACTCTGAATGGGGAGTACAATAAGTGCAGTTGAGGTAAATTGATGGGATTATTTGATAGGATTTCCAAAATTTTCTCTTCAACCAGCAGTGTGGATAAAGATGGTTACTGGATTTTTGTACGCTGTGATCGTTGTGGGGAGAAGTTAAGTAGTCGAATAAATCTAAATAATGATCTTAGTGTTGAGTACGAAGGAGAAAACGACCAGATTTACCACTGCCGGAAGACGATCGTGGGTCGAACCGGTTGTTTCCAACGAATCGAAGTCAAGCTGAATTTTGATAAGAATCGGAAAATAGTTGATCGCCAGATTTCAGGGGGATGGTTTCTTGAGGCGGATGAATATAACTTGGAAGAGATAAAACAGGGATAACTATTTCAGACTACCCATCTTCATCTGGGAGCTGGTAAAGCTCAACAAGCACACCATTGGTGGATTCCGGGTGAATAAAGGCGTACATCTTCCCCCCGTCAGTAGTACGCGGGGTCTCATTAATTAACCTGATCCCCAATTTTCCTAAATGCTCCAACGTACCATAAATGTCGACCGTCTCAAGGCAAATATGATGCATGCCGGGTCCGCGTTTATCCAGGAACCTGGCGATGCCAGAATCATCAGATGTTGGTTCAACGAGTTCAATTTCTGAGTCACCTAGGGACAGGAAAGCAACCTTTGACTCCTGCTCGGGGACATCCTTGACCTGCTCGATTTCCAGACCCAAACCATCTCGCCAGAACTTCATGGCATCTTCGATGTCTTTCACGACGATGGCAACATGGTTGATTTTTCTTGTGTTAGGCATTAATTGAAATTCCTCAAATCCACGCCGGGGGTTGATATTCACCCCATACACCGCGCAATGTATTACACATCTCGCCTAAGGTGATTTGATTTTCTACACACACGATTAATAAAGGCATCAGGTTTTCTGAACCCCGAGCAGCTGCTTCCAATTTATTCAGCAATTCCACTACCCTGGTTTGATCCCGATTTTTACGCAGGTCTACCAGGCGATCTCGCTGCTCGGTTTCGATACTAGGATCGACCTGCAGGCGATCTAATTCAATTTTTTCGTCAATGATGAACTGGTTCACCCCAACGACAACCTGATCATTGGATTCAATTTCTTTCTGATAAGTATAGGCTGCCTCCTGGATTTCTCCCTGGACAAAGCCCTGTTCAATGGCGGCCAAAGCGCCCCCCATCTGGTCAATTTTCTCGATATATGCCAATGCATGCTGCTCGATTTCATCCGTCAAATATTCAATCAAATAGGATCCACCGAGCGGATCAACACTGTTCGCAACACCAGATTCGTGGGCGATAATCTGCTGGGTGCGTAATGCCAACGTGACAGCTTTCTCTGTTGGCAGCCAAAGGGCTTCATCCATGCTGTTTGTGTGCAGCGATTGGGTACCTCCCAACACGGCAGCCAAGGCTTGCAATGCAACCCGAATGGCATTATTCTCCGGTTGCTGGGCAGTCAGCGTAGAGCCGCCAGTTTGAGTATGGAATCTCATTCTCATAGAAGCTGGTTTCTTGGCTCCAAAGCGCTCTTTCATCAGGTGGGCCCAGAGACGTCTTGCTGCACGGTACTTGGCGATCTCCTCTAGAAAATTGTTATGGGCGTTAAAGAAGAATGATAGCTGTCTGGCAAATTGATCGATATCAAGACCTGCTTGAAGAGCGGTTTCCACATAAGCGACGGCGTTGGCTAATGTAAAGGCAACTTCCTGGACGGCGGTAGAGCCAGCTTCGCGGATGTGATAGCCGGAAATACTGATTGTGTTCCAATTGGGGATTTCCTTTTGGCAGAAGGAGAACACATCAGTGATCAGCCGCATGGAGGGTTCTGGTGGAAAGATATAAGTGCCGCGAGCGATGTATTCTTTCAAGATATCATTTTGAATCGTTCCGCGCAGCTTGTTCGTCTCTGTGCCTTGTTGCTTGCTGACGGCAATGTACATGGCAAGTAATATTGCAGCAGGGGCATTGATCGTCATACTCGTGGAGACCTGGCCGAGGGGAATATCACGGAATAAGATGGCCATGTCCTCCATTGAAGAGATAGCCACGCCAACTTTACCAACTTCGCCTTGAGATATGGGATCATCCGAATCGTACCCGATTTGAGTCGGCAAATCGAACGCCACAGATAAACCGGTCTGGCCTTGTTCGAGTAAATATCTATATCTCTGGTTGGATTCACGAGCTGAAGCATAACCAGCATACTGGCGCATGGTCCATAACCGGCCGCGATACATGGATGGTTGTACACCCCGGGTAAAAGGATATTCCCCAGGAAAGCCCAGTCGAGCTAAGTAATTACTTTCTGTATCTGGAGGGATTTGGAAAGGGGGCAGTGGAATGCCAGAGGAAGTTTTAAACTCCACCTTTCTTTCAGGAAATCGCTTTCTCGCAGGATTGAGCGTCTCATTTTCCCAACGTTTACGCTCGGACTCAAGGGACATGGATTACCTCTTGGAGCAGAATAAAGGAAGTATACCGCGTTTCATTTTTCATTAAAATTGCTGAAAACTGTAACTGAGACTAGCTACAGTTTAAATTAACCACAAATTGTCCAAATTCCTTTGGAATGGGGGGTACTTTGTGCTATGATAGCCACGATTACGAGATTTGGGCTTTGGATGATGCAAATTTTAACCGTTGATGTAGGCACTGGAACTCAAGATATTTACCTATATGACTCGCGCCTCGATCTAGAGAACGGTTTCAAGTTGGTGGTTCCTTCTCCAACCATGATGGTTCGTCATAGGCTGCAGGCAGCTACTCACAGTAGAGAGGATGTATTACTGACTGGGGTCATTATGGGTGGTGGACCCAGTCACTGGGCAGCCGAAGACCATTTGAAAAAGGGATTGGCAGTCTACGCCACACCAGATGCAGCCCGAACATTCAATGATGATCTGGATCTCGTAGAGGAGTCGGGGATTAAGTTGGTCAGTGAAGATGAGGCCGAGCAGATAAAGAATAGATCAAAACACATCGAATTGAAGGATTTTGATTTTGCCACTATTCGCAAAGCTCTCGAGCCGTTTGGAGTTTCATTAGACGATCTTGCTGCAGTGGCAGTTGCCGTTTTCGACCACGGGGATGCACCGCCAAATTATTCTGATCGTCAATTTCGCTTCGACTATCTTGATCAACGAATTCGAGCTGAGAATCGCTTAAGTGCTTTCGCTTACCTCTCCGAAGATGTTCCCTCGATCATGACCCGCTTAGAAGCGGTCGTAAAATCCGCCAATGACATAGACGCACCTTTAATTGTCATGGATACCGCCCCGGCAGCTGTCTTGGGAGCGACTTACGATTCTCAACTGCAGAGGCGAGAACGGGTGATGGTAGTCAATGTGGGGAATTTTCATGCGCTCGCCTTTCGCTTGGGTCCAAGTGGAATAGAAGGCGTGTTCGAACACCATACCGGATTGATTGATCTCTCCAAATTGGAAAATTTGCTGGTTTCATTGGGAAATGGCAGCTTGACTCACGAGGATATTTTTGGTGACCATGGACATGGGGCATTAATCTATGCTGAGCAGCCTTTATCGCTTGATGAAGGTGATTTTGGAGTGGCAGTGACAGGTCCTCGCCGTAATATGATGCGTGACTCCAATTTGCGACCCTATTTCGCAGTGCCATTTGGTGACATGATGATCGCCGGGTGCTTTGGCATGCTGGCAGCGACGGGTGACTTGCTGCCAGATTTGGGTGAACAGATCCAGGCCTCACTGCATGGCGGTGGTGGCAGCGGCACTCCACCTTGGGAATTATCGTGAGAATTTTTTTGCAATCGTTAAATTCCCAAGAAAAAACTAAACAAAACCAACTATAGGTAAGTAGTTATTGGATATTAGGTATTAATTGTGGATGATTTTCCCGATTCAAAAACCGAAAATGCTGATAAATCAACTTCGAGCAAGGTTGGATTCTTAGATTTGTTGGACAATGCGTCCACACCGTTATTGGCCGATGGCGCGATGGGTACTATGCTTAACGCGCAAGGTATCGGCTTCGACCAGTGTTTTGATGAGCTCAATTTGACCAATCCTAGTTTGGTAGCGGAGGTGCACCGGGCTTATATTGAGGCGGGCGCCCAGGTAATCCAGACCAACACCTTCGGTGCCAACCACTATAAACTCTCCGAACATGAATTGGAAGGAAAAATCGCGGAAATCAACCAGGTTGGGGTTGAATTGGCAAAGCGCGTGGTGATGGCTTCATTCAAAGAAGTGCTGGTTGCAGGCGATGTCGGCCCGTTAGGCGTGCGGTTGGCACCTTTTGGCCGGGTGCAACCTGAGGAGGCAAGGGCAGCATTTGCTGAACAAATCCAAGCCTTATGCGGGGCTAGTGCGGATTTACTTATCTTGGAGACAATGAGCGATTTGAATGAGATGCTGGAAGCGATCACCGCGGCTCGTGACGTTTGTGAGCTGCCAGTTGTCGCCTCGATGACTTTCACCAGGGATGATCGCACCCTGTTGGGAGATTCACCTGAAAAAGTAGCTCAATCTCTCCATGAAAGTGGCGCCGATGTGATCGGAGTTAACTGCTCAGGTGGACCGGCACAGATTTTGCGAATCATGAAACAGATGCATAACGCAGTTCCTGAGGCACGTCTTTCCGCGATGCCTAACGCTGGCTGGCCAGAGCGAGTAGGTGGTCGCATTATGTATCCCGCCAGCCCGGATTATTTTGGTGATTACGTACGGGTATTGAGAGCATCAGGAGCGAGTATGGTCGGTGGGTGCTGTGGAACGACTCCTGTCCATATTGCAGGAATGCGTAGTGTTTTAAACGAACCGATAACTGAAGTGGTCGTCAATGGTTTTGGATTCCCAGCTGAGGTGGGAGAGACCTTGCCGGCTACCGAAGAAGGACAATCTAAGCTGGCTGCAAAGCTGCAGTCCGGGAAATTTGTCGTTTCGGTTGAAATGGATCCACCGCGAGGACTATCTACTCATAAACTTTTAGCCGGAGCCAGCCTGTTGGCAGAAGGTGGGGCGGATGTAATCAATATCGCAGACAGCCCTATGGCTCGTATGCGGATGAGTCCCTGGGCGGTAAGCAACCTAATCCAGAAAGAATTCGACCTCGAAACGGTGCTGCACTTTCCAACTCGGGGAAGGAATTTACTCCGTGTTCAGGGAGATTTGCTGGCTGCCCATGCGATGGACATTCGCAATGCAGCAAGCTCCGCCCAACTTGCTTCTGCCTCCGCGGCCGCCGGGTGTTGGGGCGACAACCATATTTTTGGCTCCGTGCTGCCTTCCTGGATCTGGTGGTAGGCGATCTCCGTTTCCCAATCATTCTCGGCCGTTTCGATGTGGATGATCTGCTCTTTAGTGACGAATCGTAGGTAGCTCATGCCGTCTTGGGGATTGCGGAAGAGCAGGATGAACAGGTCGCCGGCTCGGCCGATTTCGTCGCTGATGGCCTGTAGACGTTGGTCGATGCGGTTTAGTGGATGGTGCCAGAAGTTGGAT
>CALBUI010000075.1 GCA_937968125.1 uncultured Anaerolineales bacterium | reverse complement strand
GACAGCGTGTCACCACTGCCATGGCGGTTGTTGGTTTCTATCTTCGGGGTAGGAAGTTGAAAAAGTTGGCTGCCATCAGAGTAGTAATCGATCATTTGTTCATTATCACTCGCACCCGTGATTAGCACGTTGATTGTACCTAAGGCGTGAAGTCGCGCTACGGCCGTTGTTAGTCCATGCTGCTGGATGTGTTTGAGGGGGAGATCGGACAAAAGGGCGGCCTCATGCCAATTTGGTGTGATCAGGTTGGCCAGGGGCAGCATATGTTTGCGGTAGGCATCTGTCACTTGTCGGGAGAACATGGCGGTTCCGTACTGGTTGACCAACACGGGATCCACAACCAAGAACGATGGTTTGAAGGTTTGGAGTTTTTGGGAAATGACGTTGATCAACTCGGCGCTTCCTATGAAGCCAGTTTTTACTGCATGCGCACCATAATCAGACAAGACGGATTCGAGTTGTGCTGAAACGAAATCTGGCGATAAGAACTGAACCTCATCGACCTGGATGCTGTTCTGGGCAGTTACGGCCGTAATGTAGCAAAAAATATTATGGCATATTTTGTCTACATTCTGAGATGTTCGGACGACACTTATTACACTGGCTATACAGGGGATCTGCTGCGCAGGTATAAGCAGCACCAGTCAGGAGCGATTCCGAGATCTTACACAAAATCACGCCGCCCGGTGGAACTGGTTTGGGTTGGGGAATTCGAGACCAAAGAAGATGCCCGCGCCAATGAGAAGAAAGTCAAGCGCTGGAATACGGAGCGCAAAGAGAAGCAAATTCGAGAAGATGTGGAGAAAACTGCGCAGATTTTCGAAAATGAAGGTGGGGAGAATAATAAATAAAAATGTACTTGGAGCAAATAATGCCTGTTGTTAAGATTGAAAGATTATCGGTTCACTATGAGATAAATGGGGAAGGTGAGACATTGATCCTGTTTCCAGATAATCTGCACGCCTCTCAGGCATATAAAGAAGATATCAATTACTATGTCGAACGTCCATTTATGTGGTTGGATCCAAATTCATTTAGGTATGTATCGAATCTATTTTTGAATAACATTGGAAGCGGTAAATAGAGGCGCATATTAGCCCACAATTTATCAAGATAGCAAATAAAGGACTTCATGAATTTAACGAAAGGGCAGTCCACCTCTGTTGAGCTGACCCCTACAGGTGTTAATTGCTAAGCATCCCTACCCCTGCTGCAGTATATTGACCATGGATCAGACAAGTGCTAGAATCTGTTAGCTCCATTTTTCGATGATTACAAACAAACCGGATTTTGAAGGGCGATCTTGTTAAATACTGTTAGGTGACATCGGGGTACTGTTAGTCGATGTCGATCAATTTGGAGTTGAGCAACGTCAATGGAGGCATTCTTATTTGTAGCTCATGGCTGAAATTAATCAAATACGAGCGGGACTGAAAGGCAGGAGGAGTTCTTATGCGTGAAGAAGTGGTCATCGTTGAGGGTGTCAGGTCTCCGATAGGTAAGCATAATGGCGCACTGTCGAGTGTAAGGCCTGACGATTTACTTGCTGACGTGCTACGGGCATTAGTAGACCGCGTCGGAATCGACCCGGCGCTCATCGAAGATGTTTATGCTGGTTGTGGCAATCAGGCCGGCGAGGATAACCGTGATGTAGCCCGGATGTCAGCCTTGCTAGCCGGTTTTCCGGTCGAGGTAAGTGGCATCACCGTCAATCGAAATTGTTCCTCTGGTTTAGAGGCTGTAAACCTGGCAGCCAAGTCCATAATTGCAGGCGAGGCTGAAATCTTCATCGGTGCCGGTGTGGAGTGTATGAGTCGAGCCCCATGGTCTATGCCCAAACCAGAGCGACCACAGCCTGTTGGGCATCCCAAAATCTGGGATACAACCGTCGGTTGGCGATACAACAACCCCAAAATGGAAGCCCTATATCCGATCATCAGCCTGGGAGAGACGGCTTGTAATATCGCTGATGATATTGGAATCACCCGTGAAGAACAGGATGCCTTTTCCGTCGAAAGTCACCGCCGGGCGATGGAAGCCATTAGAGATGGTAAATTTAAAGCTGAAATTGTGCCGATCGAAGTCCCCCAGCGTAAAGGCCCACCGAAGATCGTAGATACTGACGAACACCCACGCTATAAGATCGTGGATGGCGAATATGTGCTAGATACCAGCATGGAGGGTTTGGGACGATTAAAGCCTGCCTTCCGCCGAGGAGGAACGGTGACAGCTGGCAATTCCAGCGGTATTAACGACGGCGCCGCAGCACTGTTGTTGATGAGCAGTGACAAAGCCCAGGAATTAGAGCTTAAACCAATGGCACGCTGGCTGGGATCGGCTGTAGGGGGTGTTGACCCCGGTGTGATGGGCTATGGTCCTGTGCCAGCCACTCAGAAGCTTCTCAAGCGATTGGAGCTAACTTTGGATGATATTCGCCTTATCGAATTGAATGAGGCATTTGCCGCCCAAGCATTGGGGGTGATGCACAGACTGGACATGGATCACAAAATCACTAACGTGAACGGCGGCGCTATCGCTTTGGGGCATCCAACAGGGTGTTCCGGTGCGCGAATCCTCACTACCCTCTTACATGAGATGAAGCGTCGTGCGCCCGATGAAAAACGCCCATTCTATGGTCTTGCCACTTTGTGTGTGGGTGTGGGTATGGGGGTCTCGACAATTGTTGAGTGGTTGGACTAGGTAAATATGGAGATGGGAGGGTAGGTTTATGCTTCGTCCTTTAACCGGAACACGGATCATTGCTCTGGAACAGTACATGAGCGCGCCCTATTGCACTCTGCTGCTGGCTGACGCTGGCGCAGAAGTGATCAAGATCGAAAGGCCCGGTCGGGGTGATCCCCGCCGTTCCATTCCGCCCTATGCGGTCGACGATGAAGGTCAGCGTGTGGCTGGGGGTTTCATCGGCTACAATCGCAACAAAAAGAGCTTGGCTCTCAATTTGCGAGAGGAGGCAGGTCGCCAGATTCTACAAAAATTAGTTCGTGTATCAGACGTGGTGGTCGAGAACCTCCGGCCTGGTGCTATCGACAAGATGGAACTGGGATATAAGCACTTAAGCAAAATTAATCCCCGGCTGGTTTACGCCGCCATCTCAGGCTTTGGTCGGTTGGAAGGTCACACCGGTCCCTATGCTCAGCGTCCGGCGTTTGACATTGTGGCCGAGGCAATGAGTGGCGTGATGAACCTGGTTGGCTTTTCTGACAAGCCACCATCGTGGACTATTTATGGTATGGCTGACATCTATACCGGAATGGTCACAGCTTATGGGGTAATGCTGGCCCTCTTCATGCGGGAGCAAACCGGAGAAGGACAGTTTGTAGACAGTGCCATGCTCGATAATATGCTGGCGCTCAATGAACGCATGGTAGTCCAATATTCTTTCACAGGAGAATCGCCTGAACGTGGGTTGATGAAACACATTTATCCCAGGGGTGCGTTTCGCTGTCTGGATGGCTACCTGGCACTCAATGTACCTGATGATATCCAATGGAGACGTCTCTGCATAGCCATCGGACGGGAGGACTTGCAGAACGACTCGCGCACTATTGATGGCACGGCGCGGGGAACCAATGCTGATTTCATCCGCCCGATCATCGAGAATTGGCTGGCTGACAAAACCCGGGTACAGGCTGTGGACCTCTTGGAGCAGGAAGGGGTGCCTTCCGGTCCGGTCTATACCGCTGAGGATGTTTTTGAGAATCCACACATCGCAGCCCGAGAAATGCTGGTCACGGTAGATGACCCCATCGCCGGACCACGCAAGTATGCCCGTAGTCCACTTCACCTGTCATCTGCCCCAGAAATTCCTACCACACCTGCCCCGAAACTAGGAGAGCACACCCGCCCCATTCTTCAGGATCTGCTCGAATACGATGAGAGTGAGGTTGAACAGCTCCTGGAGCAAGGAGTAATAGAGATCCTGAAAGAGTAATCTTGCCAAGGTTTAGAAATGGGATTCGATCAAAACCAGACAGGGGATGAAATGCCTGATAGCCATATCTTCTACCGCCGGTTGGCACATCTCCATCCGCTTGCTGAGAGGGGGGAAGGGGTTTATCTGTGGGACAAAAATGGCCGACGTTATATTGATGGCTCAGGCGGCGCGGCTGTAGTCAACATCGGTCACGGCGTGGCAAAGATAGCCCAGGCGATGGCCGAGCAGGCTGCCCAGGTCGCCTACGTCCACGGCACCATGTTCTCGACCGACGTGATGGAAGATTACAGTGCACGGTTAGCTGGGATTACACCTATAGAGACACCCCGCTTCTATTATCTATCCAGCGGGTCCGAGGCTGTAGAAACAGCGCTCAAGTTCACCCGGCAGGTGAGCCTTGCACGAGGTGAGGCTGCTCGTGAGGTAATTATTTCTCGGTGGGGCTCCTACCACGGTACAACATTGGGAGCCTTAGCTGCCACCGGAAAACCAAAAATGCGCACGCCGTTCGCTCCGCTCATTCGCGATCACCCACACATCCCACCACCTTACTGCTATCGCTGTCCCTTTGGAGCTACTTATCCTTCCTGTGACCTGGCCTGCGCGCAAGCATTGGAAACCGAGATTCTAAACCAGGGAACAGACCGGGTTATGGCCTTCATCGCTGAGTCGGTGGGGGGAGCCACACTCGGGGCTGTGGTACCACCGGAGGGCTACTGGTCCAGGATAGCTCAGATCTGTGACCAATACAACTTGTTTCTTATCGTGGACGAGGTGATGGCTGGTTTTGGGCGCACCGGGCGCTGGTTCGGTATTCAGCACTTCGGCGTAGAACCGGATATTATCACGATGGGCAAGGGAGTAACCTCAGGGTACTTCCCGCTGTCCATCACTGCTGTCCGGGATTCAGATGTCCAGATAGTACTTAACGAGCACGGAGACTTTGCCCACGGGGGCACATTTTCTCACCATGCCGTCGGAGCATCTGCCGCTCTGGTGACTCTGGATTATCTTGAGCAGCACGACCTGGTGACCGCTGCAGCCAAACTTGGCACCTACCTGGGCCAGAAACTGAAGGATGATTTGGGTGAGCTACCCTGCGTTGGTGATATCCGTGGATTGGGAATGCTGTGGGGAGTTGAGTTCGTAGCCAATCGGAAGACAAAAGACCCGATCCCTCCGGAGGCACAATTCAACCGTCGAGTTGGAGACCTGGCTTTTGAGCGGGGGGTTATCTTCTACCCAGGCTCTGGCAGCGTGGATGGAGTGCGTGGTGACCATTTGCTTATCGCGCCACCCTTCATCATCACCGAGGCAGAGATTGACGTGATGGTAGGTCTGTTGCGAGAGGTAGTTCTCGAAGTATGGCAGGAGATCAAGTAAATAGCATACTGCCTAATCGCCACCATTAGGACAAGATCCTCGCGGCATGTGTGCTGGCGATTAACCTCCGGAATCTCATCTTAAATGATGCCCAACATTAAGATCAATATCACACCCCCTGCTACCACGCTGCCTAACTGCCCGGCGGTATTGGCGCCCATGGCGTGCATCAAAAGGAAATTCTCGAAATCGTACTGTTGCCCCACCCTTTGAACGATACGAGCAGACATCGGGAAGGCACTGATCCCGGCGGCCCCTATCAAGGGATTGAACTTTTTTCCTGACAGTACATACATTAATTTACCAAAAAGAACACCACCAACTGTATCCAACACGAAAGCCAATAATCCAATTGCCAGGATCATTACTGTTTCTGAGCGGACAAAGTTATTGCCTGTCATTGTGCTTCCGATGGTCAATCCCAGAAAGATAGTGGTCACATTGGCGATTTCATTCTGAGCGGATCGGCTCAACCGCTCCACAACGCCCGATTCGCGCATCAGGTTGCCGAACATAAGCGTGGCAATCAGTGGGGCGGCTTTCGGCGACAGAAGTGAAACCACGATAGTGATTACAATAGGAAAAAGAATCCTGGCAGTTTTAGAGACCTCCCTCTGGATGTAAGGCATGCGCACTTTTCGTTCCGCGTCGGTGGTCAACAGTCTCATGATAGGTGGTTGAATGATAGGGACCAGGGCCATGTAACTATAGGCGGCTAAGGCGATTGGACCCAGCAAGTGGGGCGCCAGTTTGTTTGAAACGTAGATCGCTGTCGGTCCATCGATCGCCCCGATGATACCAATTGAGGCGGATTCGTTAAGATCAAATCCCAGGGTTAGTGCCAATAACAGCGTGATAAAGATGCCAATTTGACCAGCTGCTCCCAACAAGGCGAGCTTGGGGTTAGCGAGCAGTGGTCCAAAATCGGTCATTGCCCCTATGCCAATAAAGATCAAGAGTGGAAATAGTTCTGTGGTAATGCCCGCGTTAAACAGCACGCTTAAAAAACCATACTCGCCAGCATCCGCGATCCCCGTCAGGGGCAGGTTCGTCAGGATGGCTGCAAAACCAATCGGTAACAGAAGCATTGGCTCGTAATCTTTGGCAATCGCCAGATATATGAGCAATCCGCCCACAGCCATCATGACCAGATTCTTCCAGGTCAGGGCCAAGGGAGCCTGTAACAATTGGATGAGAGTATCTATATCCACTGTGGTTTCACTCGAAGGTGATCAACACGTCCCCGTAATCTACCGACTGTCCAATACTGACTTCCACTTGTGCGATTCGTCCATCGCGAGGCGAACGAATTTCGTTTCTCATTTTCATCGCATCGATAACACAAAGCGTATCCCCTCTGCTCACCTGTTGGCCAGGTTGAACTTCAACCTCGACGATATCCCCTGGAATCTGTGCCAGCACATGGGCTTCGCCGGGAGCTGTACCAGACTTCCGTACTTCTGGTGGCTTCTCAACTGGAGGTGTACTCTCGGTAGCGGTGGGCTTTGATTGCTCGCCAGTAGATTGGTTTTCAACAACTACCTCATAGGTATGACCATCAACCACTACGATGACAGGCGTGGTATTCAGATCGCCCACTTCAACCAAATATTCCTGACCATTGACTTTCACGACAACTCGCTGGTTTGAATTATCCATCATCATCCCCTATGGCGAGCACTTCTCCACCACCTGCCTGGGGGAGTCTCAAGTAAGTGACCTAGACTTGCATCCGGTTGTGCCTTGGATTTCAGTATCGCAACAGCAATACCAGCTGCCTTCATACGGTCAATATCTTGAGCAGACTTTTGCTTATCTGGCTTCTTATCTTGTGGCGGAACTTTGAAGATTTCTCTTAGAAGCACCATAACCAGAATCAACAACCCAAAATAGGCGAAGGTGATCAGAATACCTGCTAAACCCAGACTTAACCCTTGAGAAATACTACTCAACGTGCAATCTCCTGTAATTAAAAGATTTTCTATAGAGGCATATTTCCGTGCTTCTTAGGGCGGGACTCGACGCGCTTATCCTTGAGCAATTCCAATGAGGAGATCAACCTGGGCCTGGTCTCCGAGGGGATCAAAATCTCATCTACATGACCGCTAGCGGCAGAGGGGTAAGGAGTGGAAAATTTCTCCCAGAATTCGGTATTAAATTTCCTCTGCGCTTCTTCGTGTTCACCCCTATCTTCAAGATGCGTACCGTGCAAGATGTTGAACGCTCCATCGGCGCCCATCACCGCAATTTCAGCTGTCGGCCAGGCGAAGACCAGATCTGTGCGAATGTATTTGCTGCTCATTACAATATAAGCGCCCCCGTAAGCTTTACGAGTGATGACCGCGATTTTCGGCACAGTAGCTTCCGAATAAGCATAAACAATTTTTGCCCCATGCCGGATTATGCCGCCGTGTTCCTGCCTAACCCCAGGCAAGTAACCGGGGGTATCAATAAAGGAAAAGATGGGGAAATTGAATGCATCGCAAAAACGCACAAAGCGGGCGATCTTATCTGAGGCGTCAATATCCAGCACTCCAGCCAAGAACTGAGGTTGGTTGGCGACCACCCCAACCGCCTGCCCATGCAGGCGGGCAAAACCCACAATTGCATTAAGCGCGAAATGCCCATGTACTGGAAAGAAACTTCCCTGGTCGAAAATCTTCTCTATCACGATGTGCATGTCATACGCTTCTGTGGGATCGATTGGCACAATATTGTCGAGATCAATATCCTGCCGCCAGGGATCATCTTCCGCAGGAATGGTTGGAGGGGGTTCGGCATTATTAGCGGGGAGATAAGTGATTAATTTTCGAGTGATCTCCAAAGCATTGGCATCCGACTCTGCAGCAAAATGGGCTACACCGCTAACCGAATTATGCACCATGGCACCACCGAGTGTCTCTAGATCAACTTCCTCGCGGGTGACGGTTTCAATCACTTTTGGTCCTGTGATGAACATGTGGCTGGTGCCCTTGGTCATGATCACGAAATCGGTTAATCCCGGGCAATACACCGATCCACCAGCACAGGGTCCCAATATGACACTGACCTGAGGAATGAGGCCACTGGCTTGTGTATTACGCCAAAAAAGTTCAGAAAAAGCAGCCAGTGCATAGACCCCTTCCTGGATTCGTGCGCCAACCGAATCCATCAGGCCAATCACGGGAACACCTGAGTCCATGGCGAGATCTAATATCTTGGCTACCTTCTGACCTTGCACCTCCGAGAAAGAGCCACCAAGAATGGTGAAATCCTGGGCATACACACACACCATCCGCCCTTCGATTTTGCCATAGCCCACCACAACGCTATCCCCAGGATGGCGATTCTTGTCTAATCCAAAATCGCTATGGCGATGCGTCTGGAAGGAATCGATCTCTCGGAAACTGCCTTCATCAAGAAGAAGGCGGATTCGCTGGCTCGCGGTTTGTTTCCCTTTTGCTTTTTGGGCTTCGATGCGCTTAAGGCGCCTTTCATCAGGGAGCTTCTCCCGTTTCTCCTTCAAGTCATCAATTATGGATTGGTGATCTTGTGATTGAAAATTCTCTTCGCTCCCGCCTGTTTGCCTATCTTGTTGGGGTATTTCTGCTGGCTCCATTAGTAATCGCTCTCTACGTTACTTTGCTGGCCATTGAAAGTACAAGCTATCTGACTAATATCCACATGAATAAACTCCCCAAAGTTGCTGCAATGAAGGATCCTTGTTCGATTATATCAGAACCATATTTCGCACAATTTGGGTGTCTCACAAAAGAAAAGCCAAAAATAAGTGTGCAGCATTTCCAACCCAAATAAGTGAGAATGGCAAAGGCTCATTTCTCCATGTAAATGACATTTGACCAAAGTTTTGTTCTTCGCCCACTCCAATCGTTGCAAGAAATGATCCCAGACTTTCTGAATTCTTTCTCTGCGCGCTCGTTTGACAAGTGCTATAATACAGAACGCTGTTCCATCCTGCGGCACAAAATGGGGCTCCATGAACACTAAACGCAATCCATCCGTTCAATCTGTAGAGCGCGCCATCGACATTCTGGAGTCCTTTTCTGCTGAGGAGCCAGGACTCGGCGTTGGTGAGCTCAGCCGCCGCGTCAACTTACCAAAGAGCACGGTATTTCGCCTGCTCACCACGCTGGAATCAAGGGGTTTCATTTCTCAAAATTCGGAAACTGGTTTATATCACCTGGGCCTAAGACTCATCCCTCTGGCCAATTCGGTTTTCGTTTACAGCGATCTCCGTCGGACCGCTCGTCCACATTTACGTAGTCTAGCAGATACTCTGGAAGAAACGACCAGTCTTAGCATTTTGGTGGATACCGATATCATCAACCTGGATCAAATCGAATTTAGAGGAAGATTAGTTGTGCGTGCTGGTGGAACCGGATACAAGATACCTTTTCACGCCACCTCAGGAGGTAAAGTTATCGCAGCCCACTTACCAGATGATGAAGTGGAGACCTTGTTAACATCTAATCTTCCAACGCTGACACCTGCCACGATAACGGATGCGAATAGCCTCCGGCACCAGTTACAGCAAGTGCGCTCTCAAGGTTACGCCACGAGCTTCGACGAAATAGAAGAAGGCTTGCACGCCATCTCAGCCCCTATTTGCAATCACGAAGGAAGTGTTATTGCCTGCGTGAGTGTCTCTGGTCCCAGTTACCGTCTTACCCGATCTCGCATTGTTGAAGTTTCCCCGCAAGTGATACAGACCGCAGACCAAATTTCTCGCGAATTTGGGCTCACTCAGGATTCTATAGGCAATAAGTGAATTTTGATCTGGTACTACTCATCGAAAGGAGGTGATGTCATATTTTCAAGGCAATCAAATAATTTGCTCGGTATCTAGTATCACCCAACAATGTCCAAGTTCGATAATTTCTAAAGAGGAGGAGACAAATGTCTCGAAAAATATATATATCTGTATTCTTGCTTGTGGTTTCAGCGATTATTTTGTCAGCATGTGCATCGGAACCGGTCGTTGAAACCGTCGTGGTCACACAGGAAGTTGTGGTCACAGAACAAGTTGAAGTTATCGTCACCCAAGAGGTGGTGGTCACAGAAGAAGTTGAGGTAATCGTCGAAGCGACGCCGGTTGCGGGGCGCTGCGCGCCAATGAGCCTAGACGAGGTTGAGACGATTAAAATCGGTGCCACGCTTCCCCAATCTGCACCGGGCTCAGTTGTTGGTGGTCTGGCTATGCAGACTGCTTTCAATATCGCAGTCGATGAAATTAATTCTGGGGGCGGCATTCTCGGCAAAGATGTGGATGTAATCTTTTACGACACAGCCAGCCTGCCAGAGCGCGGTACCGCGGCGATGGAATACCTGATCACGCAGGAATGTGTGGCAGCTGTTGTCGGCGAGTACCACAGCTCGGCTGGTGTGGCCATGAAGGAAGTGTCAAAAAAGTACCACATCCCGACAGTATTTGCTGAAACCTGGAACGACACCATCACCGGTGTTGGATACGAGGAAGTCTTCCGCATTGCGCCAGCTTCCTCCATCGTGGCCGCAGTTGACGCCAATTACCTGGAAGCCCTGGGATTGGAATATGTGGTCATCGTCACCGAAAACAGCGATTACGGCATCCCTGCGGCTGAGGCAACTACCGAACAATTAGCCGCAAAGGGTATCGAATCTGATACTTTCTCAGCTGATATCGGCACACAAGATTTTGCCCCGGTAATCGCCCGCATCCAGGCAGGAGAAACTCCTGAAGCTGTTTTGGTACTGCTGACCGGAGAAACCTCTTACAATTTCGAGCAGCAGGCAGCTGAAGCAGGCCTGATGCCCACCGCGGAGACGATCTGCATTGCCAACCAGGTCGCAATCAATTCAGAGGAATTCTGGACCAATGTGCCGGATGGAAATTACTGCTCATTCCGCAAAGTTGGCCTGGTTCCATCTCTGGCAAATGATGTCACCCTGGCGTTCGAGGAAAAATACCGGGAGAGATTCGATCGCTTCCCAGAATCGTACGCCCTCGAGGCCTATGACTCATTGATGCTGATGGCGAATGCGATTGAAACCGCTGGTTCGCTCGATCCAGATGAAATTATCGCGGCTCTTGAAGCAACTGACATTACTCTGGCCCAGGGACGTTACCATTTCCCATATGGGACACAGAATCCAGTTCCCGCCGATCAGCCAGATTGGATGTGGCACCAGTGGCCTGACGTGGCCGTGCTGTTCTTGCAGTACTTTGAAGAAGGACAGAGCGCGGACGATGCCGCCGTTGTCTGGCCGCCCCAATATCAAACTCACGATACTCTTTTGATTCCATTTGGTGAATCACCGTAATCGGAGAGCAACTCATAACGTCGAAGGGGCGTCTGCTTTTCGGGCGCCCCTTCTCCCCAATTTAATAAATCTTATGTGGTTAAGGAGACAGTAGATGTGTTCTGGTGGTAAAACCAACCGATCACACTTATCCAATCCCCGGCCATACAAGTTCTAACTACTTACCAGAAAGAACTATCACAATTTCCTCGGGAGTCAGGCATGGTTGATATTACCGGCCAATACATGCTGAACTTGCTGCTTAACGGGCTGCTCATCGGCGTAATTTACGCTCTGATGGCATTAGGATTGACCTTAATTTTCTCCGTTTTGGGCATCGTCAGCTTCGCGCATGGCGAGTTTTACATGATCGGCGGCTATGTTGTCTACTTTGTACTACAGCGGTTTACGAATTTACATCCCTATTTTGCTGTCCTAATAGCGGGACTGGTTACTTTCGTGATCGGGTTTATCGCTGAACGTCTGCTCCTGCAGCCTCTAGCCAAGGGGGAAATCGAACGACCTGCAGAATACGCCATCCTGATCACCTTTGGACTGGCTTTCTTCCTGCAGTTCCTGATGATCGCCATCGTGGGACCATTTCCCAAGAAAGCAGCCCGATTTTTTGATTTACCCGAAATAAGCACAGACATTCTCGTGACAACAGCCACGACGCTAAGAATTTTTGAAGTTCCCCTCAGCGGCAATCGCTTGATCGCGGCCGTCACAGCCGCGATTTTGATCAGCGCGACAATTTTCTTTATGGCCAAAACCTGGCTCGGACGCGGATTACAGGCTGTCAGCCAGGATCGACAGGCAGCAGCCGTTGTCGGCATAAATCCGCTGAAGATGAATACCCTGGCATTTTCCTTAGGAACCATGTTAGCGGGAATGTCCGGCGCGGTCTTAGTGGCAGTTTTTTCTTGGGTGCCCTGGGTGGGGGTACCTGCCTCCGGTAAATCTTTTATCGTGATCGTATTAGGTGGTATGGGCTCGATGCCAGGTGCGGTCTTGGGTGGTCTTATATTAGGAGTGGTCGAATCGCTCGGGGCGGGATTAATCCCCGATCCCGGCCGGGCGCTGGCATATAAAGATGCGATCGGCTTATTAATCTTTGCCCTAGTTCTGTTGATTAAACCCACTGGACTTTTTGGGAGAGACCTATGAAGCGCTCACCAGTTATATGGGTTCTGATCATAGGCGGCATTGCGATTACATTGGCATTACCGTTGATCTTGAGAGATAAACAGTACTGGTTATTTGTCGCAACCCAGGCCTACTTCTGGGCGATCCTGGCTTCCAGCTGGGCGTTGCTGGCGGGCTACGCGGGGCAATTTTCATTCGCACATATAGCCCTTATGGCCATAGCCGCGTATTTCAGCGGGATTGTGGGCCGTGATTTAGGCTGGTCGCCACTTTCAGGCATAATTATCGGCACTTTGGTGGCTGGATTGGTAGGGTTGATTATCGGCCTCTTGTGTCTCCGCCTGCGAAAGACCTATCTGGCATTATTCACGATCGCCTTTGCGGAAATTGTTCGATTGGCAATAAATGCCGAATTGGATTTCACCGGTGGCCCAATGGGATTGTATCTCGAACCATTAATCCAGACAACATCCTATGTGCCGTATTACTACCTTATTCTTGGTTTACTCCTGGGTTCACTGGCTTTTATGTATGCTTTGGCGAACTCTCGCTTCGGTCTATTTTTTCGCTCGATCCGCGAAGACGAAGAAGCTGCTGCTGCGATGGGAGTTAACGTAGTGCGGTACAAAATCATGGCTTTTGTAGTCACGGCCATGATAGCCGGTCTTGCTGGGGCAGTAGACCACCATTTCATCGGATTCATCGCCCCCAGCGAATTAATCATTGGGCGGATGAGCCTGGTGATCGCGATGGCGGTGATTGGAGGAATAGAAAGTTTAATCGGGGCTACCTTAGGAGCGATATTCATCCACTTCTCGCTGGAGTGGCTCCAACAAATCCCAATTCCCGCGGCTCTGATGCCCCGAATTGTAGAGTTTAAGCCCGCCTTGGAGAACCTTGGCTTCGCGCTCACAGAGCGGGCGATCCAGACTAATGCCTGGCGAATGGTCGGGTTTGGTATCTTGTTGATGGTCACGCTGCGTTTCTGGCAAAACGGATTGATTTATCCCATCATTCAACGCTTAACCCGCCAGGAAGCACAAGCAGAGACTGTTGCAAAACGCCAACCAGCGCCTGTTGAGGAGACTGCTGCTCAGGAGAGGAGCGAAGAATGAACCTTGAAGTCCGGGATGTGGTTAAGAATTTTGGGGGGCTGCAAGCGCTCAATCATGTCTCTCTATCGATTGATAAGCCAGAGATCGTCGGATTGATCGGGCCAAACGGTGCTGGCAAGACGACATTAACTAATATTATAGATGGAGTGTACAAGCCCACCGAGGGGGAGGTATGGCTCAACAATGAAAGAGTGGACAAAATGCCTCCATATCAAATCGCAAGACGTGGCCTGGGGAGGACCTTTCAAGTCACACGCGCTTTCAGGCGGATGACTGTCATGGAAAATATGCTCGTTCCAGCCTTGGCGCTTCATCCAGGTGCTAACCGCCGCGAGGTAGAGCAGAAGGCTTACGAGGTGCTGGAATTTTTAACTGTTGAGCACCTGGCGAATGAACTTGGTCGGGGGCTCTCAGGAGGGCAGCAGAAGCTGCTCGAACTGGGCCGATTGCTGATGCTCGATCCCCAATTCATCATCCTTGATGAACCATTTGCTGGAGTACACCCCAAACTCCAGGAAGCAATCTACAGTTACATCAACAAAGCCCATTCAGATGGGAAAGCCATTATTCTCATCAGCCACGACATGGACTCTATTTTCACCCTGAGTGAAAGGCTGGTGGTGCTGCATTTCGGCGCAGTCATCGCTGACGGCGATCCAGCAAAAGTTAAGGACGATTCGGCGGTCATCGAAGCCTACCTGGGTAAAGATGAAGAGGAGGACGAAGATGCTTGAAGTACGCGATCTTTATGTCGGGTATTACAAAGATTTAAATATCCTCCAGGGTATCGATATCAAAGCCGAGACCGGAAAACTCACGACTGTTCTGGGAGCAAACGGGGTTGGAAAATCAACCTTGCTTAAGGCGATCTACGGTTTTCTTAAACCCAATGCCGGGGAGATTTATCTAGATGGCCAACGGGTAGATGGTACCCCAACTTTCCAACTAATTAACCTGGGAATATCTTACATCCCGCAGCAGACAGGTATTTTTCGTTGGTTAACTGTGGAAGAGAACATTCAATTGGGAGGCTGGACTTTCAGGCGGGACAAGAAGAGGTTAACGCAGAAGATTGACGAGAATTATGAGCGCTTCCCGATTCTGAAGGAAAAAAGGAAGCAACAGGCTGGAGAACTTTCTGGGGGACAGCAGCGGATGGTCGAGCTCTCACGCACCATGATGACTGACCCTACGCTGATCCTGGTGGATGAGCCTACCGCGGGCCTGGCAAAACTGCTTTCGCAGGAAGTTTACCAAATGCTAGTTGATCTGCGTGACCGGGATGGGCTTACGATTATATTGGTTGACCAGGAGATACGCCAGGCATTGAAGATCGCGGATTATGTGTACGTGTTGGACCTGGGGCGCAACAAGTTCGATGGTCCGGTGGAAGAGTTTTCTGACCTGGAGAAGGCTTTCTGGGCGTGATGGGGGAAAACGAATAGGCTTATTATCTACATGCTTGCGCCAGGATCTTCCTGGTGAACGCCAAAAAGTGTGCCCTCCACATCCTGGCAGTAGGCGTTGTACCCAACGCCAGGGATGGGATGCTTGTCCATGAAGATTTTTCCACCGTGTTGAGTAACCTTCTCGAGATATTCATCGATGTTGGGGACCCCAATAGTGTTGACGGTGCCGGAAATGACGCCTTCGGGGCGGGAGATGCCGCCATTGATACCTGGCTCGCTCTCATCGCCAGTATCGACTAACCAGTATTCCACCGGGCCTTCCCATTTGGTGATCTTCCAGCCAAATACATTTTCGTAGAACGCGGCGACCTTTTCGGGATCATCCGCGCTGATCTCAAAGTGTTGAACCCTCGGCATAGGAAACTCCTTTATCAGATTGACAAATATTTGGACTGGTTTTGGTCGATTATAGCACGCGGGAATCAGAAGAGCGACGCACTGAAACTATGCATCGCTCATTATCGAACTTACTGAATTTGGGCTGGGATTAGGCGGCCGCCACCTCTTTGGTGAATACATCAAATTGTGGCGGGCGCTCGATGTGTTTTTTCACCGCGCACAGCTCAGCCGAACGCACCAGCGAATCGCGGTATTTTTCCGGGAAATCCCCCGGGACTTGAATCTCAAGGTCAACTTTGCCGATCATGCGGGATTGGGGATCGGTGTGCACGCGCTGTACGATGCGGATACCTTCTGACGACAAACCACGCTGTTTGCAGAAACCGAGCACATAAATCCCGGCGCAGGTACCTATAGATGAAAGGAATACCTCAAAAGGGGATGGCGCCGAACCTTCACCGCCACCGATAGGGGGTTGGTCTGTGCTGACTGTGTAAGGGCCAAAATGCGCGTCTACGCGGGCGCCCCCCGGAAAATCAATCACCATTTCCATTATAAATAATGCCTCCGTACAAATTTGTGTAATATCTCACAATAGTGAGATGCAATTTTACTCAAAAGGTTACATTTATTCTTGGCTATTGTATATTAGATATTAGACCCCGGTCTGTTCATTCCCGGGACAGGTATTGGTTATTGGATATTGGAGAAATTTTGATTAGCCAGGAGAATGGTCATCTCAAGCCTGCGTTTTTCTGGAACGGGCATTCAATCAAGAGAACAAGTCTGGTCTGGGCAGACTCGGCGGCGTCCTCGCCGCCGAGAGCAGGAATTAAGCAATTCCATTTATGTGGTGTGTTCATAAATACTAAAATTTTTAACATACCGTAGTTTAGAGCTTGCCTCGTCTTGCGAGGGTCTTGTGCCCGTTTAGATCAACTACAACGCCCACAAGAGCCCCGCCTTAAAATCTGGCGGGACAGGCACTGCACTGAGCCTGTCGAAGAGGGCTGAACTACAGCTATTCATAATAGTCCTGGTTCATGACAGTCTCCTAAACAACATGATAACTCAATCGCTGTTAGATATTCGTCTATTAGATATACATCTTTATTTGATATATATCTAATATAGGTTAGAGTCTAACAGACCCTGCTTGTCAAGCTTTTCTAATAATTCTTTCCCCACTCCCTGGGGTAGCCCCACCTTGCGGAATTGAAAGTTTTCTGTGGATAACTTGTTGAAATCTGTGGATAAAGTGATTAAATTGGGGAAAAGTCGCCCGAATGTTCGAAATAACGTCTCTACCACTACCCCCATATGTGGGGGTATCCAATTCAATCATTCCATATAGCGAAATCCTTTGAAAATACCTTCTTCAGTCTTTGGATTATTATCGTTTATCCACATATGGGTTGTGGATTTATTTTCATCTTCCCGGCGCAAAGTTGCCTTTGGATATTTGTCAATACTCTGGATTCGTGACGTAAAAATGCACTTATCCACTTATCCACAATACCTACTGCTACTACGATTTAATTAAAAAACTAATAAGATAATAAATAGATCAGAGTTAAACAAACAGGCCGCAATTAGTTCAAGGTATTAGATACTTGATATTAGATATACGGTATTGGCAGTTTAGCGGTTTTTAAAATAGTTTTCCAAAAGGGGAGACAAATCAGACGGGGTGAACGAGGCCAGTGTGTCGAAAAAGTTGTCAGCGGTGACGATCTGGCCAACGTGTTCAGCTGCATATACTCGAATGAATTCAAAGAAGGCCTCATCTCCCATTTCTTTGCGCAAATCATCCATGAAAAGCGCACCATTCAAATATATGGCATCGCGGTAAGCCCAGTAGCCCTCCGGATTATAGATAGTGCCATCCACCCAGCCGCGCGGCTGGTAATAGTAGATACGGTATGTCCACCACCAATCTAGTGCTTCTGGGTGCAGGTTTTCATAATAAAAGCGTTCGCTGTAGGTTGACAAGGCTTCATCCAGCCAGGGCTCAAGGGCCTGATCGTTGCCAAGTGCGCCGTACCACCATTGATGGGCTGTTTCATGGGCTGCAATGGCGATCAAATAATCGCCCGTCCCTCCCGAATACGAGTTGTAGAAGCCTTTGCTCAGAAAAAACAAACCATCATATTCCATCCCATCCAGGAAATCCGCTTCCACTACGCTCAGAGTCTTGCGAGGATAAGGTCCAAATAGAGTGTTGAAAAGTTCTAAAGACTCGGCTGTAGTATCCAGGACGACCTCACCTGCTTCATCATCAAAAGGAAAATGATAAGCCAACACGACAGTTGAATCAACGGTAGTCGTGGTTAATACATATTGATCGCTGACGGACCAGGAAAAGTTACGGGCATTATTATGTTCATAATGGTGCCAGCCATCATTTGTGACAGCAGGAGCGCTGGCGGCGATCACCAGGTCTGGATTTGAGTCGCTCAGTTGGATATCGACCGTGAAGTCTCCCAAGTCGTAAACCAGGTGCTCGCCAAATGGACCTGCATTATGAGCCAGCCAACCTTCACCAGGAACATAAGGAGGGATGAAGGGATACCAATCTACCAGGTTGGTCTGCCGGCTTGAATAGCCAAAAGGCACCGGCCGACCGTAATAGGAAGGACTGGGTGAAGGTAAGTCTAGCTGGTAGGTAATGGAGAGACTGATCTGCTCTCCAGGCTGCAAATCTTCTGCCAAGGGTATCCGCAAGAGACCAATTTCCCTTTCATAATCGGTAACCGGCTGGCCATCCCCCCAGGTAAGATCGCCCAGCTGAAATACACCAGGGTACCGAGATGGTTCGACGATCAGAAGGAGGTCTGAAAGTGCTGCGGAAGAATTATTAGTGTAGTCTATTTGCTCTTCAACGGAGAGGTGATGTTGAGCATAATTCAGAACTGCGGAAAGAGTATATTGAGGCAGCGAAATGCCAGGAGATTCTGGAGTGGCTGTTGCTTGCTGCGGTAGGCCAGCAGTTGGCGTCACTGGGACGGTTGAAGTAGCAGTTGGATGAGGGCTGGTTGGGGTGTTTGTCTGTGATTGAGGAGATTGAGTAAAAGGGTTCGGTGGGCTTGGAGTTGAGATCGGTACCTGGGGAGAAGTGCAAGCAGATATAAATGAAGTGAGCAGAGCCAGGGACAAGAGCGAAAATCTGAATTTCATGACACAGGTTTGGTAGCGAGAGTCGATTGCCCTATTTAGCGCCGGGAAAAGTAATTGGCGATCAAGCCGCTCAAATCTTCGGAGGTGTGGCTGGAAAGCAGGTTGAAAAAATCATCCCCAGTCGCCTGGTGAGCGCGATATTGCTCCAGGTAGTCCCTCAGGAAAGCAAGGAAAGCTTCATCACCCATCACCTGGCGCAGATCGCCCAAGAACATGGCCCCGCGCAGGTAAACTGCATCCCGATAGGGGTAAAATCCGCTTGCTTCATAAATCGTGCTGTCGACCCAACCCTGCGGGTTGTGAAAGGTGATGCGATTCTCCCACCACCAATCCACCAGTTCAGGATAAGCCTGCTCGTAGAAGTAAATCTCACTGAAGGTGCTCAAAGATTCATCCAGCCAGGGTTCCAGGGCTTGATCGTTGCCGACCAGCCCGTAAAACCACTGGTGAGCGACTTCATGCGCGGCAATGATCGTCAGGTTGCTTTGCGGGTCACCCGTATAGAAATCGTAAAAGGCATGGCTGAGAAAGACCAGCCCATCATATTCCATGCCATCTAAAAAATCCGCTTCAACAACCGAGAGAGATTCATGTGGATACGGTCCAAAAAGATCGTTGAAAATGGCTAAAGATTTTGCGGTTTCGTCCAGGGCAGGTCCGTCCGCCTGGGGATGGAAAGGGAAAGAATAACCCTTGACCTGGACTTCTCCAACCTGGGTCTCCAGCATCTGGTACAAATCACTGACAGTCCAGGCGAAATTACGGGCGGGCGTGTGATGAAATCTGTAAATTTCCCCATCCATGGTGGGAGATGAACTGGCGGCCAGCACCAATTCTGCACCACTGGCTGAGAATGGGTTGGCCATCTGGATATCCACCAGGAATTCAGACATTTCGTAGGCTAAATGTTCACCAAAGAAGGCGTCATCCCGGACGAGCCAGCCTTCACCAGGTATATACGGGGGAAGATACGGATACCAATCACCAAGGTTCGTTTGTCGTTCTGTGTAACCATAAGGAGCGTTCTGGTTGGGCAAGTTAAGTTGAAAGGAAAGGTCCATCCCAACCGAGGATCCGGGGAGCAAGTTCTCGGGGAGAGGGATGCTCAATTCGCGGCCATTCAAGGTGAAGTTGGTGATGGGGGTCCCATCCTCCCAGGTCAGGTTGTTGAGGGTAAACCCGCTGGGATAACTATTGGGTTCGACCAGCACAAGCAGGTCGTTTATTTCTGAACCGGTGGTGTTTACATAGGATATCTGTTCTTCGACCTGAACGGTATGTGCAGCATAATCCAGAATCGCGGATAGGGTGTACCTGCTCAACATCTCAGGAATTGGAGTGGGTGTGGGAGAGGGTTGCGGGGTTTCGACAGATTCAGTGGGGAGATTCGTGGGTGTAGGTTCCGGATTGGAACCAGTTGAGTTTACTGTGGGAGTGTTCTCTTGGTCAGTGGTGCTGCAGCCACTCACCAGGATGATTAGTAGCAGGGTGATGAATGCTGCGACGAATTTCAACTTGATGATCATGAGGGATTGTCGAGGGGTTTATAAATCGAGGAAAGACCCTTAATGGATTTAACTTTCCACATTGGGAAATAGAGATCAAACCCGTATCACATTGAAAAAATCTGCAAGCCAGTCATCGGGGAGTATTAAGGAAATGATCAGCCATTCATCTCCTCCCTGACAGCACGGTACAAGTTCTCCGCCTTGAGCTCGTTTAGTGTGTAGCAGGGGGCGCTGAGGTGTTCGGCGAGGGCCTGGGCGAGACCCTGGTCGAAGGCGGAGTGTTCCATATTGATGACCACTGAGCGGATTTCATTGTCTGCGATCTGTTCGGCGATCTGGTGGGCTTCTTCCTGGGGCGGCAAACCGCTCATGGAGACGTTGCCGGCGCCATCGGTGAGCAAAATAACCAAGGGTAGGACATCCGGATGGAATACTTTTTCCCGCTCAATGGTCTGGTGGGCAAGGAAAAGACCAGCAGAAAGAGGGGTCTTGCCGCCGACGGGGATGTCGGCCAGAGCCCGCCGGGCAAGATGGATAGAGTTCGTGGGGGGTAAGACCATCGTGGCGCGATCTTTTTGGAACACGACCAGCCCGACCCTATCCCGGCGCTGGTAGGCGTCGGTCAGCAGCGAGAGAATAGCCCCTTTGGTAGCCGCCATGCGTTCAGCAACGGCCATCGACCAGGAGGCGTCTACGACAAATAAGACCAGGTTGGCGGTGCGCTTTACACGTACCTTGCGCTGAAAGTCATCCGGCTGAATGGCGAAGGCGACGCGCTTGCGCTGCTCGCCGCGCTGTCGCTGGTAAGGGGCAGCGGCGCGAATTGTGGCATCAAAGGCCAGGTCGGTGGCTTTGCCTTTTGCTGGGCGGGCGCGGATATAGCGACCGCGCTTACGTTCGGTATGCGAGCGCGAGCGGCGACCGGTCTTTTTACGAGATAATTTGTCGAGAGGGGAGTCGAACTTGCGGGGAGTGAAGGATTGGCCGATATTGACCTTCTCGCCGCCATCCCACCAGGTAGCGTTGCCAGAATCGAAGACTGATTGGGGAGCCGGGCTTAGAGGACCTTGTTCAGTCCCCTCTTCCAATACCTCTTGGCTCAAACCTTTTTTTTTTCGACGCTTTCCGTCTCACCAGGGACCGGCTCTGGTTCACCGGTTGTAGAGCCGCCCTGTAATTGTTCGATCTTCTCCTGCAGGTCATCCATGGTGATCTCTGCCTGCTGGAAAGGACCCCGCTTGATGCGGTGGGGCAGGGCTAGTTCGGCAGCCAGGGCGATATCCCGGTCGTTAATCGAGGTGCGCCCTTCAAAAGCTGCATGCGCCCGGGCAGTTTTCAGGATGACCAGATCGGCTCTATGCCCGTCGACATTTAGGGAGGCTGTCAGGGCAGCGATGGAAAGCAAATCGCGTTGGGTATAGGTAACCTGGTCGAGAATCTGGCGGGCGGCCTCAATTTGGTGGGAAAGGTCTCCTTCTTTACCCAGCCATTCTTCTCGGAATCCGTCCGGGTCGGCCTCGAAACCAAGATTGCGCTCCATGATCAAGACTCGGTCGCGAGCGTCGCGGAGACCAAGGATTTCCACGGAAAGGGCGAAACGATCAAGCAATTGAGGACGCAGGTCGCCTTCCTCGGGGTTCATCGTCCCCACCAGAATAAAACGGGAGGGGTGTGAGAAGGAAATGCCTTCACGTTCGACAATGTTCATGCTCATGGCAGCCGAGTCCAGCAGCAGATCGACCACGTGGTCGTCCAACAGGTTTACCTCGTCAATGTAAAGCAACCCCCGGTTAGCGGCTGCCAAAACACCCGGCTCAAATTGGCGTTCCCCTTTTTGAATCGCTTTTTCGATGTCCAGAGTACCCACTACCCGGTCTTCAGTGGCGGACACGGGCAAGTTAATGAAAGGAGTCGGCTGTTTCATGACCGGTAAAGGGTCCTCATGAGCGACTCTTTCACGGCATTCAGTACACCATGTCGTAGGACGTTCCGGGTCGCAGCTGAAGCGGCATTCCACGACCACCTGTACATCGGGTAACAGGGCTGCGAGAGCCCGCGCGGCGGTGGATTTGGCAGTGCCTCGCTCACCGCGGATCAAGACGCCTCCTATGCGAGGCGCAACGGCATTTAACACAAGAGCACGCTTCATCCGTTCTTGTCCGACAACAGCGGTAAAGGGGTAAATTGGCGGCATAGGTGTCCTCTTGCCTTGATTATAATCGAGACCCAATCTTATCACAAAGGTTGTCAAGTTATCTATATGCTTTTATAATGTAGGCCTATCTTTGTAAACCGGAGTATCTAAACGCATGAATCAGAATTTTGCCCTAGATGGGCAGGAGGCAACAACCGAGAGCGAACAACCAGAAGAGGAACTAAACCAACAAACCGCAGAAGAAGAACAATCATCAACAATGGAAGAATTGTTAGGTGATGAGGACGTGGGATTTGATTTCCCTCGTCAAGGGGACATCCGCAAAGGAAACGTTGCCAGAGTATCTGATTCAGAGATCCTCGTCAGCATCGGGACCAAATCGGAAGGGGTGATTCCTGCTCGAGAAATCGATCAGATTGATCCCGAAATGCGAGAAGAACTGACCGTTGGAAACGAGATAACTGTCTATGTGGTCAACCCAGAAGATCAGAATGGCAATGTCTTACTCTCCTTTGTTCGCGCACTTGAAGAAAAAGATTGGCTGTATGCCGAATCGCTGCTTGCCTCTGGTGAAACCGTCGATGGAAAAATCGTCGGTTTTAATAAAGGCGGATTGATTATTCCGGTTGGACAGTTACGGGGGTTTGTACCAGCATCTCAAGTTAGTTTATTACGAAGAATTGACTCGAGCGGAAGCACTCCTGAACAGCGGTGGGGAGCGATGGTGGATGAACCGATCACTGTGTCTGTCATTGAAGTCGATCGGGAACGCCGCCGCCTCATCCTATCTGAAAGAGTCGCCCTGCAAGAGACACGCGAATCGTTAAAAGAACGCCTGTTGGATGAATTATCCGAAGGCGATGTGCGCACGGGCCGGGTGACAAGCCTAGCCGATTTTGGCGCCTTCGTCAATATCGATGGCGCTGATGGACTGGTGCACCTGTCAGAAATCTCCTGGGATCGGATCGAGCATCCCCGGGAAGTGTTGAGCGTTGGCCAGGAAGTGCAGGTCAAGGTGATCGGTGTTGACCGGGACCGCAAACGAATTGGCCTCTCCATTCGCCAGCTTCAAGAAGATCCCTGGGTCGAGAAGGTCGAGAATTTGAAAGAGGGCCAGCTGATCGAAGGGACAATCACCCACTTAACCAAGTTCGGTGCATTTGCTCGTCTGGACGAAGATTTAGAGGGCTTGATCCACATCTCCGAAATCAGTGAACAGCGCGTCACCCATCCAAAAGAGGTCCTGCACGAGGGTGATGTGGTTACCTTGAGAGTGATTAAGATTGAACCAGAACGCCATCGCATCGGATTGAGTTTGCGCAAGGTTGACTCTCCAGCGTATACAGATTTCGATTGGAAGATGACTTTGGCCGAGGTGGTGGAAGGTAGCCAGGATGAGGAAGAAGAGCCGGCCGAGGGTGAAGAAGCCGCAGTCGAGGGTGGCGAGATCGCAGAAGCTGAAGCTGAGGTTGATGAAACTGAAGCCGCTGAAGAAGCAGAGATTGCAGAGGCGGAAGTTGTTCTTGAAGAGACCGAGACCATAGAAGAAAGCGAGACAGCCGAAGCTGAGGTTGATGAAGCTGAAGCCGCTGAAGAAGCAGAGATTGCAGAGGCAGAAGTTATTCTCGAAGAGACCGAGACCGTAGAGGAAAGCGAGACAGCCGAAGCCGAGGTTGATGAATCTGAAGCCGCTGAAGAAGCAGAGGTTGCAGAGGCGGAAGTTGTTCTAGAAGAGACCGAGACCGTAGAGGAAAGTGAGACAGCCGAAGCCGAAGTTGATGAAGTTGAAGTTGCTGAAGAAGCAGAGACTGCAGAGGCAGAAACCGAGGAGGAAGAAGCCGAATCTGTGGAAGATATAGAAGTCGCTGAAGCGGAAGCCCCCAGCGAAGAGAGTGAAACCACAGAGGAAACCGAAGAAGCTGAAGAAAACCTCGTTGATGAGGCTGAAGAAGCGTCCCAAGTGAGTGCCGAAGTAGAGGCTGAAGCCGAAGAACCTGAAATGCCTGAGGGTAGTGAAGAAGAAGCGGAAGTAGAAGAGCCCCAGGAAGGCGACAGTGAGGAAGAAGTCGTTCTCGAAAATGTGGTTGAAGCAGAAAAACCACTGGAGGAGAGCGAGGATTCGGGCGATTCTGGCATCGAGGAATAAAATATCTATTACAGCGCGCCACTTCTGGCGCGCTTTTTTGTTTAACCAAGGGATTTGTCCAATTAAAATCAGCCAGCGGCAGGGGATTCTAACGTATTTGTAATCTACAGTAAGTGCTGATCGAATAGAACCTAAGAGTTTTATTAACTTGTCCTGAATCGATAGCTGAATCGCAGGTTGCCAGAAGGATCTCTGGTAAAATGCAATTGGACTAAAAGTCTCGTAATCAGACTACTCACTAACTAAGGTTAGATTAGGTGACATTGGTATTTGTGAGATCGTAGGAGGTACGCTTTGTCCAGTATGGAGCGTTTTACCCAAAGAGCTCGCCGAGTGCTCAGCCTAGCCCATCAGGAAGCTGAGCAAATGCGGCAGAATTATATCGGCACAGAACATCTTCTCTTGGGATTGATCCGAGAAGATGGTGGTGTCGCAGGACGTGTATTGCGTGAATTAGGTTTAGAGGTCGAGCGGGTCCAGGAAATTGTTGAGAGACTGACCGGGACCGGCACGTCCACGGGCGGGAAGTTAGACCTGTCCCCTGGTACCCAACAGGTGCTTGAATATGCAGTGGATGAAGCTCGTCGCCTCGGACACCATTATATTGGTACGGAACATCTCCTGCTTGGATTGGTTCGCTATGGTGAAGGTGTCGCCAATGATGTATTGAGAAAATTAGGCGTCACCCCAGAGCAAATTCGCCGGCAGACACGCCGCGTGCTGCAGGAAAGCAGCTCGTCGAGGCGCAGCAGCAGCGAACGGAAATCGTCCCAACAGGAGAAACAGCAACAGAAGACGCCTATGGTTGACCAGCTGGCAGTTGATCTGACCGTCCTGGCAGAGGATGGCAAACTCGATCCGGTTGTCGGACGTATTATGGAGATCGAACGGGTTATCCAGATTCTCGCCCGGCGGACGAAGAACAATCCGGCCTTGATAGGCGAACCAGGGGTTGGCAAGACGGCCATCGTCGAAGGTTTAGCCCAGCGCATCCTTGAAGGGGATGTTCCGGCACCGCTATTAGATAAGCGCGTGCTGCAGCTGGATGTGGGCTCATTGGTTGCAGGGACGATGTATCGCGGCCAGTTTGAAGAACGGCTCAAGCGGGTGATCGATGAGCTGAAACAGGCTGAGGCGATCCTCTTCATTGATGAGGTGCACATGTTAGTAGGGGCAGGCGCAGCTGGTTCATCCGTAGATGCAGCCAACATCCTTAAGCCAGCCCTTTCACGTGGCGAACTGCAAGTGATTGGAGCGACTACGCATGACGAGTATCGCAAGCACATAGAAAGCGACTCGGCGCTGGAACGCCGCTTCCAGCCAGTGCAGGTTGAAGAGCCGGATGTCGAGGAGACGATTGAAATTTTGCGCGGTATCCGCTCAGCATATGAAGAACATCACCGGCTGTCTATTTCTGATGATGCTCTCGATGCTGCTGCGCAGCTTTCTTCCCGCTATGTCACAGACCGGTTCCTGCCGGACAAGGCCATCGACTTGATCGATGAGTCTTCATCACGAGTACGCATGTATAAAAGCCCAGCGGCAAAAACTGCAAAAGAATTGATCGGCCAGATCAAAGAAATCCGCGCGAATCATGGATTAGCACTTGAAGATGGCCGCTATGAAGAAGCACAGGAGATCCTCGAACGACAGGAGGCTCTTGAAAGCCAGTTAGACCGCCTGCAAAACGTCTGGGACCGCAGCAGCAGCCCGATCGTAACAGCAGAAGATATCGCTGAAGTGGTCTCCATGTGGACGGGTGTCCCCGTAATGCAGATCGCTCAAGAAGAATCAATCCGCCTGCTGCAGATGGAAGACGATCTGCAGGAACACATCGTCGGCCAGGAAGAAGCCATCGAGGCGATCTCAAAGGCTGTGCGTAGAGCCAGAGCTGGCTTGAAAGACCCGCGCCGCCCGATCGGTTCCTTTATCTTTTTGGGACCTACAGGGGTTGGAAAGACAGAATTGACCAAAGCCCTGGCCCGGTTCCTGTTTGGAAGTGAAGATTCTCTGATCCAGCTGGACATGTCAGAGTTCATGGAGCGTCACTCGGTCAGCCGGCTGGTGGGAGCGCCACCAGGATATGTGGGCTACGAGGAGGCTGGACAGCTGACCGAGGCCCTGAGGCGGCGGCCCTACTCGATCGTCGTCTTTGACGAGATCGAGAAAGCACACCCTGAAGCGCACAACATGCTGCTGCAGATCATGGAAGAAGGGCATCTGACTGACGCCCGCGGGCGCACGGTTGATTTCCGGAACGCCTTGATCGTGATGACTTCGAACGTGGGCGCGGATATGATCAAGCGCCAGACATCGATCGGTTTCGATATCAAGCGCGATGAAGAGCTGGAGGAGAAACTGGCGTATCAGGAGATGCGCAAGAAACTGCTCGATTCGCTCAAGCGGGTCTTCCGCCCCGAATTCATCAACCGGGTGGATGCAGTGATCGTCTTCCGTGCTTTGAGCATGGAGAGCATCAAGGAGATCGTCCATCTCGAGGTGGATAAAGTCAGCCTGCGCCTTGAGGATCACGATATTGTGATCAACATCACACCGGCGGCTTTGGAGCTGATGGCGGAGATGGGTTATGATCCGGAGTTTGGCGCCAGACCGTTGAAGAGGGTTATCCAACAACATATTGAGGATGCATTTTCTGACGCCCTTTTGGCTGGTGATTTTGAAGACGGGGATACGATCATCGTCGACGCTGTCGATGGAGAGATTAAGCTTTACCCCAGCGAAGAAAAGCCCATTGAGCAGGAGGAGGCTTTAGCGACAGGGTAATAACGTAAAGATATTTAACACTCAAAGGGCACAGGCAAACGCTTGTGCTCTTTTTGATCCAGAACCGGGCACAAAGCCCCCTCAATGCGGGACAAGCTCTAAACTCCGGAAAATTGTCTAGGGACACGCCACTAAGTTATAATTTGATTATGCCGAAGTTGCGAACTCAATTTGTCTGCCAGCAGTGCGGGCGAGTATCAGCCAAAGATATGGGGCGCTGCCCGCAGTGTAATTCCTGGAACAGCATGGTAGAGGAAGTGATCGCGCAGACGAGCAAAAAGGGAGCCTCCAGGATTCAGGGCCTGGGTGGAGATTCTACCCCGCAGCGGCTCTCCGAAATTGGAGAAGGGGCAGATGAGCGCATGCTGCTCCCAATTCAAGAATTTGCCCGGGTGCTGGGGGGAGGTATTGTGCCGGGCTCGATCGTGCTCATTGGGGGCGATCCAGGAATCGGAAAGAGCACGCTGTTGCTGCAAACGGCGTTGGAAATGGCGCGTAGGGATCGGGTTCTTTATGTTTCCGGGGAAGAGTCGGAGCGTCAGATCAAGATGCGAGCCCTCCGTCTGCGTAAAGGGACAGATGGCGATGGCCCGGATCTGCCGGATGATCTGCTGCTGGTTACCGAAACGAACATGGAGGTCATTTTGGGGCATGTCTCGCAGGTGAAGCCCCGGCTCTTGATAGTGGATTCGATCCAAACCACGACCTTGCCCGAGTTAGAGTCTTCAGCGGGGTCTGTCTCCCAGGTGCGGGAGAGCGCTTCCCGACTGCGTGAACTGGCAAAATCGGCGGGGATATCTGTTTTGCTAATCGGGCATGTCACCAAAGAAGGTACCATCGCCGGCCCGCGTGTCCTGGAGCATATCGTGGATACAGTGCTCTACCTGGAGGGCGATCGATTCCAATCCTACCGGCTGCTGCGCTCGGTGAAGAACCGCTTTGGAGCCACCTCGGAGGTGGGCGTATTCGAGATGCAGGAACGGGGCATGATCGAAGTCTCCAATCCGTCGGAATCCTTCCTGGCGGGACGCCTGGTCAACGCACCTGGCTCAGCGATTGCAGTCACCATGGAAGGCACCCGGCCGCTGCTGGTCGAAATTCAAGGCCTGACCAGCTCAACCTCCTTTGGCAACCCACGCCGCACCCCAAACGGCGTAGATTTCAACCGGCTGCTTTTGATCGTGGCTGTGCTAACCCGGCGGATTGGGCTGCGCTTATCCGAGCAGGATGTCTTTGTCAATGTGGTGGGTGGTTTAAAAGTCAGCGAACCGGCTGCGGACCTGGCGATTGCGGCCACGATTGCCTCGTCTACCCGGGACATACCAGTACGGGCGGAGACAGTGTTGGTCGGCGAAATCGGTCTTTCCGGGGAGCTGCGCTCAGTGGGCCAGATGCCGACACGTTTGCGAGAAGCAGCAAACCTGGGATTTAAAACTGCTATCGTGCCAGGTCGGCTGCGACGAAGCGAACCCTGGCCGAGTGAGATCGAAGTGATCGAAGCGCGTTCGCTGCGCAAGGCGCTGGATCAGGCATTATTGAAAGACTGACCCAGCTAAGTGAAGATCGCTTCTGTAATATCTAAAACCTTAAGAAATCTTCATAAATATTACCCAAAAATCTATATAAACCTACATTGACGGGAGGCGAATTAATCTGTTAAATTTATCTGGTCGGATTGATGATTAATATCCGCCCGCGCTATAAGTGTGTGACGCGGTAATTCTTGCAGCTGGAGCGAGATTCTTGGAGCATAAAAAATCGTGATGTACTTGAAACGCCTTCAATTGGGACTGATTCATCTGGCAGTGGCAATGACGCTGGTTCCGATCAACAGCACCTTGAACCGAGTCATGATCAAGGAGCTGGCCTTCTCGGCTACCCTGGTAGCTATACTCGCCTCGCTGCCATATTTATTTTCTCCAATCCAGGTTTTTATCGGGTCATTTTCTGACCGGCATCCTGTCTTGGGCTGGCATCGCACGCCGTATATCGCCCTTGGGCTGCTGTTTTGTGTTCTGGGCGTGGTCCTTTCGCCGTTAGCGGCCTTTGTGCTGGCGGAGAATTTTTGGATTGGGCTGCTGTTTGGTTTGATTGCATTTGGAGCCTGGGGGATGGGATTCAACTTTGCCACGGTATCATACTTTTCTTTGGCCACCGATTTATCAAGCGAAAAGGAACGCGGTGGCACTATATCAGTGATGTTCTTCATGATGATCATCGGGATCATATCGACTTCGCTGCTCATAAGCCGGCTGGTGACCCCATATTCGCCGGAAGCACTGGTGCGTTCTTTCTGGATTGTCGGTATAGTGGCTTTAGTTCTGGGAATGACGGGTTTGATTAAACTCGAGAAACGAACCAGCACCGCCGGCGTCGAGAGCGAGGAGCGCTACACCTGGCGGGTGCTTGCCGACTCGATTTTAGAAAATAAGCAGGCGACAACCTTTTTTGTTTACCTGATCATATTGCTGATCGCGCTGCTCGGGCAGGACATCTTATTGGAACCATTTGGGGGTGAAGCGTTTGGTATGGCTGTTCAAGAAACGACACGCATCACCTCGATTTGGGGAGCATTCATGCTGGTTGCTCTGTTGGCAGCAGGATTTTTGGAACGCAGGATAAGCAAGCGGACGATCGCTTTTTGGGGCGGCGGGGTTGCTTTGTTTGGATTTGTGTTTATCGCTTCCAGTGGCATCTTGATGAGCACAACCGTTTTCTACACGGGCGTGATCCTGCTCGGCACCGGTACTGGATTATCAACAGTATCGAACCTGTCCTTGATGCTCGATATGACCACTGCTTCAAAAATAGGCCTGTTCATTGGGGCCTGGGGGATGGCCAACGCGGCTTCGCGGTTGATCGGTGCCCTGTTGAGCGGCGTGGTGCGGGATGTGCTGACTCAAGTTATGCAGAACCCGGTTCTTGCTTATGTGTCTGTTTTCAGCATCCTGGCGCTGCTGTTGTTCATTTCTCTGATCTTCCTGCGACGCATAGATGTGTCCGCTTTCCGGCGGGAGGCAGAATCCACAACGGTGATGGAAAGGGCAGCCCTGGCAAGTGATGTATAGCATGTACAGCAAAAGGGAACTGGTAGAAAAAAGCGACTTTCTTATTGGATATGAGGGCATATGGCAGAAGATTGGTTAAGTTTAAGTGAAGTGGCAGGCATGCTGGGAGTACACCCCAGCACGGTGCGCAGCTGGTCAGACCAGGGGCATCTGCCTGCTCACCGCACACAAGGGGGCCACCGGCGCTATCGGCGAACCGAAGTGGAGATGTGGATTCAAACTCACCGGGAAGAAGGCCTGGACGAAGGGCACCTGGTGGTTCAGGCGGCATTAAAGAACATCCGGGTCAGGGTCAGCGAAGGCAGCCTGGAAAACGAAGGCTGGTACGGAAAATTGGATGAGGAAGCCCGCGATCAATATCGCCGCAGCGGGCGGGCATTGCTGCAAGGTCTGCTGGAATCCCTGGCTGCAGACGGTGCTTACGACGATTCAGAAGCCAGATCGCTGGGTTTTGAATATGCCTCCAGGGGTTGGCGAAGAGGACTTACGGCTGCGGAAGCCTCGCGTGCATTCATCTTCTTCCGCAATGTCCTGTTGGATGCCATGCTCTCAGTGTATGAAGAATCAACAATTCAAACTCCCAAAGCGTGGAGCGATACCTTTCGCAAGATCTACCGGTTTACTGACCGCATCCAAATCACTCTCCTTGAAACCTATGAGGCTTACCAGCGCGGCAGCCGCTCAAACGGGCCAGCTTAATATTGGATGCGAATAAACACTGAAATTTGATTCAAGAGTTTTTGAGGGGGTTTTAAGTACTTGATTAATTTGACACCACTAATCACAGAAAACGCGGACAAAAATTGGATAACAGGGAGTTCTATCTCTGCACAGACGAAATAACATCGGTTTGCACGGGAGGGTTATAATAGCCAGGTTAGATTACCTTTGGTAAGTTGGAGAATAAAATGGTAGAAAGCAAGAACTTGCAGGCAATAGAGAAGCGGGACATTCCGGTAATTTCTCGCGTGCAGCGGAATCACGGGCTGGAACACGCTACACTACACATCCTGTCGCAGCGTTATCCCAAACAAAGCCTGGCAGGGCACTCAGATACTGGTGGATTCTGGATAATTGGAGATGTGACGATAGAGGATGTTTATGAATCGGTTGAGGAAGCGCTCTCCCGGCTAAAGAACGGGGAAAAACACCTGGCAGTCCACCGCAATTGCGGGACCAACTTCGTGACTTCGGGCATCCTGGCGGGTTTGGCAGCAGTGGTAGCCATGTTCGGTGTTGGAAACCGAATGCGAGATAAACTGGAGCGCCTGCCAGCGGCAATGTTCTTAGCCACTATCGCCTTGATCTTCTCCCAACCATTAGGGTTCTTCTTGCAGGAGCGGGTGACAACCTCTGCCAACCCGGGAAACATGCAGGTGGTGGAGATTGTGGTTAGCCGGAAAGGGAGGATGAAGGCGCACCGAGTTACAACCAGGAATTAATTGATGGCACCAGATCAGAAACCGGTTGTTTACCTGTTTCATGGGGATGATGAACTCGCTATTAGTGAAGCGATTGAAAATCTCAAATCGAAATTAGGGGATCCAGCTTCGGTCGATTTGAACCTGACTTCGTTGGATGGTCGCTCGCTCTCGATAGAAGAATTCGAGACATCAAGCAAATCCTTACCTTTTCTGGCGGAACGCCGGTTGACCATCCTCAATCATCCACTGGCATACCTGAAGGACGAATCGAATCGCAAAAGGGTACTGGCATTTCTTGAAGATCTGCCAAAAGAGAATGCTGTGGTTCTCGCCGAATTCAAACCCCTGTTGAGTATGAGGGAAAGAAATCGGGGAAAAACACATTGGCTAGAAAAATGGGGGCAAACGTTGGGGGAAAAATTCTACAGCAAGGAGTTCAACTCAGCAAAAGGGCCACAGATGACAGGCTGGATACTCTCCCGAGCCATAAAAGCAGGCGGCGAGGTTGAGCCTCCAGCAGCGAGTAGACTGGCCGCGCTCATTGGAGAAGATGTCCGTCTGGCAGACCAGGAAATCACAAAACTGTTGACGTATGTTAATTATGACAGACCAGTTAATGAGGAAGACGTTGATCGGCTAACAGAAGGCGGACAACAGGGAGCGATATTTGATTTTGTTGATGCCTTAGGAAACAGAAATCGTAAGCAAGCAATTATTGAATATCATCGCCTGCTGGCGGATCAAGACCCGCAGAGAGTTTTTGGAATGATCGTCCGGCAATTTAGATTGCTGCTCTTATCCAGGGAAATAATTGATCAAAATGGCAGAGAAGGTGATATAACTGAAAAATTAAAAACCCATCCCTATGTTAGCGGAAAGATCGCTTCACAAGCGCGTCAATTTACTCTAAACCAATTAGCAGGGATCTATCGACGCTTATTAGAAATCGACAAAGAATTGAAAACCGGTGTGATGCCCGGTGATTTGAATGTTGACCTCTTGATCGCCGAAATCAATTGACTTAATTGGTTTCCTGCTGATGTACTCCAATCCAAAAATGGTGGGGAAGCACGGATTTTGTCAGCCTGACTTCGACATCGCCAGATTTTATTGATTTTGGCTCTGGTTTATCCGGCTTAGCAATATTTGCCATGCTCGGGTGGACGAAACAAAGATTAGGATGTACCCCATATTTACCATGATAATAAGTCGCGGCGCGATTCACCTTAGCTGGTAAATCCGATTTATTGTCATTATCGAACCACAACATGCCGACGTTCATAAATTGTTCCTTTTAATCGATTTAAGCTAACAAATTACTGATTGGAGTTAATCTTCCACCGACAATGACATTGAAATTGGGTGTATAAACTAGATCACTTGGATCCATTTCACCATTTTCTGGGAGGAAGACTTGATTGTTGTCAACCTTTTCAAAGATATATGTACCAAAAGAGCGTAATAACTGTCCCCTGGAGGAATGAACGTCATCCGGTTGTATGGAAATGATTGGCCACACACCATTTTGTGGTCCAGTATTAACCATTGATTTCAGGTTCAAATAGACGCTGAAGTCGTTCAAAATCGCATTAATGCTTTGGAAATCATCAATTAATAACATCAATGAACCCCCACGCTCCCTTCCAGATCGTCGTTGTTCAACAATCGATGCTAATTCGATCACCAATTCACCGGAAGATCTTTCATAAGGAGAAATGATTGCCTGGCAGTTTGGATATTTTGAAAGATCTGCATATTGATGAGGTTTATTTGTGATCACGAAAATGGTGATTTGCTCAGGTTTATTGATCAGGCTTGCTGACAGGCACATTGTCTTCAATATTTGGGATCTCTCATGAGTATTTTCCCCAATAACCAAAACCGAACCCGATCTCGAATTATTTAGATCCAGCATAAATGGAAAACCATCGGCACAAATTCCAACCATTAACGATTGATTTGGAAAAGGTCCATAAGATTCGTAAATAGAATAAATACTTGGTGTTGAATTTCTTATTTCTTGGGGAGGAAATTGTTGAACATTAATCTCGGGAGCAACTGGACTTCGAGTTTCTCGCCAAACAGAGGGAATTAAACTGGTGACCATTTTGATCTCCTTGATGTAACGATAAAGAACAGATGTTCTATTTATATCAGAACATCTGTTCTGTGTCAAGGAGAAAATCTCAAGTTCGGACAAGAGTTCGGACAAACCTATTTTGGATGTCATTGCGAGCGTTTTTTGCGAAGCAATCTCATCACTGGGAGATTGTCACGCCGCAAGGACAACGCTTGCGGCTCGCAATGACAGGCACTTGGGTTCTGATGTCCGATTTTTTGTCCGAAGGTCAGGAAAATGTGGCTATTTTTTACGCCAAAAGCTTACAGTTTCGATATGGAATGTCTGGCTGAAGAAGTCGTATGGGATGAATTTTTCCGGTATGTATCCACCCTCAGTCATTATACGACTATCCCTGGCTAATGTGGCTGGATCACATGAGATGTACACAATCAAGTCTGGATTTTTTTCGATTAAGTTAGCAAGAACTACCCTCTTTAATCCTGTCCGAGGCGGATCGACTAATACAATTTCTGGCTCTATGTCAAGGAAGGGTAAAATCTTCTCGACATTCCCTTGATATAGTTCTACATTTTCAAATTGGTCAAGGTTTGTAACAAAATCTTCTCCTGCGGATTCAGAAGATTCAATTGCAATCAGTCTCTCTACTTTTCCTGCCAAAAAAGCACTGAATAATCCCACACCTGAATACAACTCAAGCGCCAAACCAACCTGGTCAGGTATTCTAGTTTCAATCAAATCGATCACCTGCTCAACAAGAGGTATGTTAATTTGAAAAAATGATCCCGCTGAGACCAGGAAGTTTCTCTCTTTTACTTGAATGATGTTATTAGGGCTGCCTGCAAGCACCTGCTCTCCTTCAGGACTGATATGAGCAACTGATACTGGTAGGGTCTCTACATCGAAATCGGCATCGAATAGCTGGGGCGATTCTAGGATCAACAGCATATCCTCCCCTTCACCTTTACGCAATCCAATAGATTTGATCCCCGTCTGAGGATCTATCTCCAGCATTGGCCAGATTTGATCAATCATTTCATCCGGAAGGTGGCATTCATCGATCTCCAATACCCCATTTTTGCTGCTCCGGTAAAATCCTAGCTTCTTATTTTTCCCGACCTTAAACTGCACATGGTTGCGGTAATTAAAAATCTTTGGGGAGGGGATGACTGGCTCAATAACTGGCTCCTCCAATCGTCCTATCCTTTCGAGCTGATCGCGCAGAATTTTTTGCTTAATAATCATCTGCTGTTCATACGAAATATGCTGGTAGTGACAGCCTCCACAATCGCCGAAATGCTGGCAGCGAGGTTGAATCCGGAAAGGAGATGGATCCAGGATTTCTAGCAGCTCACCACGCGCGTACTTCTTCTTGTCGCTGACTATGCGGATTTTGACTCTCTCGCCAGGAATGCCGTACGGGACGAAGACAGCCCTCCCATCCGGCAAGCGGCCGATGGTATCGCCACCATAAGCCGGGTTCTCCAAGGTAATTTCGAAGGTCTCTGATCCCTTTTGCTGATTATTCATGATGGTTATATTATTTTAAGATAGTCTTCTATTGCAGCCAATAAATTTTGAATATCCGTGAGTTTAGTTTCCCCCATGTGAGCGATGCGGAAGGTTTTTCCCCGCAGCTGCCCATAACCATTGGCGATACGCATGCCTCTAGATATGAGAAACGAGTTCAGCGCCTCAAATTCGAGACCCAAGTTATTTTTTATTGCCGTTACCGTGTTGGACCGATAACCATCTTGCGCAAAAACCTCAAACCCATTGGCAGTCACCCAACTTTGAACATGCTTTGCCATAGTGCTGTGCCGGGCGAACCGGTTTTCCAAGCCTTCCTTCTGGATGCGATCCAGCTGTCTTTCCAGGGCATAGATCAAAGACATGGCAGGGGTGGCTGGGGTGGAGTCCTTGTTGAGATGGGCCTCCAAGCGGACCAGATCAAAGTACCAGCCCCGGTCCGGCACATCCTTTGCATATGCAAGGGCGCGCTCGGAGACTGCGGCCAAGGCCAATCCAGGCGGCAGGGCCAGGCATTTTTGGGAAGAGGTCAAGACCATGTCGAGGCCCCAGGCGTCCATCTCGATCTTCACCCCCGCAAGTGAGGAAACAGCATCGATACAGATCAGGGTGTCCGGGCTGACATCATGGACAACCGCGGCGACCTCTTGGATAGGGTTCTGTACACCAGTCGAAGTCTCATTGTGCACCAGGGTGAGCAGCTCATACTTTTTCTTGCTCAGCGCATCGGCGACCATCTCCGGCATGATCGGCCGGTTCCAATCCGCTTCCAGCCGGTCCGCCTGCTTCGCATTAGTTAGTGCAACATCTAACCAGCGCTGGCTGAAGGCTCCGTTGATGCAGCTGAGCACATCCTTTCTTGCCAGGTTGCGGACCGCGGCCTCCTGCAGCCCAGTGCCGGAAGAGGCGACGATGAAAACCTGCGCCTGGGTGGCAAACAGCGGCTGGGCTTTACCCCTGGTCCGCAGGTATAAGTCTTCAAATTCCTGGGAGCGGTGAGGTACCATCGGCTGGGATTGAGCTAAGAGTACACCCTCGTCCACGTCCACGGGACCAGGCACAAACATAGGTGACATTGAGACCTCCGGAGGTTGCAAGAATACCATTAAGCAATTGTTAGTTTATTTTACCAGTCAGTGCGGCTGGGTATAATTACGCTGTGCGACGTTTATTACTCTTGGCTTTTTTCATCCTGATAGCTTGCCAGGCGGTTGGCTCGCTGGCGCCGGATCCAACGGATACCGCGCAGCCATCGCCAACCAATTCCCCGATTCCCACCCATCCCGCTCCAACGCCAACGCCAACTCCCACTCCCACCAGCACGCCAATCCCACCTCTCGAAGGTGGATATTTGGTGCGCCTGCACCCGGATGGTCCTCTTTTTGTCGGTGACCAGGTCAGCATCGAAGTTATATCACCTGAAACTGAAAACCAAAAAGAAAAGAATGTTCAAATTCAAATTACGGGATTGGCAGCCAACGACCTGGGATCATCCAAATTTGAGGAGCACGGCATAGGGGGGCGCATTCAGGCTACATTCAATTGGGTATGGGATACCAGGGACCTGCAAGCAGGAGAATACCAGGTCAAATATTCCGTTGAACCGGAAGGACCAATCTGGACTGAAACGGTCAGCCTGCTGCCCAAAATCGAAGTACCCAGCCCAGAGCCGGCTGCAACCTGGGAGACGATCGTCCTGGACTGCTGCGAAATCAACTTTATCTCGGGCACTGATTTTGCCCAGGATGTCCCAGAGTTGATCGATTTGATCCAGGATCAGGCAGAGAGCTCGGTCGACCGCATGGGGGTCGATTTTGTTGAGCGCATCCCGATCACCATCTTACCGAGAGTTTTAGGACATGGGGGATTCGCGGGGAGCGAGATATACATCTCTTATATCGACAGCAATTACGCCGGAAATGACCTTTCCCAGGTTCTGCACCACGAGATGATCCATATCCTGGATCGCCGCTTGGGAGGAGAGCTGCGGCCATCGATACTGGTTGAAGGGCTGGCGGTGCACCTTTCGGATGGCCATTTTAAAAGAGAACCCTTACTGCCGAGGGCTGCAGCGTTGTTGGAACTGGGCTGGTACCTGCCGCTGACCGAGCTGGCAGATTCCTTCTACACTTCGCAGCATGAAATCGGATACCTGGAGGGTGGCGCCCTGGTTGAGTTTATGGTGAACAGGTACGGCTACAGTGCCTTCGATGATTTTTACCGGGATATCGAGAACCACTCCAGCGGCGATCAATCGAAAGCCTTGGACCTGGCCTTGCAGGAGCATTTTGGACTGACTTTAATGCAAATGGAGGAACAGTTTAAATCCGAACTGTACCGGCAGCACATCAATCCGGATATGTATGAAGATGTAATCTTGACAGTAGCCTATTACGAAGCAGTCCGGGAGTACCAGCGCTTGCTCGATCCTTCGGCATACTTCCTGACCGCCTGGCTGCCGGATGGAGAGGAGATGCGCCAGCGGGGGATCGTAGCCGATTATTTGCGCAGGCCGTTAGCACCGCAGAACCTGGTCATCGAAGAGCTGCTAGTTGAGGTTGATCGACAATTACGGGTGGGAAATTACCTTGAAGCAAAAAAAGCGCTCGATCAGATTGAGCGAGAACTCGACCGGGTGCAGGAGGAATTCTTGATTGGTGCTTACAAGGTGGGAGAAGCTGGAGCGGTTGGGCTGGGCGTGGATTGAGTTGATCCTGACTTGAAAACAGTTGGGAGCGAAAATCTTTTTAATTGGATGCGGATAGCCACGGAAAAACGCGGATTTTTATTTCGTGATTTGTTGATGGGGGAAAGATGTTCAACCAGAAGAGGCTAGGACTTGTAATCTAATTCGAGAACTAGAAAAACGTTTACGGAATCAATTCAGGTATTTGACATCGTGGACGACCTGGTTGTAGATCTTCCATATGCCATCTTCTTTGCGGAGGATCATCTCGCCATTGATGTGGTTATCACGGAAATTCGGCCCGCGGATTTTCCTGGTCGTGAGAGTGAAAGCCACCACTACCTCGTTCTTGGTCTGCTTGATGATTTTCAAACCCGAAACCTTATAGGATAAGTCGAACTTCGAGAAGGCCTCTTTGGTCATGTTTTTCGTGGTCTGGTAAGAGGGGCTTTTTGAATGGATGGTCGACATGTAGTAGTTCACATTTTCCGCATTTGAAGCTCGAATATTCTCGATGATCACATTCATCGGGTTTTCAGCGACGGGGGCTTCTGGTGCGGAAAACTGCTCACCACGGACTGCATCACGATTGGGGATCAGGAAGAAGAGTCCGAACACGCAAAGTGCAGTCACGACCAAAACACCGATCAAAGATATTTCAAGCCAGCGGCCTTTTCTTTTAGCCGGTTTCTGAACCGGTCGCTCAGCTCTTTTTTGCTTCTGAGCAGAAGCTGGCGCGGGCGCAGCAGTCGCGCTGGAGGCCACCTGGGGAGGTGGTTCAACCTGCCAGGGGTCATTCAACTCAGCAGAGGGCAGTGGAGCGCCCTGCCGGGGGTCATCCATCTCAGCAGTGGGCGATGCGGCACCCTGCCCGGGGGCGTCAATCTCAGCAGAAGGAGCGGAAGCAACTTGCCGTGGATCATCCGTCTTAGCCGAGGGAGCTGATACACTGTGCAGGCGGTCATCAAGGGTTTGAGGCTCAGCTGACGTAAGTGTCTCTTTAAACTTTTCCAGCTCAGAGACTTCCTGGTAGGAATACATCAATTGCTGGCGGGCAGCCGCATTTTCGGGATCGAGCTTCAAGACCCGCTCAAGACACTTGGCTTTTATGTCCGGTTTTTGGACGACTTCGGCTAATGCCAACCAGGCATCAACATTCTTGGGCTCCTGGGTGAGCACCTGTTTAAGTATTTTTTGAGCGGAAGTGAAATCATTTTTACTGGCCGCACCTTTGGCTTGGGAGATCGCTTTCTGGCTGTCCATATCAATCCTCAAAAACCATTCAAACTAGAATAAAGACGAGGACATTCTATCAATTGATCATCCTTATTGCTTGGGTGCTATCAAAAGTGTAAATGGAAGTGAGTTTCCCTCTCCTTCAACCTGACCTTTCTATTAAGTAAAAAAACCCGAAGTCTGTACAGACTCCGGGTCGCGGGCGGCGAACTTTCCCCAAGAACTATGTATGCTAAGGGCAGGCGGCGCCGATCAGCACCATCGCGCTGCGGAAGGGCGGTACACAATAAAGGTTGAGAAAATCAAAGATGTAAGCAGAGCCGATCAGAACGCAGACCAGGACTAATGCGCAGCCGCAACCAGCCCAAATCCAGGTCCGCCGGGGGCTGCTTTCTTCGGGCACCAGTGGCTCAACAGGACTCTCAGGAACCCGGCCGGCGTAGGTAGGCGGCGGGGAGGAGGGGTACTGTGCTTCCTCCGGCGGTGGTGGTTCATAATCAGGGAGGGGCGCGGGTGGCGGAGGTGGTGGTTCTTTGTTGGAAAGGCTGGCTTGAGTGGCGTTGGGGTCAAAGGGGACCTCTTCGAAGGCCAGGCTGACCTTCTCTCCCAAGAGGATAGTATCCCCAGGTTTTACGATGCGCTGACCGGTGGCGCGCTGGCCGTTGACAAAAGTGCCGTTTGTTGATCCCAAATCTTCGAGCACATAATCACCGAATTGCGATGTCAGGCGAGCGTGTCGCCGGGAGACCCCTTCATCATTTACGAATACGTCGCTTCCCACCTCACGACCGATCGATATCTCGGTTTTTTCCAGGGAATACACTTTACCAGGCGCCGGGCCGGATTTCATGACCAGTTGGTGTGCCATGTCTGCCTCCTGTTGGGTGGTGAAGCTGGGGATAATCCAAGTGTAATGTTATTTTTTTGCTGTGTCAAACAGGTCCTACTATTCTTGTTGGCATAAATTATCAAGCGTCCAAGTTGAGGTGAGTTATTACATGCTTGTGCTCTTCTTTGATTGTGATTGGGTTGCTGCAAATCCTCCTAGATAGGAGAAAAGAAAAGCTGAGATCAACATTGCAATAGGAACCCAGAGTACCTCTGGGTAGACTATGTAGAATGTATAAAATGCCCAAAGGGAAAGCGCTAAACCGATGGCGCTAGTTACCCAGACTTTCCTGTCTTTGGCAACCCTGGCGCCGGCGACGCCTCCGAAGAATGCACCCAAAGCAAGTCCAAATATCGTCGTGAGCCAGGTGCTCATTGTGGCGGAAGCCACCCGCTGGGCCACAGCTTCTGGTGTGGCCGGGTCCATCAACTCAGGTGGAGTCGGATTGATAGCGTTAGCTATTACCCCAACCAATAATAGGGTAATTGTGCCGACATCCGCACCTAAGATGACCGCAAGAATTATTCGCATATTCTATTTTCCAGCAAGTTGTCAGGTGCCCTGATCTAGTTTGTCGAAATATGACCAGGACTGCAAGTCCAGCGGTTCGATGCCCATCTCGGTCAAGGTGGCCTTGACCTGTTCCCGGTGTTCGGTAGCGTGGTTGATCACCTGGGTGAGGATGATGGTCTTGGGCACCTCGCGTGGGGTACCGTCCCAATCGAGCATAACCGTGTCCCCGGCTTGCACCTTCGAAGCCCATTCGATCAAACCTTCGCCGGTTGTACGCAGCGATTCGATCATGTCGGCGATGGTCATCGGCGGGGCATCTTCAGGGTGAGGGAATGGTTGGCCGGTGCTTATGCGGGAAAAATACGATTGCTCAGCCCTGGTAATGTGCTCCAATGTTTCTTGGATGGAGCCGCGCGCGCCGGGAATGCTGGCTGCCAATTGCTCACTGGTTAAACCGGCGCATTGGTCCAGCAGGCGCAGGTTTGCCCAGAGGTGGTGACTGAACAGGGTGGTGAGGGTATCGGTAGGGTTCACAATAGCTCCTTATTGGGTACTTTTTTTACAGTAATTTCCCTGGTAGCAACGCTGGAGCATTGGACTAAGAACATGTCCAATACAGGCGTTGCTACCAGATAAGCGTATAGTGTGGGAAAACGATTATATCAATTAAGTGAAACAGGTTTGTCGCACATCCGGAAGAACTGCCTATTTCACAAACATGATTTGATGTGTGATGCACCTTCAGCGTAATAGCACTAAAGTGGTTTTGACTGCATGGTGAAGTCGAACTCCTCTGCAAAGACAGAGACTACACTCTCCATAACTGCCTCGATGGAGGGTGGTGAGGAGAGCAGCTCTGCCAGGCTGGTCTCCGGATATCCCTCCAACCCGCAGCCGATGATCCCTTCCCAGTACGACATATCCGGGTTGACATTCAAGGCGAAGCCGTGCCTAGTGACACCCTGCGCGTCGACTTTCACCCCGATGGAAGCAATCTTGGAAGGGTGCTGGCTGGGCAGGAGAGATGGATCGGTAGTCAGCGACTGAGGTTGAAAATTGATCCAAACACCGGTCAGTCCGGGGAATTGCTCAGCCGAGACACCTAAAGCGGCCAGGGCGGTGATCAACACAGTTTCGAGTTTGCGCAGATATGCGATATAGTCGACCCGGGGGAGATGCCGCGAATTTCCGGTTTTGTTCTGAGATACGTCTGGTTTTCCCAATGGCAGCAGCGGATAGCCGACTAATTGCCCCGGGCCATGATAGGTGACATCACCGCCGCGATCCACCCAATGGACACTGATGCCCATCTCGTTCAGTTTGGCTTCATTCCATAAAAGGTTTTCGACCACCCCGCTGCGACCAAAAGTGTAGGTGTGGGGGTGCTCCAGCAGAAGCAAGGTTGGCGGTCGGTCACCATTGGCGATCTCGCCAGCCAGTAGATCCTGCATTTCCCAGGCTTCCTGGTAGGGCACTAATCCCAGATATGTGAAATGACAAACCAGACGCATGTGAAATAGTATACAGTAGGTTGGTGAGGAATGAGGAATATTCCCTGGGTAAAGGTCTTTGACGTTGAACCCAGGGAATTTTTATTAAATTGACGGTAAGGTGCGTGGCACTTATGGATGAGCTGATGAATTCGAGAACGGATTTTATGGAGTGCCACGCACCTAGCGATTAGGGTCTCTCTGATCACAACACCCACAAGGGGCTATATTTTCACTGGTTCCAGATTGTGCAGCACCTCGTTATGTCTGGGGTTGCTCATGTTCATTCCTGATCCTTTATAATACATTGCCTATGCCTCTGGTTAAGAAAGTCTATGCCTACATCACCCATGGCGAACAGCTGCTGGTCTTCAACCACGTAGATTTCCCCGAGGCGGGCATCCAGGTTCCCGGAGGGACACTGGAGCCTGACGAGCTGCCCGAATCGGCAGTACTGCGCGAAGCCCTGAAGGAGACGGGACTGGAAGGATTGCAGCTGGCAGCTTACCTTGGTTGTGACGAGATTCAAATACTTGACGGCAATCCAGGTGAACAGCACCAACGCCATTTCTACCACCTGCTGTGCCCGGATGAGGTTCCAGAAAACTGGCAGCATTACGAAAGCCATCCAAGCGAAGGTCCGTTGGTTCCCATCCTGTTCGATTTCTATTGGATCCCAATAGCAGAGGCGAAGAAAGCCTTGAACCCGTATTACACGGCCAGGCTGGAAGAATTGCATGAGAGACTTACAGGGGGTTTATCATGAGCGATGTTAACTACGAATATAGAGACTTATTAGCCCAAACCTGGGACTTGTTCCGGGGGGATACATCGGGATGGGTAGATCGGTTTTTCTACCGGGATATCATCACAGAGTATGGCCAGCCAGTATTGGATGTCGGCTGCGGCACGGGGCGTTTACTGCTGGATTACATGGGGGAGGGTGTGGATATTGATGGGGTAGACAACTCTCCGGAGATGCTGGCCCTTTGCAAGGTGAAGGCCAGCGAACTCGGTTTGAAGCCAACTCTCTTCCAGCAGTCCATGGAGGACCTGGATCTGCCGCGCAAGTATAAGGTCATCCTGGTGCCATCCAGCTCTTTTCAACTCATGACAGAGATGAAAATGGCCAGGAGAGCGATGAGCCGGTTCTATGAGCACCTCGAACCCGGAGGGATCTTGGTTATGCCTTTCATGCTCATCTGGCAGGAGGGGACACCAACCCAAACAGAATGGGTGCCGGATGGGGAAATGGAACGACTGGGTGATGGCGCCCAGATCCGCCGCTGGTCGCGCGCCAGATATGACCTGGGCAAGCAGCTGGAGCACACAGAGACGCGCTACGAAGTCTCCCTCGATGGGGAGATCATCAGTTCCGAGTATCACTCTCGATCTCCGGCTACCTGCTGGTATACACAGAGCCAGGCCCGGGATCTCTATCACCAATCAGGATTTACTGACCTGAGGTTGTACAGCGAGTTCAGTCAAGAGCCAGCCCAGGAAGATGACACGATCTTCTCGGTGGTTGGGCACAAACCTTAGCGAAATTGATCTCCTCAATCCATTCAAAATTCAGCTCATCGTGTGGGTATTGGGCAAACTTTGGATTATGTTATGATCCGTTCGGTCAGCCTAACCAGACTTTCAGAAGAAGGTGAGTAATGGAGCTTGACAATTCAATACTCGAACAAAAGCTTGGCCTGCCCAAAGTTGGCCAGCTTGGTTTCATCGTGCATGACATTCAAGACTCGCTGCCAGCTTATGAGTCACTGTACAACATAAATACCTGGTTTGAACCCTTGTATGCTGAAAAGAAGTTTAAACTCGGAGGGAAGGAACTGGATCTGGAATTTAATATCGCTTTCGGATATTCGGGGAAGTTGCAACTTGAGATCTTCGAGGAAAAAAGCCGACAAGCTCCTGTGTATACGGAATTTCTGGATAGGTACGGGCCAGGTCTCCACCATCTGGGCTTTTATGTCAGCGATTTGGATGCCAAACTCGATAAGGCTGAGCAGTTGGGGCTGGAGGTTCTCTTGGAAGCGAATTTCAAAACGGCCGGAGGTGGTTTTGTTAGTTATGTGTACCTCGATACACGCCAGATGAGCGGGATAATTACCGAGTTAATCCACATCACCCTTTATGGGATCAATATCCCGCAGACCGAGTTCATGATGAATGTAGGGAAGTTTACCGGGGATGTGAAGAAGTTCAGCGTCTAAGGAGGCAGGATGCGTGGTTTAACTGAGAAACGCACCTTGATCACCGGTGGGGCGAGCGGGATTGGAAAAGCGACCGCGTTCCGTTTTTTGGAAGAGGGGGCACAGGTACTCATTCTCGACCAAGATGAAAAAGCCGGGAGACGAATAAAGGAGGAAATGCCTGGATTGAGCGGGTTCATCCAGGCAGATGTTTCTGATCCCGTACAGGTCGAAATTGCTTTTGACGAAATTGATAGGCTGTTGGGAGGATTGGATATCCTGATCAATAATGCCGGGATCAGCCTGCGCCATGCATTCAAAGATATCACGCCCGAAGAATGGCGGCGAGTGATCGATGTCAATCTTAATGGGCTCTTTTATGTGGCTCAGGCAGCTGCCCAGCGGATGGAGCTGGGGGTGATCGCCAACATGGCTTCGACCAATGGCTTGCTGGGCTATCCTTATTATGCTGATTACAACGCCTCCAAAGCAGGAGTGATAGAGCTCACCCGCTCAATGGCGCTCGAGCTGGCTCCCCGGATACGGGTAGTAGCTGTTTGTCCCGGGTACGTGATGACCCCTATGCAGGAGGCAGAATACACGCCGGAGATGCTGGCTGAGGTCAACCAGAAGATCCCCTTGGGCAGGCACGCAAAACCAGAAGAGGTGGCAGCCCTGTTCGCTTTCTTGTGTTCAGAGGAGGCGGCCTATATCACCGGGGGTTGTTATGTGATTGATGGGGGAGAAACGGCAGGCGGACTGGCCAGCCGGTAGCCACATTTGAGCTGTTTATTCTCACGCTAAGAACCAATTAACTTCATTGTTTTGCTCTGACAGGGGTTATTCATGAATGGACTCAGATTGCTAAGTATTTGAGCTTACTGTACTGTTCGTGATTGACTTCACATATTGTTTTCCTGTAAACTGAGTGAAACAGTCTGGTCAACAGACCGGAGAACTGAGAGAGTACCGAGAAAGGGGTAGTCATGTATGAATATCAAATAGCCGGGATGAAAGTCTCGGAAGATAGCCTCCGGAGCATTTTCAAATCCTTTAACCGCTTTATGCTGCTGCTCTGGCGCCTGGGTTTGGGTTCGTGGGGCAACGGGACCTCCTTTGGCGGCTCTTATTTGGTCATCAAGCACACCGGTCGTAAGACGGGACTCACGCGTCACACGCCGTTGAACTACGCCATCGTTGATGGAGAAATCTACTGTACTGCTGGATTTGGCAGGGTATCTGATTGGTACCTGAACATCATGGCCAATCCAGAGGTGGAGGTATGGCTGCCGGATGGCCGGTGGGCTGGGATCGCCGAGGATGTATCCGAAATGGAGGGGAATACCAAAATTATCCGGCAGGTGCTCCGCGCCAGCGGTTTTGCGGGCCCCTTGTTTGGTGCCAATCAAAAAAATCTATCCGATCAGGATTTGCTTGAGCTATTGGAAAGCTACCGCCTGATCCGCATCCAGCGACCAAAAGCCTTGACCGGTCCGGGAGGGCCTGGAGAACTGGCCTGGGTGTGGCCTGCGGCGACGTTCTTCCTACTGTGGGTGCTCATGCGGAGGAGAAGAAAATAACTGCAAACGAAACGAATCAAATCCTGACCTGGCTTTCTGGCGGTGATGTGCGCTCTGACGGGATGGCAAACGAAGCTGCCCAGGTGGTGCTGGAGAACCCCAAAATATTTGGCGACCTGTTAGCCGGTTTGAGTGAATCGGATAAGGTCATACGCGCGCGGACGGCAGATGCACTCGAAAAAGTTGCCCGGGAAAGACCTGATTTGCTGATCAGGCACCTCCAGCAGATGATCGATCTGGCTGAGACGGAAAAGGTGCCGGCGGTAAAGATGCACCTGGCGATGATATTTGGACACCTGGCGGTTTTCGAGGATTCTATTGAGCAACTGATTTCAGTCCTTTACACCTTGCTCGAAGATGAAAGTGTATTTACTAAAAGCTGGGCGATCGCCAGCCTGTGCATCATCGGCCGTAAATACCCGGGAGAAAACCAGCGCATGCTCAACCGGCTCTCGCAGCTGCAAAATGATCCCAGTGTGGCGATCAGATCGAGGACTGCCAAGGCAATAGCACTGTTGACCAATCCCGAGAAACAATTTCCACAAGGCTGGATCAAGAGCGTGCATCTCCAAGAAATATAAAAGGTACGCTGAATTTGATGCTGTGAGCGCTTTTATCGATATGAATTCACTGTCTTGAGCGCAGATCAAACCAGTAATTGGGTCAGGCCACCTGAAAGGTTAAAGGAGAGAATCCCGGTGAACGAGACGGTCAAGAAAGTTCTATATTGGACGCCGAGGGTATTGGGCCTTCTTTTCGCCATCTTTATCAGCTTGTTTGCGTTGGATGTTTTCATGGAAGGATATAGTTTTTGGGAGACCATCTGGGCGTTATTAATGCACCTTATCCCTACTGCGATATTCTTGCTCGCGTTGGCGATAGCCTGGCGTTGGGAATGGATTGGCGGCGTTCTGTTCATCCTGCTAGGCATTTTGTATATTGTGCTCTTCTGGGAACCTGACGGATGGGAGGTATATCTGATCATCTCTGGGCCTTTATTTCTGTTGGGTACCCTTTTCTTGTTGGATGGATTCATCAAAAGAGAAAACCAATTTAAAGCAGACCATAATGAAATATTTGCTAAATGAGCTTGTTGTGGGAAAATAGATTTCTACCCGAGTCCTTCGGGCTATTACTACAGAAGCGAGCAGGAGGTTTTTCATTGAAAACGGAAAAACAAAAGATGTTGGCTGGAGAGATGTACAATGCCCTGGACCCAGATCTTTCATCCGAGAGACGCCGGGCACGGAATCTGCTCAAAGAGCTGAATGATTCCTGGGATGAGGAGCAAGAACGCAGAGCTGCGATCATCAGCCAATTATTCGGATCCATTGGGGAGGGAACCTGGATCGAACCACCATTTTATTGTGATTATGGTTCTAATATCACCTTGGGCGATTACGTCTTCTTTAATTTTAACTGTGTCATTTTAGATCCGGCCCCGGTGGTAATCGGGAGTAATACCCTTTTTGGCCCCAACGTCCAGATCTACACCGCGACCCATCCAACCGCTTACCTTGAACGCAGGACGGGGCTGGAGTTCGCCAAATCGATCGAGATCGGATCAGATGTGTGGATCGGCGGCAGTGCAGTGATCAGCCCCGGGGTGACGATTGGTTCGCAGAGCGTCATCGGTGCGGGCAGCGTATTGACGAAAGATATCCCGGAGGGCGTGTTCGCGGCCGGGAATCCCTGCCGGGTGATTAAGGAACTTGACTAGAGATTGAAAATCAATTCCGGGTTGAGAATCGGGAGGAAATATTCTGGCATCATTTTTGATTTCAATGGTGTCTTATGGTGGGATCGCGTGCTTCAGGAGCAGGCCTGGCGACGGTTTGCTAAGCAGCAGTTTGGGATTTCGCTTACCGATGAGTTGCTGGAAACCGAGGTTCACGGGCGCAACAATCGCCATACTTTGGAGTTCCTTTCGAAGAGAGAACTAGATAAGAACGAAGTGAGGCAGCTCAGCGAGCAAAAGGAGAGCTACTACCGCGATCTTTGTCTGGCTCTGGGGGATGAATTCAAGTTGTCTCCAGGAGCTGAAATTTTATTGAATCAGCTGGCAGCATACGAGATACCCCGCACGATAGCCACTGCCTCAGGAAAAGAAAACATCGATTTTTTTCGAGAGCAGCTGCTGCTCGACCGGTGGTTTGATCCCCGTGAAATCGTTTATGATGATGGTAGCAATCCAGGGAAACCTGCGCCTGAGGTTTATTTGCAGGCGGCAAAAAGATTGTTGCTGCAGCCAGCCGCCTGCATTGTGGTGGAAGATTCGCTGTCCGGGATTCAATCTGCGCGGTCGGCCGGAATAGGATACGTTGTGGCGGTAAGCTCTGGGGAGAATGTCGAGCACAAGCAGATAGATGGAGTTGACCAGGTGATCAACAACCTCGGGGGATTGGATTGGAAGGCATTGCTCAGCTGAGACGGTGAATAAATGGAATTGTGTTATTTTTTCACCCGTAGATTGGAGGTAATAGATGGCTGATCTAGAAACACCGATCGAACCACAACTAAAGGAGATGCCCATTGAAGAGAAATGGGACCGGGTGCACGATTTCTTCACCCTGGACCACGCCATCAGCTATAAGACGCACAAGAGGTTGGGGACTGTCCAGGATTGGGTTGATGATACTGTTGAAGCGTATGGCAAAATGATGGGTAGATTCATGGGTCCAATTGCGGAAGTGATGGGAAAAGCAGCTACGAAGCTAACGCCGAATATGGTATTAAAGCAAGCCATCTACGCGGTATTGTACTCGGATCAAATGATGCATCGGCCAGGAGAATATGAAGTATCTGAGGTGGAGAACGGCGAGATGACCGTCCGGTTCAAAAACTGCCTGCGATTGGAGAAACAAAATGAGATCGCTGAAAAATGCGACCTTGATTTTGAAGGTAGGGAGATATGCGAAGTGGAAAAGATGCATCTCACCCATCCGGAGCATCCCTCGACGAAGATGGGCATTGTTCCTGCGGAGGTGAGTTGGGAAGAAGGCGGTTGTGTTTGGACTTTTAAGATCGGGAAGGGAAGGAAAACATGAATTGGCAAGATCGGCTAAAAGCGGACACGCTGCCCTGGTTATTAGAGCCAGATGATCCCGGAGTGCGCTTCCTGGCGATGCGTGATTTGTTGGACAGCAATCCAGAGGATGCCGAATTTCAGGCAGCCCGGGAGGCAGCCCATAAAGATGGCCCCATTGCTGGGATCCTAGCTGAGATGGAGGAGGATGGTTTTTGGGCCAGGCCGGGACCCGGCTACAACCCGAAATATCGTTCCTCAGTCTGGTCGCTGATTCTGTTGGCACAGCTGGGCGCTTCACCAGAAGTTGATGCACGTATTGAGCGTGCCTGTGCTTACCTGTTCGAGCACGGACTTGCAGCAGGAGGTCAGTTTACTGCCTCTGGGGCACCTTCCGGAACTGCTGATTGCTTACAAGGCAACATGTGCTGGGCGTTCCTGGAATTGGGATACGAAGATCCTGGATTAGAGAAGGCTTTTGAATGGATGGCGCGCACTGTCACCGGGGATGGGCTAGCGCCTAATACCGAGCCCAAAGCCCCCTTGCGGTTTTATGCCAGCCAATGTGGGCCGACCTTTGCCTGCGGGTCGAACAATAAGCTGCCCTGCGCCTGGGGAGGGGTCAAGGTAATGCTGGCGTTCAGTCAACTGCCCGCAGAGAAACGTACCCCCTTGATTGAGCGGGCTATCCAGCATGGAGTTGATTTTCTCTTCAGCGTGGATCCGGCAGAAGCAGATTACCCCACTGGCTGGACGGATAAACCCAGCCGCAACTGGTGGAAATTTGGTTTCCCGGTCTTTTATATAACCGATCTACTGCAGAATGTGGAAACCCTGGTGGCTTTGGGATATGGTGGTGATCCACGCTTAGCCAATGCCATAGAGATCATTCGCGATAAGAAGGATGATCAAGGCAGATGGTCGCTGGAATATCACTACACCGGAAAGACCTGGTTGGATTTTGGGGAGGTGAGAAAACCTAATAAATGGGTCACGCTGCGCGCTTTACGGGTTCTGAAAGCACACAGCGAAAGCCTGGAGAATTAAACAGATCCATCCGGGATGAAACCCGGGATTATAATTCGGTAATCAATTAAGACCTGGTAGAGATCATCTCACTCGATTCTCCCGGGCTCAGCTATTAAGGGAATGCAAAATGCAGAATAATTCATCGCTATCTTTCACCATGCGGGTATTGATCTCCATTGCTGCGGCAGGGCTCGCCCTGATGTTCATGCGCGAAGGGGCCGAATTGATCAGCTCCTTGTTCCTGGCCTGGATCATCGTACTTGTTGCCAGCCCACTGCTCCACTGGCTAGTCAACAAAGGCGCCCCGGTTTGGCTCTCATTTGCATTGACCCTGATAGCTATCCTGGCAGTGTTTGCCGCCTTCACACTGGTTTTGGTGGTGGCGATGGACCGCTTTATTGAAGAAATCCCCCAGTATGCGGGGGAGATTGAAACTACGATCTCTGATTTTCAAGAGACGTTGAGCGCGCAGGGTTTGATCACACCAGACTCTGATTCGATATTTTCTTACATTAACCCGGAACAGCTGCTGAGCGCGCTGGGGAGTTTTATATCTGGCTTGTTCGGAACGGTAAGCAACCTGCTCTTACTCGGTTTGCTGGTCATCTTTTTGTTATTGGATGCCTTCAACGCACCCGAAAAACTGGCTGAGGAGATCAAGTCTGGCAACGCCTACCTGCAGCGGTATTTTCAGGTCAGCGAGTCGCTGCGCAAGTACATCATCATCACCACCATTGTGGGCCTGACAACCGGTGTTTTAGATATTATCTGGTTCATAATTATGGGAGTGAGTTTTCCAGTCCTGTGGGGTATCCTGGCTTTTCTGATGAGCTACATCCCCACGCTTGGTTTCTGGTTAGCAGCCATCCCACCCTCATTGCTTGCCCTGCTTGAAAATGGGCCGGTGAATGCCTTGCTCGTTTTTCTGGGCATCGTGCTGATCAACGGGTTTGCAGAAAACGTAGTCAAACCGAAGTATATGGGTGAAGGATTAAATCTCTCACCGTTCATGGTAATTTTTTCGGTCATTTTCTGGGCGGCTGTTCTGGGTCCTGTAGGGGCGATCCTGGGATTACCGATGACATTAATGTTCAAAGAATTAGTCCTGGAGGCAGATGACCAGAACCACTGGATCGCGCGCTTGATGAGCTCCAAAGAACCCAAAACTGAAGCTGAAGAGGATGCTGAGGAGGAGGAATCAGCACCAGGATAATCTTCCCTGTTTTATTGCATCTAGAGAATTACTTGAAGCAAAGGCTAAATCACTACAGTCTGAGGCAACCATGAACCGCGGTTAATTCTTGGGGGTATATTATTTAATCAAGAAATATCTGGAACCGAGGTAGAGCATGCGCGAACTGCAGCCATACAAAACACTACTTGGGGCGCGACGTGCCCTTGATAATGGCGGTCGCTTCTACAATATGTTTGCCAGATCAGGTGACGAGGTCATCGACCACTCCGAACTGGCGAGAGCAGCAGGCGTTTATTCGACCGGCGCAAAAGCATTCTTACACTTTGAGATGGGGTTGAAGGATTTGCCGTCCGACCAGAGGGACGAGATTGTGTCCAGCCTCTCACCAGACCTGCTGGAAAAGTACCTTGCTCAAAAACCGGTCAGTTACAGCCCTTCAATAGTTGAATCTCAGGGCAGCGCCGGAGAAATGGCGATCGTCTCGGGGTACCCAGCCTTCGTTGAGGACAAAACTCAATTCACCGGGTTCATTGTTCTGGTCGTCCCGGTGATCGTTCTGGTACCGATATTTGACCAGTTTGACGTGTATGAAGTTTATGACTCGCCGGATTTGGGTACTTCCAGGACGGTGATCGCCACCACCAGGGGGACAAAACGGCTGGATGGGATGCATATCCGCTTTGGCGGCCCGCTCAAAGAGCTGTATTTCGAGGATAAGACCAGTAAAGATCATGGGCTTTTCCTGGAGGCGCTCTACTACACCAGGCTGTGATGCGTTTCAAAACCATTTTCTCGGTGCTGGCGGGTGCCCTCTTCATCGTGGGATGCCAACAACCTCCACCTTTGCCTACACCTCAACCGAGTGAGTGTTCCCCAACGGAGGCGGAGATCATCTGGCCCGAGCTGCAAGCCGTCCAGCCTGAGCAGATATTAGCAGGTGGCGAGATAATAATCATCGCTAGCGGGGGATACCAAATTGAGTGCGGAAATTTCTACAACGAATCGCAGAGACTTTTCGCGGTTCACATAAGCAATGAACCGGTTGGGTCGCTGAGCTGCATGGTAAACCACTGTGAGGCAAAATTGAAAGTGCCGGTGGATTTAATGCCTGGCACACACACCATCTCAGCAGAGGGTGGTTCGCAGATTGAGATTGAGATAATCAAGGAGGGGGCTTTTGAGGTCTTAGAATGGGAAGAGGAATTTCCAGCCTCAGAGAAGGGGTACGAGTTATATTCCTGGCTCGAAGAAGATAGGTGGCATTTCACTTTAATCAGCGGCACAAACCGCAGCAAGACTTCTGACGAGATCCTCTCGCCAGACAGTTTTATTACTCCGGATGGGTGGGTTAAAATAACAGTCAGTGGTGTTCAGGATTTAAAATCAGTCCTGGATAACTTGCCTGATTCGCAGGAGGTCTTCTGGCTGGAAGGGACTCGCGTAGAGGGCGCCGGAGGAGACGAAACATTGATCTTCCCACCGGAGGAGACAATCCAGCAAGTGCGCCTGATCAGCGATGAGTTAGGTTTGATGCTGAATATTGTCCGCTAAACTTAAAACACAAAATTTCCAAAATCAAACAGCATGAAGAGACCTGATCTGAAGATTTTCCCGCCTGGAGATTCAAATCTTGAGCAGGGAATCCATTTCATCATGCGATTAAACAAGATTCCGGAGCACAAGATCAGCTACTTCGGGGAGTCACGGGAGGAAATTGCTGAGGACTTCAAGGCCAGCCAACCCCCGGAGGGCTACGCATTTATCGCGGTTATTCAAAAAGAAGAGATATGTGGATTGTTCGGTTTTGACCTGGTTGAGGATGTGCCTGCTCCTTCTGGAGAGGTTTCTCTCTGGTTTGAGGTGGAGGAGGTCGAGGCCACCTTTGCAAGGTTTAAGGAGCTGGAGGCGAGAGTGGAATACCCGCCAACGAAAAAGCCCTGGGGGGCTATACTGGCCGCATTGTATGATCCGGATGGCAACCTGTTTGGAATATCCCAGCGTGGGGCTAATCCAGGTCCTTAGTGAATTGCCTTATCTCTGATCAATCAAAGTTGCGACCTTAAAGAGGCGACAAAAAAGTGAAGATACATCATTTGAACTGCGGGACATTATCCCCAAAATACCCCCGCTTGCGCAGTATTGTCTACTGTTTGTTGGTAGAGACGGATGATGGACCGGTGCTGGTCGATACCGGGTTCGGTCTCCAGGATTATAAAAAACCCTCGCCGATGATGGATGGGTTTATGCGGCTGATGGGAGTCCCGCGCAAGGTCGAAGAGACGGCGGTTTATCAGGTGAAATCATTGGGTTATGACCCGCAAGACTTGAAGCATATTGTACTCACCCATTTGCACCTGGACCATGCCGGTGGATTGCGTGATTTTTCCCAGGCAAATGTCCACCTTTTCAAAGGTGAACTCGATTCAGCTACCCAGCCGCGTACTCTGCTTGAACGAGGCTGCGATTCTGCTCATTGGACGCATGATCCAAAGTGGGTATTCTACGACCAGGTAGATGGTAAGTGGTTGGGTTTCCCGCGCATTGATATCCTGGAGGGGATTTCACCGCAGATGCACCTGATACCTCTCCCGGGTCACACGCGTGGTCACTGCGGAGTAGCAGTTGCCAGCGATCAGGGGTGGATTTTCAACTGTGGTGATGCTGCCTCTCCATTCCACAAAGAAGTGGATATTCACGGATATCCTGAGGCGCAGCAGTCATTGAACTTTTTACCTGGAGGATTGTCCCACAGGTTCTGCGGACCGCATGTTCCAAAACTACGCCAATTGATTCAAGAACATGGTGACGAAGTGAATGTCTTCAGTTCGCATGACATTTACAGCTTCGAGAAGAATTTATCTTCAGCGTGATAAGATCGGGGAAAGAATAGAGATTTAATTTACTGGTACCTGTTGGAGGTGAACTTTTGCTTGACAATTCCGTATCCAAATCAGTTTACCGCTTTGCTGAACTCGTCCAAGGGATCACAGACTCTGATCTGGAGAGAGAATGGGTCTGGGGTTCCTATGAATCCGAAGGTGTCCGCTTTGCCTACTTCCGCACCCTTGAGCAGCTGCGCGAGCTGGCGGTGAAACTCAACCAGGCGCGCGTCGCTGCGGGAACGCCGCTGTCAGAAGCCCAGAGGATCCTGGCTCAATACCACGCGGCATACAATGACCTGCAATCTGTCCTTTTGGGAGTGGGTAGTGAATACGAGGAAAAACCACCGGCTGAAGGGGAGTGGCCCCTGCGCAGGATTATCGCCCATATCGTGGGAGCTGATTTGGGCTTCTATGTGGTGATCAAGTTTTCACTGGATCGATACCGCCAGGGATTGGATCAACTGGTTGAAATTGATGATGATACCTGGTTGGGTATTGCCGGGATGAGCGATAGTGAGATTGACGATATGATTACTGGACCAATAGCCGGACTAGAATCCTTCCATTGCGATCTACATGAGAGGGTATTAACCGATATTGCCAGTGTTGAATCCTCTGAATTGGATCTGCCGGCCAAGTATTGGGAAGATGAACCGATGGTATTGCGCTTTCGCATGCACCGCTTCGAGTCGCACATGAGGCAGCATACAATCCAAGTCGAAAAGACGCTTCACCAACTGGGACTTGTACCAAGCGAATCACAACGGTTGCTGCGGTTGATTTACGCAGCCCTGGCAGAGGCAGAGGGGATGCTGATAGGTGCTGGCAATATTTATGATGACATGTTGAGTGAGACCGCGCGGGAAATTGACCAGCGCTCCGAGGAAATCAAGGCTGTCCTCGCCAGTTGATGCGATTGTGGATTTGGGTTGACCAGATAGGGATACCAAAAGGAAAGTTGAGGGTTAGAAAAAATGGAAGATTATTATCTCTCCAGACAAAATCGTTTGTTGAAGCTTTTTGACCTCACCTTCCGCCCGATCAGGAGGAAATTGTTGAGTTATTATGGGGCAGAATACGCGAGGAGCATCGTATCTGAATCCCGCCAAAATTTTATCGAGATCATCCCGCAAATGCCCTATGTGGGTGGGATGAAGAACTACTACACACCGATTATTGTGGTGAATGGCTTCATTATTGCGATGTTCAGGGCGATGAAGGAAACCGGCAAAACAGCTAAGGATGTGATGAGCATTTGGGCGGAGGTGGCTGATGACCTCTTCCGTAAAATACCCGGCCCGGTAGCCCGGCTGGGGGGACGGATGCTCGTGAGCCAGCGGACGATGAAGGCATTTGGAAAGCAGGCAGATATCTCCCAGGAACGACAATATCCCGAAGACTGGGTGTATGTACTATTAGAGGGTGATGGAGATAAATTTGACGCAGGTTTTGAATTTTCCGAATGTGCGGTGATAAAGTTCTACGATGCGATGGGGGTAATGGAATTGGCTCCATACTGCAATTTTGGCGATGTCACCTACAGCCACTACCTGGGGATAGGTCTGGATGCCAGCGAAACGATCGGCATGGGCTGCGACCACTGCCGTATGTTGTTCAAAAAGGGCGGTGAGACGTTGATCACGCCGAATTTGGTGGACGTCCTACCTTTGGCTAAAAGGGTAATTTGAAAAGTTCTACTGCTTTATTCGCTATCACTTGATTGCGTTTGTCGCAGGCATTGCTATTGAGGACTGCGGCAAGAGCGATATCCCATTGACTTGAGAACTGTTTTCAGGTATTCTCACAATTGCGACTAATTCTATCGAAATATAAGCCACGCATATGATGGTAAAGAACCAAGTGGAGGAAAAGCGGTGGAAAAGAAAAAACAGCTCCTGGATTTACTAGAAAAATCACACCACAATGAATTGACCTTCGTAGCCAGTCTCAGCGAGGAAGAAAGGTCCATAGAAGGGACCGCGCAGGACTGGGCAGTAAAAGATGAAATCGTGCACATAGCCGCCTGGAAATCAATCTCGAGCGAAAGGATTCGCTCCTTCAAGTCAGGAGAGGAGCCAGCAAACTACGAAGATGTGGATGCCGTAAATGACGAGATTTTTCACCGCTATAGGGAAAAAACTTGGCGGGAAATAATTGATTTCCATGTGCGTGCCTATTCAGAACTCGTCGAAGATGTACATTCAATATCTGAAGATGATCTTCTGGACGGCCAGCGATATGGTTGGATGAAAGGACTCTCGTTGTGGAGGCGAACTGTGCATAACGGGTATTTTCACCCACAAGGGCATATCGCCTTTTATTTCAGCCACCACGGGGATAAGGAAAGCGGCAACCAGCTGATGGAGGAAATAACTGCCACCTTGATTGATTTGGATGAGCAATCAGTTTGGCGTGGACGCGCGCTATACAACCTGGCCTGCTACTACTCATTGATCGGGGATAAAGAGGTGGCGATTAAGAAATTAGAAGAGGCTTTTCCACTTAGTCCAGACATGATTGAGTGGTCTAAGTCGGATTCGGATTTGGACAACATCCGGGATGAGCCAGGCTACCTGGCTCTGGTTAGTGAGAATATGGAGAAAGAATAATCACCTGAGGGGTACCGATAATTTGGTTTTTGTCGGCTGGCAGTTCAACAATCAACCGGCATGAAACAAAGGAGAGCCATTTGATGGATTACGAAAGTTATCGCCAAAAATTTTTCGCAGATCCTGCCCCAGAATCCTTGTTCGAGTTCCGCGGGCTGCACGGAACGACCCTCTATTTCAGAGATTATGAAGCCGCAGTTGATTATTACACCCGGGTTTTGGGTCCTCCAGGCTATGTCGAAGGACAGGGTACTCGCGGCTGGCGACTTGGGAACACCTGGTTGACACTGCTTAAAGGAAAAACCGGAAACCCAAAGAATGTGGAGATGAACATCATCATGCAGACTCCACAAGAGGCTGACCGGCTGCAAGCGGCGTTTATCGAGGCGGGAGGAGTGGGTGAGCCGCCCAGCGACCAGCTGATGTACGAACCTATCCGCTTCTGCCCGGTAGCAGATCCTTTTGGTACAAATATCCTGATCATCAGCCCGCTGCCTGGAGGAGCCGGTTAAGGAAAGATCATCAAGTTGGGGGCGAATTTATTAACTATCCAGAATACTTCAATTAAGGGATTGATTTTACGCAGCAGAAGCCAGCATGGTTGAACTGCTGGTCAATGCCAAGGTGGGTGCGTAGTGCGCTGCGCACATGGTCCGGGCTGGCATGCCACGATCCCCCGCGAGCTACTTTCCTGCCACCGGTGCCAGGACCGGTAGGATTGACCTGATCTTCTGGTAGATAATCTCCATTCCAATCAGCGAGCATCTCCCAAATGTTCTCAGCCAATTCCAGGCCAAACCGAAGGTAAGCGATATTTTGGATATATAATGTATGGAATCTATCAATTTTTATGATCTCAAGCTTGAGCCGCAGAGGACAAACATAGTATGATCCTTGCAATTATCCGTATCTTCATCTATTCAATCCTGCCGCTTTTGGTGGCCGGAGCACAAATTGTTTTGGATAAGTCGACCAACACACGGGAGCGCAGGCTGGAACTGTTCTTAATTTATATATTTTCGTTGGGGGTTGCCGGCAGTGGGATCGCGGGATTTATCAGCCACTTCTTCATCTCCGATATTGTGGCCGAATTCATCGGTTGGCCTGCCGGGAACCCTTTCCAGCTGGAGGTGGCATTCGCCAACCTCATGCTAGGGATATTGGGCCTCATCGCGGCTGGGCGCAGGGATGGCTTTCGGGAGGCGACGGTCATCGCAGTGACGGTGTTCGGCGTTGGAGCGACCATCGTACACTTGATGGACATCGCCGCAACGGGGAATCTGGCTCCCGGGAACACAGTGCAGAATTTTGCTAATCTGGTCCGTCCCGCCCTTTTGATCGGCTTTCTGGTCGCCAGTCGCCGTGCTGAGCGATTGCCTGGTTCTGAAGCACATATGACTGAATTTGAAATCTGGAGGCGACCCCGTCTGCAGGCTGCGGGCTGGATGACAGCCTGTGTCGCCACTGGGTTTGGGGTTGGATTTGCGCTCAACCAAACGCTGTACCTCACCTTGTTGGGAATCGTAGTGGGCCTGGTTGTTGTGTGGCTGGTGATTTCCCGCGCCCCGGTTGAGGCGCGCCAGGGATATAGCCCTTCCTCATAGCTTGGTTTGGACAAGAAGGAGTTTCTGCAATGTTTGTCCTGGATCTGGAAGACAGTATCGTCATCAACAAGCCGCGGGAAGAAGTTTTCACTTACATGGATGATATAGAACGGGAACATGAGTGGCAGCCCTATCTACTGGGCTGGGAGCAGTCTCCGGATCCGAAGCAAAACGGGGTGGGAACCATCCGCAAGTACGATAATCGCTACATGGGGCGCTCGTTTACCAACGAGTATGAAGTCACAGTTTACGACCCGATGATAAAGGTGATGTATGTCAGCACCCCCAATGCTGCGGTGCAGGCCGCAGGGGGGACACTTTGGGAGCGGACATCCGGGGACACCAAGGTGACCTTTTTATTCAAGCCCAATCTGGGTGATTTTTGGGGTCTTGTCCCCAAGTTCATAGTCAGGCGGATTTACATGGGCACTCTCAGTAATAATATGCGGCGTCTTAAGAATGTTCTTGAATCCTCATAGGATTTTCTTCGCAATCCATCAAGGTGCATTTTCTGAACATAATCAGGAGGGCTCATTGAAGACACAGGATGTACTCCCAGTTCTACTATCGATAGTGGTGATCATTCTCGTCGCAGTTCTGGAGAAGCAGAGCAAGTTTGCTGCGGCGATTACCGCCACGATGCCGATCGGCGCGACGCTGGCGATTTGGATCGTTTACTCTGCAAACAGCGGCGACCAGGAGACGATGAAGGTATTCAGCAGCAGCTTGTTATTGGGCATCATACCTTCGATCGGGTTTCTGTTCGCAGCCTGGTTTGCATCCAGGGCTGGCTTGAAGCTGGTACCGTTGCTGCTGGTGGGCTATGCGGTTTGGGGAGCTCTTCTGGGAGCAATCGTAGTTCTCAGGAGAGTTATCGGTGTGTAGCAAGGTGTAGGGTACAGCCTCGAGCACTTAGTATTAATGTGCATAAACAAACCTTATAGAATTCTAGTCTCAATTGGAACTACGGTCGGGAAGGCAAATACAAAGGACAAATTTGATTATTGTTGACCTTAATTGTATAATTCAGGAAAGATCCCAGGATGCCTGAGGATGGTTTGAAAATGAGCGAAGATACACTTATTCAGAAGGCATATACGAGTGTGTTAGAACATTTTATTGAGCATGGAAGAGCGCCTCATTATGTGGAACTGGCTCATACCCTCGATATTGAGATAGACGAATCCAGGGTCCTGATCCGAGACACCGCGGCTGCGGCGCCGATCGCCAGCTGCTGGCTCTCCCATGATACGGACTATATTGAGTCTTGGGCGCCGTTCTCTAATGTTCCCACCCATTTGAAAATTACCATAGACGGTGAACAAAAGTGGTTTGGCCAGTGAGGTATGGAAGTGCTGGCCGTGCGCTGGCTCTTCCCAGGAAAAGAAATTCACATCGAAACAATGTGTTTGGATTGTGGAAAACCTATCTCCGTTCGTATGCGAGATGAAGAGATACTGGCGATCGATCCGCCCACATCGATCGCCTATTTAATGTCGCCATTCGCGAAGTGGCGGGAGGGAACGGGGGCGTTCAATTGAAGTCGCATGAATATCTTCCGGTCGGAAGAACACGTCAAACGATGGTCGCTCTACTACCGTATGGCAGAAGATTACATCATGCCGGTTTCCGATTGGGCGCAAGTCTTCGGTGGTCCACTTTTTCGTAAGCGACTAGAGCCGGATTACCTGGCTCATAAGGATGAGTATTTTGAGGAATACCAATCCTCTCTGAGGCATTTCGGCAAACAAAGCCCCTTCTGGCAGTATCCGCTGATAGCAGAGATGGATATTGTCAAGCTCCCCCGCTATTCCATCGTTGGTGATTATACGCGCTACGAAGAGCATGTGCTCAATGACTTGAAAGATGCCAAACAAAGCATACTTTCATCCCTGGCGGATCAATCTTCATCAAGAAAGAATTACATGATATGGGCTGCTCCTGGCAGCGGGAAAACATTCTTTGCCCAGCAGATTGCTGCAGCACAAGTAGAGCAAAACGAATATCACGAGATCAACCTCGCCAAAACCCAGCAGGAAGAATTTGAATCTTCGCTGTCCACTATTGCAGAATCCGCTACGCCCATTTTATGTTTGATTGACGAAATTGACGCCAAACCTCAGGAAGCCTGGCCCTATGATGTCTTGCTGCCCTACCTGGATGCTTCTTTAACCAGATCTGAGCCATTGGTCTTCATTATGGCCGGCAGTTCTGGTTTCAGCCTGGATGGAATGAAGGAGCGCATGGCTATCCGGCCGAAAGGTCAAGACCTGCTCAGCCGGGTGCCGGCTGAAAATCAATTCATCATCCCACCAATGAGTTTCGGGGATCGCATCTTGATTGTGCTGAGCCAGTTTGCCCAGGCTGGTCAGGAGTTAGGACACGAGATCAATTTCGTTGAAAAACTAGGGCTGTACTATGTAGCTCTCAACGAGAGGCTTTCTAACGCCAGGCAGCTGCACGAATTTGCGGTCCGGGCAGTTGAGCGGATTCCAAGGGGCGATGACCGGGTTAAGTACGATAACCTTTTTGTTCCAGGCGATCCGGAGAACAAACGATTCTGGTTGGAAGTATCTTCAGTGGCCCAAGAACTGGTCAACAGCTATGTGACCATAGAAGAATAATCATTATTTGAGCCCGAGGTTGTCAAATACTCACTTTCTAAGAGGTCAGCTGGGGGATAATAATATTCATGGGAAAGAAAAATGGGTGAGCGAGAGCAGCTTGAAAAATCGATTGAGGATTTAGAAAAACAACGCACAGTCCTGGGTGATGATGTCGTTGATGCTGCTCTGAAACCGTTGAAGGAATCATTGGCCAGGCTAACTGCTGGTGATGGGGAAGCAGGACCTGGACTACCATCTGAACGACGGATCGTGAC
>CALBUI010000074.1 GCA_937968125.1 uncultured Anaerolineales bacterium | reverse complement strand
CTTAACAACTACCTTTTATTTGATTGCAATATCGAAATTCTTCTATAACATTCTCTGTGGTCTCTGCGTGCTCTGCGGTGAATTTAGTTGAAGGTTAGCAGGATTCTATCGAAATTGGAAATATGATAGCTATCTATCAGTTTCGGAATTTTGGAGTACAATGGAGCGGATATTTACGAAAAATCAAATATACTCCGGTGGGAATATTGATCAGAGATATCTCGATATGGAAAAAACACACCCTGACAAATTAACGGAAAACATCGAAGGGGATTCATGGCATGCAGTAGATGCTGATGAAGTGCTCGCTCGCCTGGCGACATACGAAGAGAGGGGATTGTCCAGCGAGGAGGCTCAGCGCCGATTTGAAAAATACGGGCCCAACGAGCTGGAAGAATCTCCCCCGACCTCATTCTGGCAGATGCTGTTGGAACAATTCAATAATTTTGTGGTCATTTTACTAATCGTTGCAGCATTGATATCAGCCGCATTAGGAGAATTCATTGAAGCCGCGGCGATTCTCACCATAGTGATCTTGAACGCAGCCTTGGGCGTTATCCAGGAACGGCGTGCAGAGCAGGAGCTGGCCGCCCTGCGCAAATTGGCCGCGCCGGATGCCGAAGTTGTTCGCGATGGTTCCCGGCAAAATATGCCTTCCAACCAATTGGTACCTGGAGATTTGGTCCTCCTGGAGGCGGGAAATTATGTGCCAGCGGACGTCCGATTATTAGAGACGGTCAACTTGAGAGTAGATGAAGCTGCACTGACTGGTGAATCTGTTCCAGTCCAGAAGAACGCTATTATCCGCTTGCAGCGCGATATCCCCTTGGGTGATCGCAAGAATACCGCTTTCATGGGCACCATGGTGAATTATGGGCGCGGCAAGGGAGTCGTCATCAGCACCGGTATGTTCACCCAGATCGGGTTGATCGCCAGCATGTTGAAGATGGTTGAACATGAACCAACCCCCCTCCAGCTGCGCCTGGATGCCGTCGGGAGAACCCTGGGATATGCAGCATTAACGATTTGTGCTGCGATCTTCTTAATCGGTTGGGCACGAGGTTTCGACCCGTTGGAAATGTTCTTGATCGCCGTTAGCCTGGCCATTGCTGCCGTCCCGGAGGGATTACCTGCGGTGGTCACGATCAGCCTGGCATTGGGTATGCGTGAAATGATCAAGCGCAATTCTCTCATCCGCAGGCTATCATCGGTTGAGACGTTGGGCTCCACGACAACTATCTGCTCGGATAAGACCGGTACTTTGACTCAAAACCAGATGACAGCTACCAATCTGTGGGTCGATGGACATGGCATCGATATCACCGGCAGCGGCTATGCCCCTGTCGGAGAATTCCAAATCGAGGAGACACAGATCGCTTTGGAAGACTACCCGGGTGCTTCGACCGCGCTGTGGGTGGCTGCCTTGAATAATGATGCAGACCTGGATTTAGGCAATCCGGAGGATGAAGCGCCTGCTTATCGCGTGGCGGGGGATCCAACGGAAGGAGCGTTGATCGTCGCCGCGGCTAAGGCGAATGCCTGGACCAAGGATCTCAACCAGGCTTACCCTCGTGTTCAGGAGATCCCCTTCGATTCCACCCGCAAGCGTATGTTGACCCTGCACAGTGTGCGAGATCCGAAGCCTGATGACATTTCCCCATTCCACAGCGACCGGCGCAAAGAGTGGTATGTGGTCACGGTTAAAGGGGCTCCTGACCTGGTCCTTGATAACTGCACCCAGGTACAGAAAATCGACGATTCGATTGAGACCTGCACTGAAGCCGACCGCATGAAAATCCTGGCAGCCAATGACCGCATGACCCAGAAGGCATTGCGTGTTTTGGGGATGGCTTACCGGGTTGTGCAGGTAATTCCTGGTGAAGAGAAGTTGGATGAACTTGAACAGGATTTGATCTTTGTCGGATTAATCGGCATGATCGATCCTCCGCGTCCAGAAGTGACTCCGGCCCTCGAAGTCGGGCGTCATGCAGGCATCCGCACGGTGATGATCACCGGGGATTACCCGAACACGGCCCGCGCGGTGGCAGAATCGATCAAGCTGCTCGAACCAGGTCACCAGGTACTCACCGGCGGGCAGATGGATGAGATGGATGATGCGGATCTTGAGCGCCAGGTAGCTTATACCGATGTATACGCCCGTGTGTCTCCTGAGCACAAACTGCGCATTGTCGAGGCGCTGCGCGCCAGAGATGAGATCGTCGCCATGACGGGTGACGGTGTCAATGACGCGCCAGCCATCAAGCGCGCAAACATCGGTGTAGCTATGGGAGTGACTGGGACCGATGTGGCCAAAGAAAGCGCTGACATGGTCTTGACGGACGATAATTACGCCAGCATAATTTCGGCGGTTGAGCAGGGGCGGGTGATCTACAGCAATATCCGCAAATTTGTCTATTATCTCCTTTCTTGCAACGTGGCCGAAATCGCCATCATCTTTTTAGGCATCATGTTCACCCAGGCTTCGCCGCTGACCGTCATTCAGCTCTTGTGGTTGAACCTGGTCACGGATGGCGCCCCGGCATTAGCTCTGGGCACCGAGAAGGGCGATCCAGATATCATGGATCAATCCCCTCGTCCACCATCAGAGCCGATCATCAATTACTTCATGATGGCCGGGATCGGCATTCAAACCGTGGCATTGACCTTCGTCACCCTGACAGCTTATTTCATTGGACTGCGCTTATTCTCAGCCGACCCATTAATGGCGGGCACAATGGCCTTTGTCACCCTTTCAATGTCAGAGCTGCCCATCGCTTATGTGGTCCGATCGGAGCGCTATCCCTTGATCAAGATTGGTCCATTCAGCAATCGCCTGATGAATATCGCTGTGCTATCCTCTTTGGCACTTCTGTTGGTGGTGGTCTATTTGCCATTTCTCCAGCCGATCTTCAACACGACCGCCCTGGGTTGGGATCAGTGGAAGTACATCCTGCCGTTAATTTTCCTGCCCGCATTCGCCGCCGAATCGAGCAAGCCACTTTTGACTCGCTTCTTCCCAGGATAAGAACAATTTGGATTTAGATTCATTAATGTAATTGTCTGTTTGAGTGATTATAGAAATTAATTCCTCAATTCGCTGAAAAACTGAGTTTATTACCCCGTTCCCGAAAAACTACGACCAGTCACTGCAGATTATCCGGTTATTTCTACCCGGTATGGTAAACTACCCCCCAAGTTGAGGAGGGTAGTTAGGGATGAGATATAGTACTGATCTGCCAGATCTGCGCATACTGCAATCGGAGCAGCTGGTGCCGCATGAGGAGTGCGATCCGCGGCGAGTGATCCGTCTCAGTCAGCGGTTGAAGTCTGAGGCGATACTCAAGAATCCACCCATCGTGGCAGCTATCCCGGAAACTGATAAGTACGTTGTGCTGGATGGTGCCAATCGCGCCCTGGCGTTTGTGAATCTCAATATTCCCCACATCGTCGCCCAGCTGGTCAGCTACCAGGATTCAGGTGTGGAGGTGGATACCTGGTACCACGTTGTGGCGGGGATGGAGATTGCTGAATTCGAATCCGAACTAACTAAGATCACCGGACTGCATCTTCAAGATAGCAGCTTGGAACAGGCTCGCATTGCATTAAAGAATCACCAGGCGGTCGCTTACATTATCTGTGCGGAGGGATTGCGTATAGTAGTAAACGCGGCGAATACCATTAAACATGACACTCGTCTACTCAATGGATTAGTCAGTGCTTATAAAGGCAAAGCCAATATATATCGCGCCTCGAATGATATTTGGGATATTCAGAAGCCTTATTATCCCGACATCACTGCATTGGTGATCTTCCCCCGATTAACTCCCGCAGATATCCTGCATGCTGCCCGCAGCGACGAGATGATTCCCACTGGCATCACCCGCCACATCATTCCCCACCGGGCGCTGAATATCAATATCCCCTTGGACGTATTAGGGGCCGGTTGGCCTCAAGAGCGAAAAGAAGATTGGCTCCAAGATTGGTTGATGGAGCGCATGTCCGCCAACGCCATCCGCTTCTATTCAGAGTCAACCTTTTCATTTAATGAGTGA
>CALBUI010000073.1 GCA_937968125.1 uncultured Anaerolineales bacterium | reverse complement strand
CAAGCTCATAGTGAAAACCTACCACCTGTCATTGCGAGGTCCGAAGCAATCTCCTACACAATCGCCGCAGCAAGGTGGCTACTTCGCAAACTCATAGCGAAAACCTACCACCTGTCATTGCGAGGTACGAAGCAATCTACTACATAGTCACGAGAAAACTGCTTCGCAAGCTCGTCCCTCAAAAAACACGGGAGTAAACCAGTGAAAAGATCTTTGGTCATTTGCTAAAATGGGAATATGTCTTCTAAAGAATACTACGTATACATCATGACCAACAAATACAACACCACACTGTACACTGGTGTCACAAACAATTTGATCCGTAGAGTCCATGAACATAAAACAGGTGTGGGGAGCAAATTCACTCAACGATATAACATAACCAAACTATTGTTTTTTGAGTAAACAGACGAAATTGAAACCGCGATTATGAGGGAAAAGCAAATCAAAGCTGGCTCACGTCAAAAGAAGATTGATTTAGTCAATTCAATAAATCCTGAGTGGAAAGATCTTTCCAAGAACTTTTGACACATCCCAAATCCCTTCCTGCCGAAAAAACAGCAAGATTAAATTGGTGATCCAGTAATTTCGGCAAGTCATTTTACGTTTTCCATCAAAAATCCAACCAAAAACTAGTCCCATCAACTTTCATGGGTGAAAGGTCCTCAACTTGATAGTTCTTGATAGTTTCAGGTGGCTAAACTAAGCCTGGAACGACAAGCAATACATTTCGCATTGCATCATATCGGTAATTGGAGAGTAAAAAATGGAAATTCCCCGCCACTGGCGTCTCAAACAGCAACGCTACAAACTAGTCGGTGAGGTATGCCCCCACTGTGAAGCCAAGTTATTCCCCCCGCGTGACATCTGCCCGGATTGCGGCGGCGAAGCCAAGCAGCTATACACCTTCAGCGGGCGTGGTGAAGTTTATTCGCATACCACCGTTTACGATGCCCCCGCCGGCTTTGAAGAAAACGCCCCTTACACGGTGGCGCTGGTCAAGCTGGAAGAAGGCCCTCTGGTAACCGCCCAGCTGACCGACCTCGGTGAGCAGGATGTCGAGATCGGCACCCCGGTGGAGATGGTCACCCGCCGCCTGCGCACAGATGGTGACGAGCGCGGCATGCTGGTTTATGGGTATAAATTTAGACCGCGTTTGGAGCGTGTGAATCAAATCTAAGCAATTTGAATTAACATTGCCTAAAACTTCCGGGAAAATTCAACCCGGAAGTTTTCATTTGTGCAAATTACAGACCAGGCAACATCTTTGCCCATCAGGACTATCCAGGCGTCAAAAACCAACCCCCTTTAAATTGCATGAGAGTATGGTACTTATTTCTTCTTGAGCAAGTCGCGAATATCAGTCAGCAGCTGTTCTTCACGGGATGGTTCCGCCGGTGCCTCTTCTTCCTCTTTTGCTAACCTCGCTTGTACTTGGTTGATGCTGCGTACCATCAGAAATAGCACAAAAGCGATAATCAAGAAATTGATGATCGCCTGGATAAAATTACCGTACGTGATGCTGGCCTCTCCTACAGTGATCGCCAGACTGGTGAAATCCATTCCCCCAAGCAGAATACCCACCAGGGGCATGATGATGTCATCCACCAACGAGGTCACGATCGCTATGAACGCTGCGCCGACTACAACCGCAATGGCTAGGTCGAGCACATTTCCCCGCATGGCAAAATCGCGGAATTCTTTAAGCATGGGGAGGTTCCCTCCTTCGACTTTGGGTCTAGATAAGATTGATTTTGAGTTCAGTGATTAATTATCACATATGTTTCCGGTTTTCATATAAGATTGATCGAACAAGTTTCTAGATACCATATCACCAATCAAAATGTGTCTGAGTCGAAAGAAGGGGGTAACTACTCATAATGAGAAATACAGAATTTACTCAATCGGGAGTCTTACAACAGAATGAAAAAAGTGGTGGGACAGATACACCAGCAGCCTACCAGGAGAGCATATCCAGGCTGCCTTTTACTATGTTTTGTTGTCAGAGTTGGACAGCTTTGCCCCTCAGAAATTTTTCACTTCAACCAAAATATTCGTTAAATCCAGTACATGGGAATAAATTTAGACCACGCCTTGAGCGCGTGAACTGATCCTCAGCATCAGATAACTCCAAAACTTCCGGAAACCGAATCTGGAAGTTTTTTGTTTTTAATTCAAACATGCATCTTGAAAAATCCCTGCTTCCATCCAAGCACTTTTAAGTTTGTGAGAGATTTGGGTCCGTTGCCTTGCGCAAGTGAATTCAGAACATTTTCTAAATAACTATTTAGGTGGGACAAATTGATTAGCAGGTACAATCCTTTACCACTATTTGGGTTGACTCCCTTAACCACACATAGGATTTATCGGTATGGTTGCCAAAAAACAATTCATCCCCCTTCTATTCATTCTCATCATTGTTGCAGCAGGCTGCAGCATTTCTGGAGACCCAGCATCGGGAGTACCAAACTCAGCAGTAATCACTCCAAGTGTTTTCGCAAAGGTGGACTCACCCACAACTGCGGTAGCTCCGCCTTCAACCGACCCAGCGCCGAGGGACTCTACTATACCTACCCAGCAGGCCGAAAACACGACTCAATTACCTTTACCGACCAGCACGATTACACCCACCCCAACGGGGACAGAGGTAATCTTCGAAGTAGGCGAAGAGATCACCATCGACTACCTGCGCGACTTGGAGATCACAGGCAGCGAGATCACCTTCGAAGAACAGCTCCCCAACGGTGCTAATTATTACCAGCACCTGGTCAGCTACATCTCGGAAGGTAACAAGATCTTTGGCTTGCTAACCATCCCCTTCCCGGAACCTCCTGAAGGTGGCTATAAGGCGATCGTTTTCAATCACGGCTACATCCCACCCGCCGCCTACCGCACCACGGAGCGCTATACAGCCTATGTAGATCACCTCGCCAGCAATGGTTTTGTGGTCCTTAAAATCGATTATCGTGGGCATGGGCAGTCACAGGGCGAACCTTCTGGGACTTATTTCTCATCGGCGTATACAATCGATGCCATCGCCGCGCTCAAAAGCTTACAGACGATGGACATCATCGACCCTCAAGGGATTGGCATGTGGGGACACAGCATGGCTGGCAATCTGGTTCTGCGGGCCATGCTGATCGAACCGGATATCAAAGCCGGGGTGATCTGGGCTGGGGCGGTCTACAGCTATGATGATTTCGCAGAATACGGAATCACAGACAACACATACCGTCCACCAGCTACTCCACAAACAGAGCAAACCCCTGACCCCCGTAGAGGCACGCGGGCGATATTCGAAACTTATGGTCGACCGGATACCCAGGTAGATTATTGGAAAGCCGTTTCCCTGACGGAAAATATCCAATTCCTCAACAGCCCTTTGCAGATTCACCATGCACAGGATGACACCGTGGTGACCATAGGCTACTCGCACGACCTGGCAGCCGTGCTGCAGGAAAATGGCAAGCAATACGATCTATTTAGCTACGAAGGTGGGGGACATAACCTGATTTCACCTTATTTCAACCAGGCTATACAGCGAACGGTTAACTTTTTCCGGGATAACCTGTGAATGGAAGACAGTTTGGAAGAAGGGGGAATACTCCTAATCTGCTGGTGATGGCAGGTACAGTTCATTCGCCAGAAATTACCCCATCTATATACATCTCATGGATGGCGAAATTGTTTTTACCAACCTTTGCATCTAATTAATTTCTAGCTATATGACAGTTTTCAATAATAGCGAACTGAAGCTCTCTGAGCGGAATGTAATGCAGTCGAAGAGCACTTCCGTGAGCGTCCTTCGACTTCGTAAACTCCGCTCAGGCAGCTCACTCCAGCCAGTTTTGCCAAAGTGTCCGGTCGCTAGATTAATTTACTCTATTGGCTTTTGAAAACTCAGGTAATACTCAGGAAAATTATCCCGCAAATAAAGCAAAAGTGCGTAAATAAACAGGTTAATCCCAAACATTTCAAACGATTCCTCAACTGAGGTAAATAATAAAGTTGTGGCAATCCTATCTTCACCCGCCATACTGATTCTCCAGCTGCCAACAAATTCCAAGAAGAATGCCCCACCAATAAACAGAAGTGCAGCAAGCAGAAAATACAGTTTCGTACTGCGAGGGAGATGAAAGAAAAATCTTATATAGAGGAGAAAAAAAAGTATCACAAAAGGAGCAACCACAAAAATCCAACCAGCTACATCTTCACTTAAATTCTCGTGGATATATGCCGTCTCATCGACCGATAGGAAGAGGAATCCAAAAGATAGTATCGCCCATAGCAAACTAAATCGACCCCCGGTTAATCTTGTCA
>CALBUI010000072.1 GCA_937968125.1 uncultured Anaerolineales bacterium | reverse complement strand
TCATCAAATTCTTTCCCAACCCGGTTCAGTGAATTGATCAGGATGGCTTCCATCAACCTGGATTCGTAAATAGCTGACCTTGGATGGAAGTATGGCTGGGTTGCCCACTCGATCATCCAGTGGAATACTTCCAGCTGGCTGAAGTCTCTCAGAGCAGGGGAGATGAATTCTGAACGAAGGTAATCAACAAAAGATTGTTGGTCTGGACCGGAACCAACCGTGAGAAGTGGATGGAACTGCGTATCCAGCAAGTTCCATTCAATCTCCAAGCCAGAAAGGCCACCCTCTGGCTTTGCTTTGATGGAGGCTTCGCGAGCCAGCAAATATCTTTCGGAAAATTCGAAAAGGTCAGCCATACTTATCCGCTTTAACCACTACGCAGTGCATCCAATCCTTCCAGTAAGCGTTCTGCTGCACCGAGGGTCCTTTCACTGGGGGTGGCATAAGAAAATCTGATCCATTCACCCCCAAAGGGTGAGAAAAAGGCTCCTGGGACGATGGCGACGCCGTGATCCTCTGCCAGATACTGTCCCAACGGCTCAGAATGAGCCCATCCACGCGCTTTTAACCAATCCCCTACATGGATAAAGGCATAATATCCTTTTCCAAGGATATACTTCATTTCCTTTTCCTCCAGGAATTGCTTGAGTACTTTTCGGCTGGCGTTTGTCGGTTCAACAATTGAACGGCTGGCTTCCTTGTATCCCATGCGGTAGGCAGTCATGGCAACCGCAAGACCATAATATGATGGCATGACACTGTGAGAAGCATAAGCGACGATATATTTGACCACATCTTCCGGCGCAATCAGGTGGCAGTTGCGAATATTCGAGGCGCCCAAGCTCTTTGTCAGGCCATCCAGAAACATCAACCGTTTTCTCTCCTCAGAATCGAAATTCCCCAGGAAGGAATTCAAGTCCATCGGCTCTTCATCGGTGACGAAGTGGTACATCCAATCGAAGAGAACATATGCCGCGCCCGCCTCAAGAGCAGCTTTGGCAAGCTGAGCTTGCCGTTCAGGGGAAATCGTCAGGCCAGTCGGATTATCCGGGCAGGTAATCACCAACCCGGCGACTTTTCGCCCAGTTTTGGCTGCGTATTCAATACAGGCACGGATCGAATCTTCGGTATAGACCCAGCCCTGATCGGGATCACCAGGCGCCCACATGACATTAGCGCCAACTCCATATGGCCCCCAATTGTAAGAGATCCACGGTACCCTGGAAACCACCAGGACATCGCCTTCCCTACCATGACCCAACGCAAGCATAGCCCGGTATGCCTTCACCAAAGCATCCCGCCCTCCCGCGGTACCAACGACGTTGCCTGGACCAATCCCCATTTCTGGATCCAGTTTCCAGTAATCCTCTACGACAGATTTTCTAAATTCGTTTGTACCGAATGGCATCCCGTAAGCAGTTCCATTTTCAAGCTGCATTTCAGCTGCTTGCTCCAGAATTTCCCTGGGTGTCCCCGGTAGACTGGCGCCACCATCTCCTTGCGAAGCATCGTAGATTGGACTCCCAGGATTGCGCTCCTGGTATACAACCAGCGACTTGTTGATTAAGAACATGCGCGAGGGCGGTATGGGAGTTAATTGCCGGAGGTGATCACTAACCGGAACTAAAGTGCTCTCCGGCACTGCATAAGTGGGTGTTTCATTGGAAATTGTGGTTTGCATTGCTCTCTCCTTAGATTAAATATTGATTGCAATAAAAAACGCCCCGGGGTTTTCGGGGCGTTGGATTACTCATAAATGTGCTCTCAGCAATAATCAAATCACCGCACGAAAATACCCGCGCTCAATGTAATGGTGGTATTAGTGTCGCTGGTAGTGGGGGTAAATCCTGCAGTTATCATGCTGGAGCAACTATATCATCTGTGAAAAATGCCGTCAAGGAATTTCTATATCCAATACTAAGCATTTCACTTAATGGTTCAGAGGTGGCGGTCGATGATATACATCGACAAGTTTTCTAAGGCCTGGCGCTCCGGCGTGGGCGGCAGCTCATTTAGTGCATCTAAAGCATCATCGACAAACTCTTGGGCTTTATTTGTCGCTTTTTCAATGGCTCCGCTTTCAAGAATCTCAGAAACTAACTGGTTAAGTTCCTGGTTGTTAATATTTTTCCCGCATAAGATCTGATCCAAATTTGGATCGTCTGGATTTATCTCGCGATAATAAATGGTGGGAAGAGTTATCAACCCTTGCCTCAAATCATTGGCAACAGGTTTTCCGACTGAGGATTGCTCGCCAGTAAAATCTAAAACATCGTCAATAATTTGAAATGCCATCCCGATTCCATAACCAAATCGTTTTGAAGCCTCATATGTGGTATCCCGGATGGGACTCAAAATAGCCGGGGCGGTAGTTGCCAATACGAATAGCGACCCTGTCTTGGCGTAGATACGTTCTAAATACGCCTCATAAAATCCTGCGTCTTCGCGTTGAAACATTTGGATGATTTCGCCGTTGACGATCGTAGCGAGAGTCTCTGCAAATAAGTACATCAACTCAACCGAGTCTGTCTTGGCAGCCAATTTCGCCGCGCAGGCGAATATGAAATCACCGGTCAGCACTGTCGCCCCTGGAGTCCACTGTGCATTAAGTGTAGGGATACCGCGCCTTAAAAACGCCCCATCAATCAAATCATCATGCACCAATGTTGCTGTGTGAAGCAGCTCAATTGAAGCTGCCAGAGATATCGTTTTTTCAACCTCAGCACCCAACATCGCGCCTGATAGCAAAGCTACTGCAGGCCTAACCCGTTTTCCCCCCGAGGAGAGCAGATGCTCTAATGCAGCCCCTAAATCAGGATGGTGTCCATTGGTAACATCCCGCATCCTCCCTTCTACTTGGAGGATACTATCCTGGACTGGGTTAAAAAAAGTTGCTGCTCTCAATTAAAATTCACCAATCGAACAACTGCGCGGCATTCGCGCTTGTGATTTCAGTAACAGTATTATAAGCTTGTTGTTTCAATTCAGCGATTTTCTCCACAACCAGCTTCACTCTGGCTGGTTCGTTTCTTTTACCCCGGTATGGGTGGGGTGTAAGAAAGGGTGAGTCAGTCTCGATCAACATATTTTGGAGAGGTAATCTTATCACTAATTCCTGGAGATCCTTCGCGTTGCTGAAGGTGACTGGCCCAGTGAAACCGACGAAAAATTTTAATGCCCTGGCCTGCTTTGCATCGTCCTGATCACCTGAAAATGAGTGCAAAACACCTGGGTGTTCCACCAATCCCGACTTTGAATCTTTTAAATCACTACACCAAATCTTCAGCAAATCTAGAGCATCATTTATCGAATCCCGCGTATGGATTATCACGGGTAAGTTTATTTCAGCTGCCAGATTTAACTGTTCTTTGAAGATCCTCTTTTGTAATTCATGTGGGGTATGATCGCGATAGTAGTCTAGTCCAATTTCACCGATGGCGACAACTTTTTGATGGACGGCTAAATCTCTCAACTGAGAGATTGTCCCCTCTTCCCAGGAAGAGCCATCATTTGGATGAACCCCTACCGCAGCATAAACCTCTGGATATTTCTCTGCCAACTGGATCGCGTGTTCACTTGATCTCAAGGTAATACCTGGATTCAAGATGCGTTTTACACCAACTTCGCGAGCGCGATCGATAATCTCATCACGATCTTGATCGAACCAGTTAAAGTCAAGATGGCAGTGGGTGTCGACCAGCACTTATTTTATACCCGCTACTCGCAGGCCATCATCGAGAATGGCTGGTACTCGATCCTGGTCAGTTGTTTCAGTGTATACCCGGATGATCGGTTCCGTTCCTGAGAATCTGATCAAAAGCCAGCCATATTCACCCAAGGAGAATTTAAATCCATCCTTTGTATTTAGCCCTTCAACTTTTAATCCACC
>CALBUI010000071.1 GCA_937968125.1 uncultured Anaerolineales bacterium | reverse complement strand
CCCCGAGTGAATGAAGTTAGGTAGATGAATGGAGTTAAAATCGATCCAGGAGGGTGACCGGAGCCATCTTCGCCAGACATCGATAGTACCTGACCGGAGTTAGGATCAATAACAATCACGCTTGAGTGAAAGGTGATATTTTCTTCACTGCTATCCATCTTAGCAGCCGGCAACAAACGAGCCATTTCGCATTCTTCCAGGTCAGTTTCACTAGTCCCAGCGACCATTCGGGTGGATTGAGTTTCAATTGTGCACTCAACTTGATTTTGGAGTTCAAAATCTAAGGTAGTAATGATGTCAAATCCACCCCGAAAGAGCTGTTCTGGACGGATGAAATTGCCAGCTTGTTCAATTACTAATTTTGTAAAATCTGGTGCAATATCAAGCGTATATGCCTTTGAAGATTGGATTTTGATTTCCTCATCCAAGGCTGCCTCCAGCTGATCATTTGTTATTAATCCTTGCTCAAACATCAGATTGAGAATGAGGTCTTTGCGTTCATGAGCAGCTATTGGCGCATCAATCGGGTTTAAGGATGGTGATTCTGCTGCAGCAGCCAACAATGCTGCCTCAGCCAGACTTAGATTTCTGGCGGATTTTCCGAAATAAACACGAGCTGCTGCGTCAGCTCCATAGGCATGATTTCCATAATTGGCCGAGTTTAAATACCATTCGAGCACTTTCTCCCGGCCATATCGCGAAATTACCTGGGCAGCCAGTATCCGTTCGAATAATAATCGCTGGAGGGATGGAGGCTGATCTATCAGCAAATTGCTGCGAATTATTCTTTGGGCGATCGTGGGTAGGACCTCATCTTGGATATTTTCCAGAGTGAATAAAGGATTAGTCCAATAATCAGGTTCCGCGGAAGCGATTGTTGCTGAAATTAGAGATGCGGAGAGAGAGGATTCGGGGCTATTCTCCACAGACAAGTAGTCCCGTCCACGGGCAGCAGAATTCTCCAGGATAGCAATTACCTGGATTCCGCTCCGATCGAACAGCCTGCTTGGCTGGGGCAGCTGGTTGTTTTCCAGGCCGAGTGTTAGGGGCAGAGACTCAAGTGAGGGGAGGGCTTTTGATTGGCCAGCGAACAGAATTGATACTGAAATTATTCCAGAGGCAATTATTAGGCTTATTAAGACCAATACAACAAGTGCGATTCGACTTAAACGCTTTGAAAAGTTCTTTTGAAAACGCTCTTTACGTCGATGCCGGGATTTTATTATTGGAGGAATGGCCGACATGGCAGAATTGTACACGAATTCACTGGTGAATTGTATCCCCGTAATTAAAGGTTTATGTGAAAAACAAAGCCGACAGCGGTCACCCCCGTAACCGCTGTCGGCTCATGCAGGACCCCTTTTGAGAATCCCCGGCACCCTGCAGGAAGTGTTAATGGTCTATACAACTACTATACCATGCAGGCGTTGCCAAAACGTTGCCACCGAATCAGGATTCGATTTGTTTTAGTATAGATTTCTTGTACTCAAAGAAATTTTCTTTAATAGTCTCTGGAAAAGGATTTGCTTCACATAATGCAAAAATATCTCTCACCCTTTGAATATCTGAAGCAGGATCAACTTTGGTAGCTTTCTTCACTTTAATTAGTTGGGTAAGTGTACGCAATTCAACAAATGGTTGCCCGATATCCTTCAATAAGGCTATGATTTGTTGAAGGTGTTCAATCATGTCCTGTTGAATGCCGAGATTAATTCGAGCGATACCGCCAATATACCTGGCTAAAATTCGAACCATAGGCATCGCACGCCGTTTTGCCTGAGCCTCCAATTGCTCGGAAAGATTAAGCGCAAGTTCCCATTCTCCCAAATAAACATAGGAATAGCTAAGGAACTGCAGTCCACGAATCTCAACCACGCCCAAGCCGGTTGATTGGGCAAAATCAATTCCACGATGAAGATTTACCATGCCTGACTCAACTTGATCGGTTTGGATCTGGGAAAAACCCAGTCGAACCAAGTTGTCCAAGCCCCAAAAATCACCACTCCCGGATTCTACACCTTGCTGGAAATAATATAAGGCATTTTCGGGGGCCTCAATTAATAAGAATAAATCTCCGATTATGCGATGGCCTATTGCCAGAGTATCATGATGGTTATATTTCTCACCCAGCTCATATACGGACTGCGCAGAACTAAAAGCAGAGCCAAGATCACCTTTGGAACTATCAAGTAAACCTTTGATTGCGTATAGATAGCCTAGCATACGGTTGGCTTTCAGCTTCTTTGCTAATTCAATCCCCACGCGATTGTCAATTCTCGCGCGTTCATAGTCCGCTAAAAAATATAGGGCTAAAGATGATGCGGTATAAGCGGTGATAACTATATGATGGTGATCAATTCTTTTGGCAAGATCGAGAGAGATTTTTGCGTTCTTATACCCCAATTCAGGCCAACCAGCGAGAGTTTGACAAAGGGCTAGATGATAATAGGCATTAGCCCTAGATCTCAGAATTTGAGGAGTATCATCCTCACTAAAAGTCAATGCCAACTGGAACGTTTCAATAGCTTCACTGACTCTTCCCGACATATAGAGAAAAACACCCCTATGGACATGAACATCCATCTTCTCGTATGTGTTGTTTGTTTGATTGAGGTGGGTGATCGCTTGGGCTGTGTACGCTAAACCGTCTTCAAACTGGTTTTCTACAAGGCTTGCATCACTTAGGCCATTTAGAGCAGAACCGATCAATAACTGGCTTTTTCTCGCACGACCGATCTTCAACAAGTTTGCGTTTCGCTCACGAATAAGCTGTGCATTTTGCGTCTCATAGGTCATCTCGGTCCATTCTGAATAAAAATCGTGAATGAGTTCGTCACTAATGACCTCATTAGAGTCGATAATTAATTGTTCTGCATGAGAGAATATTTGTCTGGCTTCAACGGTCGAAAAGAGCTGGCGAGCCCATTGGGCCGCCTGCAACCAATAATTCAAAGCCGCGGCGACTTTGCCAGCTGATTCATAATGATGAGCTAATACAGCGGATTTACTGTGACTACGAGGCTTGAGCTGGTCTTCCATGGCTCGCGCTACATGCTCATGTAAGTATTGCAATCGTATTGGATTTATGTCGTATAGAATGGCTTCACGGACCTTGTCGTGAACAAATCGCCAATTGGAAGTTTTATCCGGTCGGTCAATTGGTTCAATGAAATTTCGTTGTTTTAATTCTTCAATTGCCCTGACGATGATCGCGAAATTTTGTTGGCTTGCCAGGCTGATTAATTCAGGATCGAATTCAGGTCCGATAACTGCAGCAAATTCACATGTGGCTTGCGCTAAGGGGCTTAAACGATCAATTCTATGTTTAATCAGCGTATAAACGCTTTGTGCTAAGGGTAAACTTTGAGATTCATGCTGTCCAGCGAGCGTTGCTGATGTCTCGATTGATCTGAAGGTTTCAAGAATAATGAACGGATTCCCACCTGTTTCCTGCGCCAATTGGTCAACCAATTCCTGATTGATGGGGTAGCCCATTACATATCTTCCAAGCCCTGCAATTTCTTTTTGATTGAGTTGATCCAAACTGATAAAAAATAATTTTGGTGATGATTCAATATGCGCCAGGAATTTCTCTAAACCGGGATTGATTTCATCTGAACGTACTACGAGAATTATTAGGGCTCGGTCGCTAAAAGGAGGCCTTTCCATGAGATAAGAAATGGCAGATATGGTTGCTTCATCCGCCCATTGAATATCATCCAGAAACAAAACCAGATCGTTTTTCTTCGATTTCTCAAGGAAAACCTGGCGGATCGCCTCGAGGAGGGTGGAGCGATTGTGGTCTAGATCGTCTGACATTATAGGTGGGGATAGAGATGATTGATTTGATAATAGTTCAGGAAGAATTAGTGCCAATGGCTCAGTCCATATATTTGGAATGTCACGCCACTCAGAAGGGGAGATCTGGTTCCGTAGAATCTCAATAATAGGTTGGTATGGCAGGTTAATTTCGGTTGGCCGGCAGTGAGTGATAAAAATTCTTCTATCGCTGGCGAATAATTCACAGTATTCTTGAACCAGGCGAGTTTTTCCTAATCCTGACTCGCCAGATATCGCAATACCCCCACCTAGATCCATAGCCTCTTGCAATATTTTGAATTCGGCTTGCCTGCCAACAAAAGGTGTATGGAGACTAGTCCTGATCCGCCATTCTGGTTGAGAAGGGTGACGAGTCTGAATAGAACGTTGCTGGATTTGACGAAAAACGGTGACAAGTTGTTGGGAAGGCTGGGTATCTAGCTCATCGCTTAATAGCTTCACCACGGTTGGATAATATTCCCTAGCTTCCTGGAATTCTTCCATGTCAACTAGCAAGGCTAATACCCTCAAATGTACGTCTTCGTTCAAATTATCGCTCTCGAGAGCATTGCGCGCAAAGATAAGTGCATCTTCGAGTCGACCAGAAGCGCGATAATGATCACATATTCTGATACAAAGCCGTGTCCGAAGGTGGCTCAAATGATGGTTTGTTTGCTGCCACCAACTCTCCAATGGGCGGGTGTCAGGTAAATCAGCGCCTTCCATAAATTCTGAACCACGCCATAAGTTCGCAGCCTGAATCATTGGTTGAACTATTTTTTCGGGGATTGCTTCTTCAGCGGGAATTATCCAGGGTTGGTTGCCAAAGGAATCGTGTAAATCTAAAAATTCTTGATGATCAACACAAGCTTTATCATCATCAAGTCCAACTAAATCGTTATGGACGACCAGCAAATCTGGATCAGGGAGTTCACTGCGCAGCCTGCTAAGAGCACCTCGCAAGTTACTACGGGCTTTCGAAGAAGTAGTATCCTCCCAAAATAAAGATATAAGTTTTTCCCGCCCAACGAGACTACTAGATGAAGCCAGGTAAAAGAGTATCGTGCGCGGTATGCGTCTGGTTACATTGTGAAGCTGCTGATCCCAGCGAATTTCAGGTGACCCGAGTAAATTAATCCGAAGTTCAGCCATTCGTACGGTTTGTCATATCTGCTGCAGTTTTCAGCATGTCCCTTGCTGAATGGAGAGTACCTTCACTGGTTTCCCCCAGCATTTGTGCTAATTCCGGTAAGCGCGCCTCGTCATTAAGATCAGCAACTTGCGTGATTGTGCGACCGTTTTGAATTTGCTTACTCACTTGAAGATGCTGTTCACCGAAGGCAGCTAGTTGGGGTAAGTGGGTTACACACAAGACTTGATGGTGGCGTGAAAGCAACCATAATTTGTGCCCGACAACAGTCCCCACACGACCACCAATCCCCTGGTCGATTTCATCAAATATTAGAGTTGGAATACTGTCTGCGCGTGCAAGCACATTCTTCAAGGCCAACATTAGTCGAGAAGTTTCTCCACCGGATGCGATTTTCACCAGGGGTTTTAAACCCTCGCCAGGATTGGGAGCAATTAAAAATTCGATTTGTTCAATTCCAGTGGCATCATAAGCCACAGTTCGCCCATCTGGTAATGGTAAGCCATCCTCATCCAGTTGTACTTTGAATTCTACAGCAAAACGAGCTCCAGACATGCTCAGTTCATCAAGCTCGGCTTCAATTTCTCTTTCCATTGCCTCGGCGGCTTTATGCCGAGATTTAGATAATACCTGACCACTCGAACTAAGCTTCTCCTTTAAACCAACCAAGTGAACTTCTAATTCTTCGATTCGCTCGCTTGCATGGGTGATAGTTTCTTTTTTCTCTTGAGCCTTGGCGAGGAAATCGAGTATTTCCGGGATTGATTGCCCATATTTCCGTTTTAGATTGGCTATTAAATCTGAACGGTCTTCAACCTGGTTGAGTCTCTTAGGATTGAACTCAATCCCTTCAATATAAGTTCTCAGCTGGTTAGCTAAATCACTTAATGATGAGAAAGCACTCTGAAAATTCTCATCAAGAACCTCTTGAGAAGAATCCAACCGGATTAATTCCTTAATCTCATCCAGAATCTGTCCGAGTAAGTCAGTGACAGCCGGAGTTTCCGGGGTTCCATCATCAAGCTTAATAAGTGCACTTTGAGCTGCTGAGGAGAGACTTTCTGCATTGGCCAGGCGATTTCGCTCAGATAACAACTGCTCATCTTCGCCAATTACCAGGCGAGCAGATTCAATTTCATTGATCTGGTAATCGAGCGTGTCGATTTGGCGGGCAGCTTCACTTTCGGCCATGCGAAGATCGATTAATTCCTGGATAACCGAGGTTGATTCTCGATATATCTTTCGATAATCAGCTACTTGTGATTCATTTCCAGCATATCTGTCTAACAAAGTCAAATGCTCTCGCACCCTAAGCAGCGAAAGATGCTCTGATTGGCCATGCAGGTCGACCAGCTGTTCGCCTATTTCCCTCAATAGACTGGCGCTTACATTACGTCCATTCAGCCTGGCAACGCTTCTCCCATTAGAACGAATTTCCCGAGAGATGCTGAAATACTCCGGATCATCAAATAATTCCTCCAGCATCAGGAGAGTTTTGATAGTCGTATGACTCGAAGTTGGGATTTTGAAAGTTGATTCAATGATGGCTCGATCGGCGCCACTGCGGATCATCGAGACTTCGGCTCGACCTCCCAGAAGCAATTCGACCGCATCGATAATGATCGATTTACCAGCCCCGGTTTCTCCGGTAAAGGTGATTAAACCGGGACCGAAATTGAGTTCAAGATTATCAATGATGGCGAAATTATCGATGCGCAGTTCGACAAGCATAGACTTGAGTAAATAGACTTAGAGGCTGATGCCGGCTAAACGATAATAGACGGTTGAAGTGACAATAACTGTATATACAACCGGCCAGATGAAATAGAAAATACCAGTTAAACCAATCGCTAATCCAGTAAGAGCCAATAATGATAATACCGGAAGAATCCCGCCAAAGGCAGTAGCTGCGGCAGTGGCCTGGAACAAGCGTTTTGACCGTCTGCGCCGGATAACACGACGAATGGCTTCTGCAATCACAATTCCCGCAATAGGCGCCACGAAAATTGTAAAGAACCCAATCCTGGAGGACAATATACTGCCGATATATGCCAATATCACCGCAATACTTATAGCAAGGACGTAATCAATCGTTGTCGCAGTATCGAACGTCTTTTGTTGGGAGCGGACACACTCAGTACATCTGTATCCGGTTTCTGTCAAGACAGCACAATTTGCGCAGATCGGTTTATCACAGCGATTGCAGCGCAATGTTGTCTCGACGTGAGGGTGATTGTCACAATAAAGGGTAGCGGGTTCGGTAGTCATCTCGTTTTTCCAGTAGATGGATTTTGATTCATATGGGGTGTTAAATTCCTATAAAAGTAGCCAGGATCTTGAAAACGGACAAATTGGAGTGAATGGCTGCTGGCTCGAACATTGACACAATCTCCATCCTTCAAATCTATGGGGGGTTGACCATCAACACTGAGGACTGCTTGGTGATTGGTATGCACTTTGATCGCTACTGAAGAACCTTCCGCCAAGACGATACCCCGGTCGATTGATAAATGAGGTGCGATTGGCACCAAAAGGATTGTCCGCAGCTCCGGAGGTAAGATCGGGCCTCCAGCAGCCAGAGCATATGCAGTTGAGCCGGTTGGTGTTGAGGCGATCATCCCGTCGGCCACATAGGTTGCTAAAAACCGACCATCAACCTTGACTTTCATATGTACAGGTCGCACAAAGCTGCCCCGGCTGACAACTGTCTCATTGACAACGTCCCATTTTCCAAGCACCTGGTCATCTCTGACCTGTTCTGCTGATAACATCATTCGTTTTTCCAACCAAAAATCCTCTTTCAGCAGCTTATCAAGGGCATCTTTCCAACTGTCCTGCCGGATTTCCATTAGAAATCCGAAACTTCCCATGTTTATCCCCAGGATGGGCACATCATTTGGGCCGCAGAGATGTCCAGCTCGCAGCATCGTGCCATCCCCACCTAAAGCGATCAGTAAATCAAAGTCACCCGCGGCGACTTTCTTCGGCAACGCTTCATCGTCGAGAAATCCCGAGGAAACCCGAATTCCACGGTCTCTCAAAAAAGAAACGATATGCTCAGTTTCTTCTACAGCGACGGAAATCTCAGGATGAGGAGCGACCGCGATATGTTGGAAACCAGAAACCCCTTCAGGCATGCGGATATTATAAACGAGTTTATATTGGGACTGATCTGAAGGGATTATTAATACTATTTATTGAAGTTATTCGGTTTGGATTTCTTACCTGTTAGTTGATTGCCTGGTCGCAAACCGAATTAAAACCACAACCTCGGCAGCGATTCGCTGACTCGTGAGAACGATCGATATTCCTCCGGCGGCTTAACGAACGCATTTCCCGAATAGTATCAATGAGACTCTGTTCGAGTTCAGGAGTGTAATCAACTGCGATATCCTGGTTTACGTAGTTGAGAATACCATAGGCAGGTTTGATAGAAAATGTTTGCTCGATCAGCAAGCAATAGGCTGCGAGTTGATAGATATGGGAGTCGTAGGGAGCTGATTTCAGCCGGCTTGATTTGACCTCAACTGGGATTATTTCATCACTTCTTTCAACTAAGTAATCTGGTTTTCCAGTCAGGTTAAATGTGGGGTCATAAAGAGGAGTTTCGATTTCTCCCCACTCACTGTGGTCGCTGTATACGACCCTGCCAGCAGGTAACCCTGTAGCACGGCGCTGCCGGCCAGATAACCAGAGCAGCACCGCTCCTATAAGTAGTAAAAATCCAATTAAATATAACAATGGGATTAGACTATTCTACCCGTCAGATAAACAGCTAGAAGCACAATAGCTGTGATGAGGGCGATATATGCCAAGACTTTAAGACATCCACTGACCATAACAAGCCGGGTGTGCTGAACATGGACCTTTGTTCCAGCGGCCAGTTCACGGGTGTTGCTTGAGGTATAGCCTTGTTTTTGGTACCACCAGGCTCGTTTACAGAATATGAATGTACCTATTTCAGAAGCCCTAATCGTGCTCATGAATCCTTTACTTTTGCTTCCAAGCGCTGCATCGATTTTTCGAGATGTTCCTGGCGCAAGCTGAGCGTTAGGTCACCCCGGGTGCGTTCGAGGATGCTGCGGGCGATATCAGTCTGGCGGCGGATGCCTCCCGTGATAGCGTTTGGGTAATCCATGGTGATCAGCACTGCATATATATCATCCATATACTGGAGAAGCTGTTCGGCATCTTTTGAGTATCCCTGTCGCAGGATATCCAAACAACGTCGCCGAAATTCACCAACGGTTTCCGCAAGCCCGTTTAAATAAGTGGAGTTTTCCAAGCTTAATTCTTCGGGAGTTGGCAATTCCTTCTCATTTACTAATGCATAAACAATACTGGCTTCTGCGTATTCCTTCAGTGCGTCTTGTGTATAGCCCGCATAATACAAATCAGGATAATCCTCCAAATCTGACGAAAGGGATTTTGCGAGCTTAGAGGCTTGATCGAGAAGTTCCTTGGCTAAATCAAAATCGTTGCGGTGGACGGCACGGATCGTGTCGGCACAGTACCTGGTAAGCGTGCGAGCTTGGGTTAACGCTTTGTCGCGAGTGCTGGTGCGAACCTGAAACGCCTGGTGGATATTTTCTGCAATTTCATCTAATCGGTCCATTTGTTATTCCTCTTGGGGTTCATCTGAGGGTGGGCCAGGCCGGAATAGGAAGTCGGCCAATGACTTTGATCCGGGTACGCTGATCTCTCCAAATGATTTCTCGTATCTTGAGATATTTTCGCTGAGGGCACGTTGGAGTAATTTGGCGCCCAATGGGGACATCACGATACGGGTGCGCACCTTGGCTGGCCTCGACCCAGGTAATAGATGGGCAAAATCGAAGACCATCTCAGAAGGTGAATGGGCAATCCGGACGAGGTTGACATATATCGCCTCGATATCGTCGGGTATCGACATAGGGGGTAATCTTTGCGGAGTTGGTTTTTCAGGTTTTTCGGACATTGATAGCTCCTGAATGAAAGTGAGTTTCTTATACCAGATTATTATATGCTGAAGGGCGGAGGTTGAGCAAATCCTCCGCCCTTCACGGCGTATTTTCTAGGATGGGTGACATCCAATTACGAAATTATGGTGATGTGTTCGCACTCGCCAGCTCGTTACAATGTGAAATTAGAAGGGGATATCTTCGGGTTCGGAAATACCCTGAGATTCACCCGAGCTGGAGGAAGCTTCATCCTCAGCGCGAGTTGAAAGAAAAAGGACCCGGTCTGCTGTAATTTCGTAGCTGGCAGCAGAGGAGCCATCTTGGCGAGTCCAAAGTCGCGGTCCTCCAGTATCCTGATCAGGATTTAATCGACCCTCCACGAGGACTTTACTGCCCTGCTTCAGGTACTGGTTCGTGATTTCAGCTGTTTTGCCCCAGGATGAAACCCGGAACCAAGTTGTTTCTTTTACTTTGTTGCCATCAGAGGTTGTGTATTGGCGGTTGGTGGCAACATTGAAATTTGTGACTGCCTGTCCGGAAGGGGTGTAACGCATTTCCGGATCGCGACCAAGGTTGCCGACAATTATTATTTTGTGATACATGGGGATCTCCTTTCGGTCCAGTGAGCGGATAAAATATTTGTAACGGGCGAACACCGCCCGTTTTTGAGCCAGCATGGCACTCACCGATAATATAGAACAATTGTACACTAAAAAGTAGTTTTTGTGAAGTATATTTTGGATTTTTTGTCAATTTCCTGACAAGCTTGATCCGAAAGATTTGTTATTAAAGCTATTGAATTCAGCGACTAAAGTCCCTCGGCCTGGTCGACCAATGACAGGTGCTAATGCAATTTACAATATTAATTAACCCAAGTTGCTACCCAATGAGGAAGTTGATAGAGCAGGCCAGTACAAAGAGAGCAACCTTTAGTTCAAAACCACGGGATATAACGGCATGAATATACTTAGGAAGGAGTTGTTCAATCAAGCTACCTGTCGTTTCAATGAGTTTGCAGTAAGAAGACCTCAAGTAGTATACCCAAGGCGGAACAGGGCGCTTTGAGTTCTTCTTCCGTAAAGGGATGAAGGAGATACCGGCTTCATTGATGACATCTTCGACAACATAATCATTGTAAGCCTTATCACCAGTGAGTTTGGCGCCTTGAGGCAGTTCAAAGTCGTAAAGTTTCAGAGCGCTGGTGTCACTGTAATTACCTGAAGTGAGGAAAAACTTGACCAGTTGACCCGTTTCGGTGATCATCAGATGGATCTTCAGCCCATAAAAGTAACGCTTCTTACTGACTTGAAAACCCCGGAAATCTTCTCCCTGATAAAGGCGACAACGCGCAATGCGATAGTTGTCGCAAACCGCCACCAGGAAGCTATCGATTACATAAATCAAGTCGCTGTTCAACTGCTTCCAGGTCTCACCGAGCAGGTTGAACAAAATCAGGAACAGGTCAGCATTGCGACACCAACGACGATTGAAGCGGCTTTTGCTCAACATCTTGGGAATGTAGCCTTCCGCCTGGAGCATATTGCGTGCTTTCTCCATATTCCCCCCGTAATCCAGCGCTGCAACTATGGCTGTGGTCATTACTTCCGCATCCGTCATCTGAGATTGAGGGTCGTCTCTATGATTGAGTGTTTTCAACATATCGTCACAAAGGCAATAAACTGCTACAATTCGGGTGTCCATGCGTTCCTCCGGTTTGTTGTGGTTGGGGTACCATCAACTTTACCAGAGACGCATGGACTTTTTCCAACTTTTACCCAATGTGGCAACTTGGGTTTGTTATGTTTAGTTGACAATTAAATAAGTAATCATCAGAAATTATCGCTGGGATATAATCTAAATTCAAAATCAAACTAAATGCTCGGATTTCCAAAAATGCAAACTGTCTCCTATCAGCTTCGTGTCAGAATTGGGCTAATGCTTTTATTAATTTTGGGATTTATCTCTTCCCAACACCCAGTCCAATTTTTCAGTTACATATCGCGCAATCTTAGCCAGCCTGACGAAATTTCTCTTTTTATCACCCAGGTGGCATGCTTACGCGAAGCTCTACCCGCACATGGTGTAATCGGTTATTTCATAAATGAGGTCGGCACGGTTTCTTTTTCTGACCTCGAGGAAAGTAAAAGATATTTCCTGACGCAATACACGCTCGCACCGCTGGTGGTTGAGCCTGGACTGAGCCACAATTGGATAGTTGGTAACCTAAAAGATGGGATGGACGCAGTTCTAATCGCTAAGGATCTGGGGCTGGAGGTTATTGAGGAATGTGGGGGTGGTACGTTCTTGTTCAGGAAACCTGAGGTAATTGAAAACCGATGAGCATCTATTTGTTGTCAATCGGTATACCTTTATTTTTGGGTATTCTATTGGTGATTTGTCTCTGGCCAGGGGCATTTTTCCGCTCTTGGAAAACCATTGTTATACTTTTTATCGGCTTTGGGCTTGGACTTGGTTTTTCTTCTTTGCTGTTCTTTCTCTGGCTGTTGATCACAAAACAAGCTTATCCGATAGTTTATTATAGGGCGGTCGAATTCGGGTTGTGCCTTCTTTTATTTGGTCTTGCGATCTGGAGAGTCCGCGCCTATCGAAGGAATGATGAATCGGTTTCAGGTGCAGCGATTAAGCTTTCCTGGGAAGTCGCCATACTTATCGGGTTTGTGCTTCTCGCGCTCGTTTTCGCGTTAGATGCTTATTTGAACAAAGCCACTCTTCTCCCACATGGCGATTGGGATGCGTGGGCGATCTGGAATCTGCACGCTCGATTCGTCTACCTCGGGAGTGCTCAATGGCAGGATATGTTCACAGAGGTCCTGTCGTGGTCACATCCGGATTATCCACTGCTGTTACCGATTAGCGTCGCACGTGTCTGGAGCATGATTGGACGGGAGAGGCTGTCTGTTCCAATCCTTATCGCTGCTGCATTTACGTTTACCAGCATTGGCTTACTAGGTTCGGCACTTTGGATTTCCAAGGGATTCAAGCAGGCATTAATTGCAATTGCAGTTCTTTTGTTTACCCCCGACTTTATCAATCATGGAGCTTCTCAATTGGCAGATGTTCCCTTGGGATTTTATAACTTGGCTGCTTGCGTTCTAATCCTACTGTACAGCAGTAAATATCAAAAAAAGGGCTTACTGGTTCTCGCTGGGATGACTATTGGCTTATCAGCATGGACAAAAAACGAAGGGTGGAGCTTCGTCGTTGCGATATCAATTGCGGTCTTAGTCGTGATAAGCATTCATCAAGATTGGAGGGAATTATCCTCTAAATGGATATACATATTAGTTGGCCTATTGCCGGTCCTGGTGATTGTGCTTTACTTTAAATTCCAATTGGCTCCAACGAATGATATTATTTCTGGCCAAAATATTGTTGATACATCCCAGCGATTATTAGATTTGAATCGCTATAAATTAACTATAAGGGTTTTTACCAAAACGATTATCAATTTTGGAAGTTGGAAGGTATCTTTATTTACTTTACTAGCATTTTTTGGGCTTTTGATCGGGATCAGAGTTCTCCCAGAACATCGGATTGCAGTCAGGATTATTGCACTAACTATAATTTTGGTGCTTGTTCAATATTTCTTTATTTTCATTCTTACGCCACGCGATTTGGCCTGGCATCTCACTACGCTTAATCGATTGTTTCTGCATATATTTACAAGCATTCTTC
>CALBUI010000070.1 GCA_937968125.1 uncultured Anaerolineales bacterium | reverse complement strand
TCCAGATTTGACTTTTTTACAATTGTTGTTTGGTTATCGTGATTTGAGCGAACTCAAATATGCGTTCGCGGATTGTTGGGCGAAAGAAGACCTGGTTTCAGTGCTCCTGGATATTCTGTTCCCAAAAAAGGTTTCCCAGGTCTGGCCATTATCCTGACGAAGCGAGATCAATCAGCGGCGGTGATCTTCTCAGAAGTGTAGACCGGGGTGTTCCAGTGCCGGTATTCTTCAAAATTACCCCGCACAACCTGCTGGTAAAGTTCTCTCAACCGGGTAGCTATCGGCCCCATCTTGCCTGACCCGATTTGGCGATGATCGACTTTGGTGATGGCGACAACTTGCGCAGCAGTGCCGGTCATAAAGAGCTCTTCGCTGTTATAAACCTCGGTCCTATCGATAGGGCGTTCGATAATTTCTACCCCCATCACCTGACGGGCAAGTTCGATAGCTGTGCGGCGAGTGATCCCTTCCAGGATATTCTCGGTGATGGTAGGGGTGATCAGTGCTCCATTGCGGACCATGAAAAAGTTCATGGCACTGCCTTCTGAAACATGGCCTTCTTGAGTGAGAACCAGCGCCTCATCGAAACCGGATAGAACCGCATCAGTCTTAATTAGAGCCGAGTTGGCATATGCGCCGCTCACTTTTCCACGGGCGGGGATCATGTTATCGTCCAGCCGCCGCCATGAAGAGAAAGTGACGTGCGCATTGGTGTCGTTGGCCACGTAGCTGTCGAAGGGCAGCGCGGCAATAGTGATCTCATCAATCAGGTCGTGCAGTTTGACACCCACAATTTCGTCCGCCTTATATGCCAGAGGGCGGATGTAGACATCGCGGCGATAATCTTCCTTGCGCAGCAGCTCAAGCGTTATTTGGGTGAGGCTATCCGGTGTGTAATCAAAGTCCATGCACATGACCTTGGCCGAATGTAATAGTCGTTGGAAGTGGTCGGTTGGTCGAAAGATATAAAGCTGCTCTTGTTCTTCATTCCAATAAGCCCGTACGCCTGCGAACACTGCTGTGCCGTAGTTTAGGCCGTGGGTTAACACACCGACTTTGGCCTCCGAATACGGGACGATTTCACCTCTAAAATATGCGTACCTGGGAAGAGTCACTGAATAAGCCTCCTGAATTAACCTAATAGGGTGATTATAACCCAGGTAATTTATTGTGAATTAAAAGTTAGGTTAGCAAAGAAATTGTACTTTGTTTGCTTACAGAAGGCTCTCTATTTTCAGAACTTCGGTGTATACTCAGAGATATAGCTAAGGAAAGAGAGACACTAGGCACCCGAACTAAACCGCCCGTTGGATCCTAAAAAAAATGAGGAGAGAAAGATCATGAAGCGCGCCGTAAGTATCAGCTTAGGTTCATCCAAACGTGACAAATCTATCGAAGTTGAACTGCTTGGGGAACAAGTGCGGATTGAGCGTATCGGGACTGATGGTGATATGGAAAAAGCCGCCCAGCTGTATAAAGAGCTGGATGGGGAGGTGGATGCCTTCGGTGTAGGTGGGGCTGATCTGGGCGCGCTGGTGGACGAGAAATGGTATCCTCTCTACTCAGTGCAACCGATGGTGCGCTTTGTCGAGAAAACCCCGCTGGTCGATGGGGCGGGCATTAAAAACACTCTTGAGAACGACCTGGCGCCGTTTATTGATACCCAGATTGGGGATTACATCCAAGAGAAGAAAGCCTTCATTACATTGGGAGTCGATCGCTGGGGTTTGACCACTTCGTTTCTAGATAATGGCTATGAGTGTGTGTTTGGCGATTTGATGTTTGGTTTAGGCCTTCCTTTCGCTGTTCGTTCGGCAAGCGGTTTAAAAACCCTGGCTTCGTTTGTGATGCCGATCGCGGGGCGCTTACCCTTCGATTGGATTTACCCGACGGGGGAGAAGCAAGAAGTCCGTGATCCGAAATGGGAGGAGCATTATCTGTGGGGTTCGGTTATCGCTGGTGACTGCCACTATGTTAAAAGGCATATGCCGAACCGCCTGGAAGGAAAGATCATTGCCACGAATACCACGACCCCGGAAGACGTTGAACTATTCAGGTCGGTGGGGGTAAAATACCTGGTTACAACAAGCCCGGTGATGGATGGGCGATCCTTTGGTGCGAATATGCTTGAGGCCGCCCTGGTTGCGATTTCTGGGAAAGAGCGAGTGCTTAGAAACGACGAGCTGAAAGAGCTGCTTGACCAACTGGGCTTTGAGCCTCAACTTCAGGAGTTAAATTAATATGGATGCGATCATAATTGCAGGCGGGATACCGGAACCTGACGAACCATTATATGAATATACCCAGGGTCAACCAAAAGCCCTGTTAGATATTGCGGGTAAACCCATGGTGCAGTGGATTTTGGATGCCCTGGGTGGGGCCGAGCTCATCGACCGGGTAGTGCTGATCGGTCTCTCTGAAGAGGATAGCTTGGAATGTACGAAAGAAATAACCTATGTCTCCAACCAGGGTAGTATGCTCCAAAATGTACGAGCAGGGATGGAGAAGGTGCTCGAAATCAACCCTGATGCAAACCATGTTCTAGGAGTTTCCTCGGACATCCCGGCAATAAACTCGGAGATGGTTGATTGGATGGTGAAAGAAAATGAAGGCACCGATCTCGACCTTTACTATACGGTGATCAGGCGCAAGGTGATGGAGGAAAGATTTCCCAATTCTAATCGGTCGTACACCCGGTTGAAAGATGCCGAAGTTTGCGGGGGAGATATGAACATGATCCGGGCAACCACGGTCAGGACGAACGACGAACTGTGGGATCGCATCGTCGCGGCCCGGAAGAACGTGTTCAAGCAGGCTGCCTTGCTTGGGTACGGGAATTTAATTCTGCTGCTGTCTCGCCAGCTTACGATTGATGGGGCGGTGAAACGAGTGACGAAACGCATGGACATCACCGGAAGAGCCGTATTCAGCCCTTATGCTGAGATAGGCATGGATGTTGATAAGCCTTTCCAGCTCGAGATCGTACGGGCTGACCTGATGAGCAAACAGCAGATAGCGGGCGCCTGATTTTCTATCCCCATGCTTCGTCGAATCCAAGAGCTGGATGACCGTTTTGCTGGTGCATCTCAAGCCAGTGAACAACCCAATTTTATCCGCGCTTTAGCAGTAGTCTTAGCCCATTCCGGTGATTCATGGTTTTGGCTGATCGGTTTAGGTTTGCTGTGGTGGCTGGGGAGCGGAGAGTGGCAGCAGCTGGCGCTGGTAATGATTATCGGCATCCTTATCACGGCAGTGGTGGTGATGGCGATTAAGTTCACTGTCCGGCGCAGCAGACCACAGGGAGAATGGGGACAGATTTACCGCAACACGGATCCACATTCCTTTCCATCCGGTCATGCCGCCCGCAGCACAATGCTGGCGGTTATCGGGGTGGGATTAGGTCCGTTATGGTTGGGCTTAGCTCTGCTAATCTGGGCGCCGTTAGTTGGATTGGCGCGGATCATCCTGGGGGTGCATTACCCTTCGGATATCCTGGCCGGCATGGTATTTGGGCTGATAATAGGGGTATTGGTAATATTGTTTGTTTGAAGTAAAGCGATAAAATTTAAAGGCTGCTGGCCATTTGTTGTTTGAACATCTCAATTGTGGGGATAGGAGTTGGATCGATCTCATAAGCCATAGCCAGGTAAAAAGCCGTGTAATCTCCAAGGTGCAGCGCGGTCCATTGTTGGGCAAGCGGTGTGTCTCCCTGTCCATCAATGAAATCGGTGTTCAACCCTTCAACCATGAAGGCGGCTTTGGTCAAATCGGTGCGTAACATGTTGCGGGGATGGTAAGAGGGGGCGCGCAGGAAAAGCGCCATTGTTTGGGCTAACATATCCTCTGGGAAAACCAATCCGGCCAGGGTGTTGTGATCGACTTCGGGCAGATCTTCGAACTGCGCCCAGGCTTTACCGATTTCACTGATCTGCGATTTCCAGCGCCTTGCGACGGGAGCAAGAAAATCAGCGCCGATCACCACAACCCAGCGGCCGTAAAGCTGTCCGGCCAGGCGTTTGGCGAGATTTCCAGTCACCGGCACCTCGGGACGTAAGCCCTCTTGTTGGCTGCGCATGGCACCAACCGCACTCCTGATTGCATCTTCAGGATTGGGGATGAATCCCAGCCGGGAAAAAGCAGCCAGTAAAAGCCCCGCAGAAAAACCAACCGCAGCTCGGGGTTGACCCTGGTGCTCAAACTGCCACAGATTCCCGCCGGAGTTCATAGTGAGATCAGCCAGCTGACCACCTGTCGACAGGGCAAGTATGCGGCAGTTCCTCTCTTGAGCGACCTTGAAAGAGGAAAGGGTCTCCTCCGTATTGCCTGAGTGAGAAGATGCGACCACCAACGTGTTTTCGCCATCTGCCCAGGCGGGGAGAGAATAATTGCGGTGCACGACAACCGGTACAGGGCAGTGCGGAGCAATGTAGGCCGCCACCAGGTCGGCGCCGATCGCAGAGCCCCCCATACCCGCAACAACGATCTTTTCAATACCAGCCCAGCCTGTTAGGGATAAGCTGGTTCCGAGCTCCCAGGCGGCATTCAATTGGGCTGGCAAGCCATCAATATGGGCGTGAATATCCTGGACGTCGATGTCTGCAAAACGGGTGTGATCATCAAGATTCATCTGAATTCCTCAATCCATGTCAATAATTAGCTGGTAAATTTTTCGCCTGGGCCAGTTTGATTCGGCGGATAATTGGCTGGCGATCTGGGCCGGTGGGATGTTTTGAGATTTGCGTTCTTTAATGTCGGCCAGGATTTCACCTTCAGACCAGGTTCTCATCTCTGGTGGGTTTCCAGCCAGAACCAGGGTGATCTCACCCCGGGGAGGATGGTCATTAAAATGAGCCAGAGCGCTGGAGATTTTACCCCGATAAAATTCTTCGTGCAGCTTGGAAATCTCTCGGGCGACAACCAGCTCCCGATCCCCAAGTTCATCCAGTAAGTCCTCCAACGAATCTAAAAGACGGTGCGGAGTCTCGAAAAAAATCAAAGTATAAGGCAGGGCGGCAACTTCCTGGATTGCGCGGCGCCTATCTGAAGATTTGCGCGGCAGGTAGCCCAGGTAGAGGAAGCTATCCGCAGGAAGTCCCGAAGCGATTAATGCATTGACCGGTGCGCTGGGACCGGGGATCGGACTCACTTCGTGCCCGGCTTCGATTGCGACCTTCACCAGCTCATACCCCGGATCGTTGAGCACTGGTGTCCCAGCATCTGAGACCAGGGCCAGGTCACTTTGCTCGAGGTGGTTAAGCAGCCGCTGCAGCTTACCTGGTTTGCTGTGCTCGTGAAAGCTGATCAGGGAGGTGCGAATATCGTAATGGTTGAGCAGCTTAGCAGTGTGACGGGTGTCTTCAGCCGCGATCAATTCAACCTCTCCTAAAATTTGCAGGGCGCGCTGGCTGATATCTTCCAGATTTCCGATCGGGGTGGCGACAAGGTATAAGGTGCTCAACAAGACCTATCCTGACAGAACCTGTTTTCCATTGAAAGTGTAACCTTATGGAATCAACCAGGTTAAAATCTCCACATTCAAATTACCATTTTCCGGGTCCAAGGAATTGATGTACATCCGACCTGGTAAGGCCATATTGGTGCGATAACAAATATAGTTGCCAGCCAGGCTATTGACTGAGATCGGGTCTGGACTCAAATTCATGTTCTGGCAATCGTTCAACGTGGGCTGGTTGGAGCCAAAGACGGACATCACGGTATTATCAATAACATTAAGCGTGGCTACCTGGGCAACTTCTTCGTAGGAAAGATCCTCTCCACCCGAGTTGATCACATTGTTGTCGAGATCGTAAAGGTTCCCGAACTCCAGCGTCGCAGGTCCGCTGACCTGGATTCCTGGCGTTGGAGTGAGCGTAGGAGCGGGAGCGGTAGTCTCGGTTACCGTCGGAGTGCCTGTCGTTAGCGGTTCACCTTCCACCACGATCCTGACCCAGAAGGCAGCATCATAGTTGGGACCAATGCCAAACAAGTTCCCCGCAGGGTTGCTGAGCTTCCACCAGCTTTGATATGTGCCAGCTGTGTCAGGAGCTACCATTTCGACAGATAGGTCCACAGAGGCGCCCGGAGCCGTGTTTTCGCTCAGCGGCACACTCAATTGTGCATCCAGTTGTTCCCCGGAAAACCAGACCAGACTATACTCACTCGTCCAGGTACAGGTTCCCGCGTTTTGTAATCGCCAGGTCTTGGTGAAGCTCTCTCCCGGACGTAACCTGGTGTCATCTGGAATGGTCACATCGATCGGTATGCCTGGCAAAGCTCGATCACAGTTAGCTGAGGGAGTTTGGGTGATAGCCGGGGTCACAGTCTGTATCGATTGAGTGGGGGAGGGACTCGGCAGCCCCTGGGTGGCAGTTGCCCTTGTTGGAGATGGCGAGATGGACGGCGTGCGTGATATCGCTTCAGTTAATCTGGCTTCGACGGTCTGGTAAGCCTGGGTGACATTGAGGGTGGCGGTACCGGTGGCCTGAGAGGGCAAATTGCAGCCCACTATACCCACAGCGCAGATGACCACGAGCAGCATAATATAAATTTTAGTCCTGCGAAATTGATACATCGGAAAAATAATCCTAGGTGCTTGGTGGGGTATTGGGGGGATCAGGGGGCCGGGAGGTCTTCTCCGGGTGGTGGGACTACCGTTTTCAAGCGACGGGCCAGGTCACGGCGGGGGAGTAAGATGCGTCGTCTACAGCTGGTACATTCCAGACCGATGTCAGCGCCCAAGCGGACCACATTCCATTCATATCCTCCGCATGGGTGAGGTTTGCGCAAGCGAACGACATCACCCAATTCCAGGGGGGGCAACATGCGAGGCATTATATCACGCGGTGGTATAATCGCCGAAAAGGCCATTTTTGATGTTTGATCTCAATTTACCAACTCTAATATCACGTATTTTTGTCTTATTGACAGCATTTGCAGTTCACGAATTCGCTCATGCCTGGACGGCTGACAGGTTTGGTGACCCCACACCCAGGAATAACGGCCGCTTAACCCTGAATCCCATGGCTCATCTCGATCCGATGGGATCGTTGATGTTGATCGTAGCAGGATTTGGTTGGGCCAAACCGGTCCCAGTCAACCCTTATGTCCTGGGACGGCGGTCGTCTGCTGCCATGATGTGGGTAGCCCTGGCTGGGCCTGCTTCGAACCTTCTGATGGCACTCATTGCGGCGATCCCATTTCAGTTGGGACTGGTATCAGCCTTCGATGCTTTTTCCAATCCTGGAACAATCGTTCCCTCGCTGGACAAGCTGCTGTGGGAATTTGTCTATATCAATCTGCTCTTGATGCTGTTCAACTTAATCCCCCTCCCTCCTTTGGATGGTGAAAAGATCTTGTATTACCTGCTACCAGCTTCGGGGAAGAGAGTCATGGATAATATCCGTCCTTATGGACCGATACTCTTGCTTGCGGTTGTATTCGCTGGTCCACTCTTGGGGATTAATCTCTTGGGATCAATCATCGGGCCACCTTTAACTGCAATGATGTCCGCTTTGGTCGGATGAACACCTCCCGTCTGGTGTATCGCTCGCGTCAATTTTGGCAGGCAATCAGCACCGGCTCATCACACGAGGATACTGAGCTGGCTGCCACGATCCTGACGCCACCCCAACTCGAATTATTCCAGCAAATGCATAGAAGCGAACAAGCCCACAGCTTGAGGGTCTTGAAAGAATTAAGACGTCAAGGGGAGGATAATTCTGATCTGGAAATCGCGGCTCTCCTACACGATGTCGGCAAAATCAGAACGCCCTTAAGATTGTGGGAAAGGGTTTTGGTTGTGCTGGTCAGGAAGATCTGTCCAAATTGTGTGAAGAAGTGGGGGGCAGCGAGTGAAAATGAGCCGGGTTGGCGACGAGCATTCGTGGTCGCTGAAAAGCACCCAGCCTGGGGAGCGGACCTGGTCTCCCAAAGTGGTGGTTCAGCGCTGGCAGCAGCACTGGTTGCCCGCCATCAAGAGCAGCTACCACCAAATAACGAAAAAAAGGATTCAAATGAAGACCGCCTGTTGTACAAACTTCAGGTGGTCGATAATCAAAGTTGAGGTGAAAAGATGGCTGTCCAATTAACGATCGTAGGCATGGGTCAAATCGGGACATCAGTGGGTCTGGCGCTGGCTGACCAGCCGGAAGTAATTCACCGCCTGGGTCATGATCGAGAACTTCGAATAGCCCGGAGAGCAAAAAAGATGGGGGCTTTGGACAAAGTTTCCATGAACTTACCCTCGTCGGTCGAGAAGGCTGATTTAGTCCTGCTGGCACTGCCTGTGGATCAAATCCGGGAGACATTGGAAATTGTGCGCGAAGACCTCAAGGAAGGGGCAGTAGTGATGGATACTGGTCCGGCCAAGCAGGTCGTGGCTGCCTGGGTTGATGAGCTGCTCCCCCCGGGACGTTTCTACGTTGGATTATCTCCGGTTCTCAACCCAGTTTACCTGCACGATATCGATGTCGGCGCTGAAGCTGCGCATCCAGATCTTTTTCGAGATGGCTTAATGGGGATTGTCTCACCTCCTGGGGTGCCATCAGAGGCCATAAAGCTAGCAGCAGATCTGGCTCGCTTGCTGAAGGCAACACCGCTCTTCGCGGACCCGGTGGAGATGGACGGGTTGGTGGCTGCAACCCATATCTTGCCTCAGCTAATGGCGGCCGGGTTGTTGAATGCCACAATTGGCCAACCGGGGTGGCAGGAAGCGCGCAAGGTTGCCGGGCGTTCGTATGCTGAGGTTACCGCACCGGTGATGTATCCCACTGAACCCAAGACGCTGACCACCGCGGCGATGCTCAACCGGGAAAACGTGATACGCGTCCTTGATGGACTGGTCGCTTCCATACACGCTATCCGGAATGACCTGTCAATCGAGGATAACGAATCCCTGGAAGAGAAGCTCAACCGGGCTCGAGAAGGGCGAAAAATCTGGCTGCAAGGGAGGTTGAGGGCAGATTGGGCGGCCGAGGGGGCCTCCACTGTTGAAGCACCGACTGCATCTGAGATGTTTGGCCGCTTCATCGGCCGAGGTAAGAAAAAGGAGAACTGAAAGGGACCAAGATGTCAGCAAAACTGCAATGGATACAAGACGAACTTCAAAACCTGGAAGAGAATGGTCTTTATAATCGCATTCGCACCTTGAGTTCGCCCCAAGGAGCCTGGTTGGAGGTGGATGGGCAGCGGGTTCTTAATTTTTGCTCTAACAACTACCTGGGCCTGGCGAATCACCCGCGCATCGTGGAAGCAGCCCGTCAGGCCGTGGCTGAATATGGTGTTGGTCCGGCCGCGGTACGCACGATTGCCGGAACCATGGACCTGCACCTGGAGCTAGAAAAAAGGCTGGCGGCGTTTAAGGGTGTCGCCGCGGCGGTCACCTTTCAGTCCGGTTTCAATGCCAACGTTGGCTGTATTCCGGCATTGGTTGGTCGAGGAGATGCGATTTTTTCAGATGAGCTCAATCACGCCAGCATCATCGATGGCGCTCGCCTGTCACGCGCGCAGATCGTGCGCTTTGAACATTGTGATGTTGATGATCTTAAACGAGTCCTGGCTGAGAAGAGGAGCGAATTCAAACGAGCGCTGGTAATCACGGACGGCGTCTTCAGCATGGATGGGGATGTCGCCCCCTTAGACGAAATCTACGAAGTGACCAAAGAGTATGATGCGATCTTGATGGTTGATGATGCCCATGGGGAAGGCGTGCTTGGGAACGGAGGCCGGGGGATCGTCGATCATTACGGTCTGCACGGCAAGGTGGATGTCGAAATCGGCACCCTCTCGAAAGCTTTTGGCGTGGTAGGCGGCATCGTCTCTGGGGATCCTTTGATCGTCGAGTGGCTCAACCAGCGCGGCCGTCCTTTCCTCTTTTCTTCCGCTATGACGGTGCCCGATGTCGCAGCCTGCCTGGCAGCGGTGGATATCCTGGAGGAGTCCACGGAGCTGGTGGACAAGCTCTGGCAGAATACGCACTATTTCAAGGAGCAGATGCGGATTCTTGGATTTGACACGGGTAAGAGCACCACGCCGATCACGCCCGTGATGCTTGGAGAGGCGCCGCTGGCACAGCAGTTCAGCCGGGAGCTGTTCGAAGCAAGTGTCTTCGCTATGTCAATTGGATTCCCGACCGTGCCGCGCGGCAAAGCCCGCATACGGGTGATGATCTCCGCTGCCCATGAACGGGAAGACCTCGACCAGGGTTTAGCCGCCTTTGCCAAGGTAGGTCGTCAGCTGGGTGTGATCTCTTGAGAAGTTTGCACTCGAGCAAGAGTTGTTATCTCCTTAGTTGGGGGACAGCCCTTCGACCTCGTAGGAGCACGGCTGGCACTTTAGTCAAAGAGTAAACCCTGCGAAATGGATGTGGACGCGGATTGTCAATCCCTTGCAAGCATGAAAGAAAATATAAAAGACGGTCAACGGCGGGATTTGAATCCCGCCCTACTTTGTTGTGCAGGGGATGTTTTTTGGCCGCCTTCAGTTTGATGAAATCAGTAGAATAGCCGTTACTGAGAGGTGTTTTATGAGTGTAACACATGAGTTTGTCCAAGATGAAAGAAACCAGGAGGTCTTAGTCTATGTGAATGGGGAGTTGTTTGCAAGGGATGAGGCCAAGGTTTCCGTATTCGACAGCGCCTTCTTGGTGGGTGATGGCTTCTGGGAAAGTTTTCGACTTCACAACGGGCAGCTGGCTTTTGTCGATCAACATCTGGCTCGCTTGGAAGCGAACGCCAAGGCCCTTGATTATGATCTTGGAATGTCGCCAGATGACCTGATAGACGAAGTGTATAAGACGGTCCGAGCGAATAATATGACCTCCAACGATGTGCACATCCGCCTGATGATTAGCAGGGGAACAAAAAGATCGCCATCCCAAGATCCGCGCACAACCATCAGTGGTCCGACGATCGTGATTATCGCCGAATATAAAGCACCTGCCCGGTCGGGTGAGGGAGGAATTCGGCTTTTCACGGTCCATGTGAGGCGGGGAAGACCGGATGTCCAGGATGCTAAACTGCACACGCACAGCAAGCTCAATTGTGTGATCAGCTGCATCCAGGCCACCAAGGCAGGTGCAGATGAAGCCTTGATGCTCGATCCCCATGGTTTTGTCAGTACTTGCAATTCAACCAATTTTTTTATCGTGCGCAGCGACCAGGTATGGACCTCCACTGGAAAATACTGCCTGAATGGCATCACCCGGGGGAACATTATCGATCTTTGCAAAAGGAACGAGATCGATGTGTTCGAGAAGGATTTTTCTCTGTTTGACGTCTACAGCGCGGATGAAGCGTTTGTCACCGGGACATTTGGGGGAGTAGCCCATATATCTGAAGT
>CALBUI010000069.1 GCA_937968125.1 uncultured Anaerolineales bacterium | reverse complement strand
TGATCGCGATTTACCTGCGACTGGATATAGGTCGGGGGAAGGTATCCAATGCGGAAAAGTGGGCTGTGCACATTCCATTTAGCATTTATTTGGGCTGGATCACAGTGGCTACTATCGCCAATACCACCCAGCTGCTTTATTATCTTGGCTGGAACGGCTGGGGGATCAGTGCTGAGATCTGGGCTGTAATCATGTTGGCTGCTGGGGTGGTCATCTCTGCAATCATGAGCTATACCCGGGTAGATATTGCCTATTCTTTAGTGTTGGTTTGGGCATATATCGGTATTGCGAGAAAACATGCTGACACCCCACTTGTCGCAAACTCAGCATTGGTTGCCGCAGGATTGATCCTGGTGATATTGATCATTGTATTGATCCGCAAATACCGTATGCAGGGGGCGAAGTAGTCTTTCTCAGAAATAAATCTATACAATCAAAATTAATTCTTTGCCTCCTGGTGAACTCGCCAGGAGGCTTTCATCATAGCGCTGGAGAAGGAAATAATTTCCACTCTCAAGAACCCAATTTCACAACGGTATCATCGCAACCGATAGTATTTCTCACTCACCAAACATTAATCTACAATATATGTGCAAATACTTGACAAATACTAGATTATTGTGTAGAATACTGTCATTGTTCAGTACGACTAAACCACAAGCTTCCCAGCTTAACAGAAATGGAGAAATGAAAAAATATCATGAAGAAACTACTTACACGCAAGAACTTAACCTTCTTAGGCATCGTTGGCGCACTGCTTTTCGCAGCAGCCGTCAGTGTACCGCAAGCTTCCGCTAACACAGGTGAATTCAACATAGATGTTGCCCACCAGATTAACGGCAAGGATTTAGACCTTGATAAGGAATTACCTGTCAATGTCTATATCAACAATCAATTAGCGATCCCCGATTTCCAATTTGGTGAAAAGATTTCTACAACCCTCCCAGCCGGTACCTACACAATCAACGTAACCTTATTGGATGGGACACCCTTGCCCAGCATGACTGTTGGACCAGTTTCGATCCCCGCGGGTGTAGATGTATCCATCAAGGCACTGCTCGACAATGATGACACTCCATTCCTCAAGGTGAAAGCCTCTGAGGCCGAAGAAGTGATGATGACTTCTGGAGATTTTGACGTCAAGGTTCGCCACAGCATCGACGGTCGCAGCCTAGGCTTGAAAAAGGATCTACCGGTAAACGTGTACATCAATGGCGCACTTGCCATCCCTGATTTCAGGTTTGGTGACTTTGTTTCAACTTCGCTCCCAGCAAATACGTATACCATTGCAGTGACCCTGGCAGACGGAACGCCGTTACCCTCCATGAACCTGGGCCCGGTTGACATTCCCGCTGGCGCAGATCTCACTATCAATGCAAAACTGACCGCTGATAAAACCCCCGTACTGTTCGTCAACGTGAAATAAGGAAAATACATATAAGTACTGGGAAGACTTGCTAAATCAAAAACGAAGCGGGCAGTAAGATTACCCGCTTCGTTTTTGATTCTAACCCCAATATGTTGGATTGGAGCAAGTTCTATTTGGAGTTCAGTGTAGTTTTCACTCCCCAATCAGTTTCCATGTTAGATAGATCCGATCTGGAGACAATTTTCATTTAACATTGATATGGTCATAATCATATTATCCGAACTCATCAATGGTAAGCTATCTTCAATCGATTGATTTAATAACGCACGGGCAAAAATTTAGAATTAAAACCAGGTATTGCATTGGTATAAAGAGTGTAATCCCCCCAACACAAGGTAAGTTCGGATCCTTAGCAGTATTGATATATAATGGTTTTAATCTTCCATCAATCATTGCTGGAAGCAAACAATAAGACCTAGAATAGGACTTTTTCTAATAAATAGACCGCCAGATTCAAAAAAAGGAGATAAAAATGGCAGTCAATGAAGCAAGTGCACCTGAGTTGAAGCGACCAGAAGCAACATATCGAGGTTTACGCCGTTTTAATTTGATTATGGGTTTTCTGCACCTGCTGCAGGGCATCCTGATGATCGTTCTCAGTAATGATACAACCTATCCAGTTTATACATATTTCTTGAATTTTGACGTGGAGACCCTGACTCTGGCTCCAAATCCTACCCTGATATACGAATTGTTGTTTGGACCAGCAGTTGCTTTGTTCCTGTTGATATCCGCTGTGGCTCACTTTTACCTGGCGACGATTGGCTACAAAGGTTATGTGCAAAATCTAGAAAAAGGAATGAATCCAGTACGCTTCTATGAATATGCGCTGAGTTCTTCCTGGATGATTGTCTTGATCGGGATGTTAATAGGCTTATGGGATCTGGGAGCGTTGATATTAATTTTCAGCCTCAATGCAACCATGAACCTGTTTGGGATCATGATGGAGCTGCACAACCAGCAGACAGAAAAAACAAACTGGACCGCGTTCATTTATGGATGCTTCGCCGGGATCGTGCCCTGGATCGTGATAACGATGTACTTTGTAGGCGCAGTTAATTCCGGGGATGCGAAACCCCCTGTTTTTGTCTATGCTATTGTACCAACCTTATTTGTGTTCTTTAACATCTTCGCCATAAATATGGTTCTGCAGTACAAGAAAGTTGGCAGGTGGAAAGACTATCTATTCGGAGAACGTGTATACATCATTCTCAGTTTGACCGCGAAAACAACACTGGCATGGATTATTTTTGCTGGAACGTTGGCACCCGTTTAGAGTAATAAACTTTTGAGGTCATAAAAATTGGGCTGTCCAGATTATGAACAGCCCTTCTTTTATTTCAAATCATGTATTATGAATTCCCCATAAGGATCATCCCTTGATAAATATAAATATTGCGAATAGATAATCGAGATCCTAGCTGTTTACCTTCTGGTTTTCTTACTGCGAGCTGCTCATTTTCCCGCTGAAGGTGGTCTCAGGATTAAGATGGAAGTCCTTGCTTTATAATCTTCGTAATCCGCTTGCCCTCCCCACTTTTCGTCGGCCCTTTTTTCCAACATGGGTACCCCACTGACACGGGTTAACAAGATGATCACAAAGATTGGTGAAACCAGGGTCAGATACTGCCATCCGCTGAGGACGGGAATGGCAATGATGGCAACTCCGATCCACAAAACGATCTCGCCAAAATAGTTAGGGTGGCGCGACCAGGACCAGAGACCGTTACTGATAAACTTCCCAGCGTTCTCAGGATCTTCCCGAAACCTGCTTTTCTGTTGATCGGCGATCACTTCAATGCCAAAACCAATCAGCCATACCAGAAAACCAAGCAGACCAATGAGGCCCAAATCGCGTCTGGTTATGGTTGTTATCGCCGCCAAAGCAGCTGCAATGGTCAGAGCGACCCACAAACCCTGTATTGTCCAGGTTAGCAAAAACCGGGCGAATGAAGGCTTGATATCCCGAAAGCGTCGATCTTCGCCCGCGGCACGAATGCGTTGAAATAGAAAGACACCCAGGCGAATGGTCCAAATCGAAATAATTCCCAACAGCAGCCACGATCTTGCATCCACCACTGGACTGAGCAGGACAGCCAGCACCGTGACTGAAAGATACGTAATGCTGCCCATGAGATCGTAGAATTTCTCGGTCTGCAGGATGTAGGCTGGGATGAAGGCGATCCACTGCAGGACGAACGCCAGGGCTATGCATATGGCGAAAACAGGTATTCCGGAGACAGTGAAACCACCCTGGCTTCCAGCCCAGGCAATCAATCCGGCGACTAACAAGATGATTGGTAAGGCAATTATGGCCCGGCGGTCTGCTTTATTCATGGCTATACTCTCTTTTTGATGATGAACGATGTTTGAAATTGCTTCTATAGCTCGGAATTAGAAGCTGAAAACTGCACTTGAACGTTGACTCTGTTCTCATCTCCCAATTTGACCTGTCCAGAAGACTCAGAACATGAAATTCACTCATATCCTGGATTGAAGAAGACCCTCAATCCTTCAGAAGGATTCTACCACCCAGTCAAAATTATTATTTCCCAGATATTTTTTGCCAAGCGAAAATTCTTATTGGTCATTAAGATTAGACCTGAATTGAGCTTACTTCCAATTAAATAGAATATATTAAAAAAACTGTTCCTCAACAGATTACCAAAAAGACGAGGAACAACCCTATCTCACCGAATAGTACTCATTCAGAACAGGTGCCCCAGCATTTCTTGATGGATCGAGTGATAATAATTATCATTTCAAGAAGGTATTTCTTCTTGACTCAATGCCCCATTGTTAATATATACACTCCAATTATGGGAATTACGGTTAAGAACAGGTCCGCTTCCATCATTAAATGAAAAGGAACTATTTGACATGCCAATCAAACAGTTTTTGGCTTCTTTACGATTTCAACAAAGAGGAAAACGTGATCAATCAGGCAATGAAAATTGATCAATTGAATTAAAATTCGCTAAATTGGGTTCGAGTCCAGACACTACTACTTGATAAAAAAAGAATCGCCAACGAATTAAGTTGAGAGGTTTTTGGCTATATTGCGGTTTGACACGAAAAAGAAATTAGTATGAATTTGGGTGTAGAAGTGGCCATGTGTTTATTGATTATTGGTTGATGAAATCCAGCATAAATTTAGCCACTTGCTCATGTTGTTCAGCTAAGCTCATCGAGGCAACAACATCACCCTTTTGGGGTCCATAATCACCAAACTGAGCATGGTTTGCACCTTCGATTCCGATATATATAGCATCCTCTGGCAACAAATGCTTGTAGTCATTAAAGTTTTCGGTATTTGGCGAATCATTTGTGGTCCCAAAAATAGAAATTGCAGAGATGTTGTTATCTGATAAGTCGGCACTGTTGGGTGGATAAGAATCCCAAAATGCGATGG
>CALBUI010000068.1 GCA_937968125.1 uncultured Anaerolineales bacterium | reverse complement strand
GCTTCGGCGACTTCCTCCGGTAGTGCCAGTGATTCATCACCCGTATGAAATAATACTGGAGCGTCGTATTGAGCAGCGCGCCGCATCAAACGCACTGTCGCCTCACCAAATGGGAAACCCACATAGCTTACCGGGTGGAGTTTCAAGCCTTTCATCTTGTAGTCACAAATCGCCTGGTCAAGAGCATCCATAGCGCCAGAGCTATTTGGATTTATGCGCACATAGCCAACCAACCGGTCCGGATACTTTTCGACTGCACTCTTAATGTATTCTGTGGATGGATCATCAGGTCCTACTGCATCTCGATAGGTCATGATGATCGCTTGATCGACATCAGCTGCGACCATTACTTCAAGAATCGCTTCCGGAGGGTCCATCCAGCCCCAGGATTCAACTAAGTCGACGTGGGTGTGCGAATCGATAATCATTGAATAAACATATTTGGCTACAAACCTAAATATGCCTCTCGTACATGGTCGTTTTCCAACATCTCATGACCAGGTCCATGCAGCACCATCCGGCCATTCTCAAGGACGAACGCCCGGTCGGAAATTTCACATGACATGCGCACATTCTGTTCAACCAGTAAAACTGTCACATTCAATGTCTTATTAATATGTAGGACCATTTCAAATATTGATTGCACGAGTTTGGGCGCTAAGCCTAGAGAGGGTTCATCGAACATGAATAAAGTGGGTCCGGCCATAAGCCCTCGACCCACGGCCAGCATTTGCTGCTCTCCACCAGACAAGGTGCCTGCCATTTGATTTGACCGCTCTTCCAACACGGGAAACAGCTCATATACAGCATCGAAGCGTTCAGCGACTTTGTCTTTATCCTTTTCGATGTATGCACCCATCTCAAGGTTTTCACGAACACTCATATCTGGAAATAAAAGACGGCCTTCCGGTACATGAACAATCCCATTTGAGACGATCTTGTCTGGGCTCTGATCGCTAATGGTTTGTGAATCGAAAGTAATGGACCCATTGATTGGTTTTAGCAGTCCAGATATTGTCTTAAGCAATGTTGTTTTCCCCGCGCCATTCGCTCCGATTACTGCTACAAGCTCACCTTCCTGAATATCCAGGGACACCTCATGGAGTACCTCGACATCTCCATATGCCACGTCAACATTATCAACCTGTAACATCGATCTCCACCTCTCCCAGATAAGCATCAATCACTGATTTATCTTGAACGATTTGTTGGGGTTCGCCTTCGGCGATCTTCTCCCCATGATGGATGACGACAATGCGCTCTGCAAGTGACATGATTACTCTCATCACATGCTCCACCAGTAAGAGGGCGGTGCCTTGCCGGCTGATTTCACGCACCAGCTCGATCATCTCATCAGTCTCAGTTGGTCTCAGCCCTGCCATGGCCTCATCCAATAAGATAATCTTGGGATCTGTGGCTAATGCTTTTGCGACCTCCAATCTCTTGCGATAAGCAACCGATAAACTGCCCGCGGCCATCTCTCGCATGTCTTTCATGCCCAGGAATTCGATGATTTTTTCGGCCTTCTTCCTGGATTCTTTGCGATCATTTGTGCGGTTGTAAGCCCCAACCATGACATTATCCCGGACAGTGAGTTGGGGGAATGGTTTCACAACTTGAAAAGTCCGGGTTACTCCTAATTTGCAAACCTGATCGGGTCTGAGACCAGTGATATCCTGCCCGTCAAATATTACTTGCCCTTCATCGGGTTGGTAAAATCCTGAGATCATATTGAAGGCAGTCGTTTTTCCTGCGCCGTTAGGACCAATCAAACCCAAAATTTGACCTTTGTCGAGGCTCAGATCGAGATCGTTTACTGCAACAAGTCCCCCGAAACGCTTTGTAATTCCAGATACTTCTAGCAGCGCCATTCTAGCTGTCTCCCAAATTTCGTGGATTTAATCGGTTGAGAATCCGGCGATAAATGGTGTGCAGGACTCCAGTAACGCCGCGAGGCATGAACATTATGGTCAGAATTAGGAATGAACCATAAACGATGAGGCTGTTGCCGCTGCGTCCTTCGGCAAGCGCACCCCGCATTATTTCAGCAAAAGGCTTGTTGAGTAATGCGCCAACGATTGGACCAGCCAAACTGCCTAAGCCGCCAATAATCGGGCCGGCCATAACGATTTCGATATTCAAGCCAAGATTAAAAACCTGAGGTGGTTCAATAAAAGTGACATACATCATATAGAATCCCCCCCCAATGCCTGCCATCGCTGCCCCAATTACGACAGCCAGCATTTTGTAGCGAGAGGTGTTCACACCAAGGGCAGAAGCTGCATCATCGTCCTCGCGTATTGCCAGGAAATACTTCCCCATTTTTGAACGGTAGATCCTGTATTGGACCAGTAGGCCAATCACAACCAGGCTTAAGGCAATATAAAGATATGGCGCTTTATTGGCAAAGATCATCTTGTCGAAGGATGGATCAGTGAGGCTGAACCACATGCCAACCGCGCCGCCTACATAATCCCATTTGAGAAAAAGCGTTCTCAATGCCACCATTAATGCTATCGTGAAGAGTGCAAAATAATCGACTTTCAAACCATAGCGCAAGGTGATAAATGCCACCACAACCCCGCATAGACCTGAAACCACTCCTGCGATCAAGATGCCAACCCAAGGGGAGATCGAGTAAGTATTGAACAGCACGATGGTGGTATATGCCCCAATAGCAAGAAAAATAATATGCGCGATCAGCAGCTGTCCAGTAAACCCGGCGACGATATTCCATGAGATGCCGATAAAAGCGTATATTGTCGCCAGGATGATGATGCCCAGATAGTAGGTTGAGCTGATGAATAATGGAGTTAGCGCCAAGAAGAGGACGAGTAAGAAACAAATCACCATCTGTGTGCGGTCCCAATCGAGAAAAATGTCTTTCAACCAGGAACGAATTGGATTATTGGAAGTCGTGGCTGGATTTTCTGCAGTCATGTTCGCTTCCTCCCAAACAATCCTGCTGGTCTGAACAATAAGATCAGGATGAAGATCATCATGCTGGCGATGATTTTGACATCTCCGCCAAGATAAAATCCTGCAAAGGCCTCTACGACTCCGATGATTAATCCTCCTAGAAATGCGCCGATAAAATTACCCATGGTGCCTAAAACTACGACCACGAATGCAATTACCGAATAACCTTGACCCATCGTGGGGATCATCCTGTGATTTGGGGCAAGTAATACTCCAGCTACAGCGGTAATTGCCGCGCCAATTCCGAAGGTCAGATAGTAGATGAAATTGACGTTGATACCCATCAGGCGAGCTGCATCTCTAGATTGAGATACGGCCCGAATTGCCTTGCCTGTCCGTGTGTAATGAAGGAACAAGTACAGACAAAATGAAATTGCCATTGAAGCGAAAAACGCTACCAGCCGGGCTATGGCAAAACGTAAACCGAAGGCCGATATCACTGCTGTCTCGTATGGAACATGGATTGCCTTCGGTTCTGCACTGAAGAAAAACTGTACCAGTCCAATCAGCAGTATGGAGACACCAACTAACAGGATTATTTGATTCAATGGATGCGCATCCAGTACACGCTGTACCAACCCACGTTGGACAAGCGCTCCAAGACCAAATATCATGGCAAATGCAAATGGAATTACTATGTAGGGATCCATATCTGCCAGAGTCCATGCCCAGAAGGCGACATAGATGCCAAGCATCAGAAACTCACCGTGGGCAAAATTGACGATGATCATTACCCCATAAATAAGGGTCAAGCCAACAGCCACCAGAGAGTAAATGCCCCCGGTAAACAAGCCGTTGACGATGATTTGAAAGAAAATTTCCGGGCTCACAAAATTCTCCTTTTAATTAAGAATGTTAGCGGCTCAAAAGGAACTGTCGGAATCCTTGGAGCGCGGTCGCTAATACCAGGACCAGGCCTTGCATAGCGAATTGCCAGTGGATTGACAAGCCCAACACAACCACTAAATTGAGCAGCATTACGAGCAAAGTCACTCCGGCTGCTGTTCCGAATAAATTACCGCGTCCCCCCGTGAAAGTCGTGCCGCCGACGATCGCCGCGGCGATCGAAAGCATGTTATAGTCCGCACCGAGGCGTAAGTCCACGTACCCGATATATCCGCTTAAAATAAGCCCACCTAATATCGCCAGAACCGAACAGATTGTGTGGGCGGCGATCATGACCATATCCACGCGAATTCCAGCGTAGCGAGAAGCAAACGGGTTGCCCCCGACGGAATAAATCCAGCGACCGAATCGAGTCTTTCGCAATACGAACATAACGATCAAGTTGACGATTAGCCAGACAATTAAGGCTGCTGGGATAAATCCAACCTGTTCGATGCTGATCGTCCTTAGTAAATCAGGTACGGTACCGCTCGCCTGGCCTTTGGAATACGCCAATCGAGCACCCTGGATGAATACGAGCATGCCAAATGTGGCTACGAAAGGAGGAACACCCCGCTTTGTTACCAAGAGACCGATCACCAAACCGATTGCGGCAGCAATCGCAAATGCCTGGATAAGGGAAACGATCAGTGAATTCCCTGCTTCGGTTTGAACCACGATCACTGCCCCGAGAGCTAATACAGCGCTAACTGAGAGATCGATCGAACGAACTAAAAGAACCAGCGTTTGACCTACGGCGACAATCCCCAAAACCGCAAACTGGATTGCTACTGTGCGTAGGTTAGTTGGGTTGTAGAAGGCAGGCGCAAAAATCGCTGCTACTAGCAGCACGATCAATATCATAATCGGTGCTGCCCATTGACCTGCCAGGTCTACCGCACGGACGAATCTTGGCGTTGGCCGAAAACCGGAGAAAAGCGAGCTAAACCAGTTGGATTTGACAGTTGTAGATTTCATCCGGACCTCACTGTTCTTGGAGTCCGATATGCAGCTACCGCGATTAGTACAACTAGACCTAGAAGCAGCTGCTGGTAATAAATATTGACTTGTATCAAATTAAATACATTAGATAATATGGTTAATAACAGCACCCCACCTAGTGTTCCAATTATCGAACCCCGACCACCATATAAACTGATCCCCCCCACAGCTACAGCAACGATAGATTGAAATGTCATTCCTTCCGCTGTGCCAGGATCGCCAACTCCCATTCGAGATAAGACAAACAATCCGGCGAGAGAGGCAAAGAAACCGCTCAACACATATGCCCAAACAAGCGTGCGATTGACCCGGATGGCTGACAGCCTGGCGATGCGTGGTGAACCTCCGACGGCATACAACCCTCGGCCTAGACGCGTTCGGGTGGTGAACAGCCACACCAAAAACCACACCAGGGCCATCACAATCACATTTACTGCGATGATGCCGATCTTGGTGTTATAAATCAGCAAGAATTCTTTTGGAATGCCCCGGATGGGCGTGGTTGAAATTGCCAGATTGACCCCGCGCAGGATAAAAGCTACGCCAAAGGTGATAATGAATGGGGTGGCGTGTGTACGAGTGATGAGCAGTCCATTAATTCCGCCTAAAATCACGCCGATAACGATGCCCAATAATATTAGTGGAAGAATTAAACTGGGATCACTGTTGTAAAATGCAAATAATGTCGCGATGGTAAGGGCAACAGTGCGGGCCATCATGTCAATGGAGATATCCATTCCACCAGTTAAAATGACAATACTCTGACCTATTGCCAACAGACCGAGAATAATTGACTGGCGAAGGATGTTCGCCATATTTGAAGGTGTCCGAAAAGATTCTGAGAAGATGGCTGCCCCACCGGCGATGAGGATGATGATGCCGTAGATCAAGAATATTGATGCATTCTTGCGTATGAATGCGATCAACCTGCTCGATCGGGGAGCGACCTGAGCACTTGCATCTTCATAAGTTACAGCCATAGACCACCTTCTCTCAAATAATTACTCATACTTCCACCTTTTTAGCAGGTTGATCTTCGTTTCCATTGGTTGCGGTAGCAAGGTGCATGATCGCCTCTTCCGAGAATTCAGATCGATCTAATTCACCAGCAATTCGCCCTTCATGAAAAACCATGATCCGGTCGCTCATACCTATCAGTTCAGGTAATTCTGAGGAGGCCATGATCACACCCACCCCGCTGTAGGTTAGATCGCGAATTCGCTGGTAAATCTCAGCCTTCGCACCAACGTCAATTCCCCGGGTCGGCTCATCAAAGATTACTAATTTTGGATTGGTCAACAACCACTTGCCGACCACTACTTTCTGCTGGTTGCCCCCACTCAAACTTTCGGCTAACATCTCTGGATTTGGTGGTTTGACTTGAATATCTTCCACCATATTCTCAATCGCTTCTTTCTCGATTCCTGCCCGGAGTACACCATTGCGGACAAATTGAAGCAGGTTTGGAAGCGATAAGTTAAAACGCATGGACTGGTTCAACACCAATCCATGCGTTTTTCGATCTTCAGGAACTAAAACTAATCCGGCTTGAGAAGCTGCACCTGCATTTTTAGGGGCAGGTTTTCCTAGGTAAGTGATCTCACCAGCTTGAACATCTGCCAATCCCACTAAGGCTCTACACACCGTGGTGCGTCCGCTGCCACCCAATCCCGCTAGACCTAGTACTTCACCCGTGCGCACCTCGAGATTGACTCCAAAAACTGTGCCATCAATATCGAGATCCTTGACCTCCAGCAATGTATCCTCTGGTTGGTTATCTGCCGGGGGATACATATCGGTGAGCTCTCGGCCGACCATTAAGTGCACAAGTTCAGCATGGTTGGTATCCACTACATCCTTCGTAGCCATTAGCTGCCCGTCCTTGAGGACAGTCACCCGATCTGCAAGTTCAAAAACTTCATTCAATCTATGGGAAATATAAATAATTCCGTGACCTTCAGATCGCAGTTTACGAATAACGGAAAAGAGCCGCTCTAATTCTCGGCTGGGAAGGACGGCAGATGGCTCATCCATAATGATGATGTGGGATTCTGTGGCCAATGCTTTGCTGATTTCGACCAGCTGTTGTTCACCAACTGTAAGATTTTTCACCAAATCATTTGGGTTTATTGTGTTTTCAGCTCCTAACCGTTTCAACAGCTCATTCGCTTTTTTATTCCGGGTGCCCATATCAATCAACTGCAATCTCCCCCGAGGTTGGTCTCCCATGAAAATGTTTTCTGCCACAGATAGCTCTGGCAGGATGTTGAATTCCTGGTAGACAACGCTTACGCCGATATTTCGGGCTTGCTCGGGTCTTAGACTTGAATATGAATCGTCGCCTATCTTGATCACTCCTATGTCTGGGAAATAGGCGCCAGTAATGATCTTTATGAGAGTTGATTTCCCAGCACCATTTTCGCCAACCAGTGCATGAATCTCCCCCGCTCGAAGATCAAATGATACATCCGCAAGTGCGTGAGTCCCCCCGAATGTTTTATCAATACCACTTAATTCGAGTATTGTATTGTTGGAGTGATTTGAGGCTGAAGAGGCTTCCATAACAATAACATTTCCTCACTAATTGATTGCAAAGTTAAATTGCGAACTGGAATTTTTCGGACGAAATGACGCCTGTCGGGGTGTACACCCCGACAGGCACTTATTATTTAGAAGTTTTGAATCTTACTTACGCTCAAAACCTCCATCGATGTAGTATTGAAGGTCGACTGTCATCGGTGGGATGAAGTCATCGTTCAATTCTGGTACATACCAGACCAACCCATCGGCTTCGGTATATGGATCTGCGCCATCCATCAAAGTTCGCAAGCTGATGAATTTCTTGATGCCTTCTTTGCCTTCCAGGATGTCCACTGCGGTCTGCAAGCACCACTTGGACATTGAGGGAGGATCAGGCGCACCGACAAACTCGTAGCCATGTTCCTCTGCCAATCGAAGGAATCCGTTGGGTACATTGACCATGGCATACTTGGGTGGATCCATTCCAGCGTCTTCGAATGCCAGGGCAGCACCTAATGCCATTTCGCCACCACCTGCCCAAACACCATCAATGTCTGGGTGGGCAGCCATCAAGGCTTCCATCTTCTGCTTGGCAGTAGCGATATTCCACTGGGCATATTCTTCTGCGATGATCTCGATATCGGGGTAATTAGCCAATGCGTCCAGTGCGGCAGCTCGCCAGGTTTCAGTTGAATCAACGCCGGCAATGCCGTTGAAGAAGACAACTTTACCTTCGCCGCCCATCAGCTGGGCCAAACCATCACCTGAGCGATAGGCAACTTCGTAGAAGTCGATATCAACTCGAGAGGTGAAGGCATCACTTTCGATACCGTTTGCACATAGCACAACGGGTATGCCGGCATCCACGGCGCGTTCAATCACGGCCACAGAAGCAGCCCTGCCGAGAGGTTCAACCACGATTGCATCTGGGCTTTGCTCGATGAAGTTCTCAATATCGCTGATTTGCTGGTTAGCATCATTGGTGATGGCGGTGATCAGTGGTTTTGCCAATACACCATCTGCCAACAGTTCTTCACCATAAGCAAGGATGGAGATATTGTAGGTGTTCCCCCAGCCGTTGCTGGTGTCCTGCTGTGATACCGCGATCGTATAGGGACCTTCTTTTGCGTAGACGGAGGTGTCGACTTCGGTCTCCGCATCAGCCAATAGAGCTCGGGAATAATCCGAATCGAGGGCCGGATCAACTTCAGTTTCAACTTCGGTATACTCGATACCCTCTCTCTCATCCCAACCGGGGACAGGCCAAAGGGCTTCTGCAGCAGCTAGCTCGGGAGGCCAGATTGCGACTTGCTGACCTTCCTGCCATTGTCCGATGACCGTTGCAGCTTGCTCGAGGCGACCGCTCTCATCAAAGGAAGCCTCTGGCCACTGGAAGCCCCACTCTCCGTCAGTAAAAGTCTCTGTGCGGAGCACTTCAGCGAGAGCCTGGGGATCCGTGGTGCAGGCAACTTCTAATGCATCAGCCAGTAACCATGTCGATGCATAGGTTGTGTTGTAAGTACCACCCAGTTCTTGACCGGTGTATTCTTTGAATTCAGCTTTGAAGTCTTCGTCGACAGGCAGCTGGCTGACAGGGGCGAAGTCCATTGTGAAGATGATCCCCTCGGCGTTCTCTTGACCGGCCTCATTCAGGAAGAACGTGGTTGCGAAGCCGGAACCGAGAGTGATGATGCCGTACTTCGGCCAATAACCCTGTTCCCTGGTCTGCTTGACGAAGGTGGGGGTCTCAGCATTTCCGAGTGCGAACCAGACATCAGGGTCAAGCTGCTTAACACGCAGGATAGTGTCAGTGAAGTCGTTGGTGTTTGCATCATAGGTGAAGTTACCGAGCAGTTCCATCCCTTCTTCTTCAATGCCGTGCAGCCAGGTTTCTTCGACTTCGGCGCCAAAGGTGATATTGGGAACTGTGATGACTGCAGTCTCTGCACCGTTTGCTACTGCCCAGGCCACATCATTAGCGCCCCATTCCTGAAGCGTGGATACAGTCTGGAAGACGTATTCGAGTCCGCGCGCAGTGATGGTTCCGTCCAATGCATTGGGGACGACGTAAGGAGTCTCGTACTTCTCAGATATTTCCGTGGCTGGCAAAGTTGTACCGCTGAGCGCTGAACCCATTACTGCAACAACACCCTCTTGCGTGATCAGGCGCTCCATTTCGGAGTTGCCTTTTTCTGCACTGCTCTGGGTATCACCTGTAACCAGTTCCACCTGAGCGCCGCCTAAGCAGGCGATCCCGCCCGCGGCATTGATTTCATCAATTGCCATTTGATGGGCTTTAACATAGGGATCTCCCGCCCATCCGGCATCAGGTCCAGTGAGTGGGTATAACGCACCCACTTTGACCACATCCACAACCTCCATCGGTTCTTCTGGTTCCTCGGGTTGTGCGGGTTCCTCGACATCTGGTTCAGCGGGTGCTTCAGTAGGTTCCGGTTGCGAAACACATGCTGACAACACAAGCGCCAAGATAAATGTGAAAACTAAAATCTTGGACAAAATCGATGCTTTCTTCATTTTATTCTCCTCTTACTATTGGAATCAATTGAATGTGTTTCTTGCTTTCTTGATCGGATATATGGTTGTTTATCCCTTTCACCTCCTTAGATTCGTGGCAATAAGATCTTTGAACTCCTATTGCTTAACGATAGAACTGGAAGGCATACGCTATTTCACGCTTCGTATACCAAATGAACACAATTTTTCAAGTATGGCCTATCGCTATTCGACTAAGTAAAATTTATCACGATCTAGATAAGGGCTGCATAAAGAAGGTATAAGGGAAAGGTTAAGATGACATATATCAGTTTTCCCAAATGACTTAATTCACCTGAAGTACACAGATGATATCCAAACCAACAACCGTAAAGTTCATCTAAAAGAAAAAGCCCCATGGTTGAATTTCATCCATAGGACTTGTATTATTAGGTTGGTGAAGTTATCAGTTCACTACGGGTTATTCCTCGGTGTTTGGCTTGCGGTAAACAGATTGGAAAATTTTTGGTAAACCCAGCATGGGTTTGTATTCCGGTTGGGCATAAGCCCTGAGCTTGCTGGTTTTGACTCCATAACTGATAAAACCCTCCAATAACTTCAATGCACAGACGACGCCATCCATGACTGGTATATTGAGTTCTTTCTCAAGGTGCTTGTCTAATCCAGCCATTCCAGCACAACCAAGGCAGATAACTTCTGCACCATCCTCTTCAACCGCCAATTTGGCGGTCTTGGCGATCAGGTCATAGGTATCTTTTGGATTTTCTTCCAACGCTAATACAGGCATGTGAGTCGATCGAACTGAGGCACAACGCTCTGTTAACCCATAATGCCGGACGGCATCCCAGAGCAGGGGCTCCCACTCTTCATTAGTTGTGACAATGCTGAACTTATAACCCAGCATACATGCGGCATACATAGAGGCTTCAGCGATCCCGATTACCGGCTTGTCTGTGATTTCTCGCAGAGCATAAATAGTGGGGTGATCGCTATAGCAGGCAATGACAAATGCATCATAGTTATCAAGTTCTTCAATCCCGATTTCAAGCGTTCCAACAGAACTTAAAAGCTCTTCATAAACACTCTCAATGGATTTGGGACCAGATCTTGGATTGACTGCCACAGGCGTTGTCCCGGGAAACGCATACCGGTCCGCAATTTCCTGGACTCGTTTAGTAAATTCTTCCGATGTATTGGGATTGATTAATAGTATTCGCATTGGTACTCCTTTTTTGCTGCCCATCTGATAGAAATAATTAACTCTCAGATCGTTCTTGGACCCATCGGTTCATGCCAACATCAGTATTCGCGCAGCGCTGGTACATCTCTCGGTAATATGGCTCCAACTCGCTCGCAGCTTCCCAAGTTTTTTCCATATCCCTACGATATGATTTCATAATCTCGCGAGCCTCTTCTTTTATTGCTTCCTCATCTACAGATAATAGTTTTCCATCTTGGTACACGATCTCTCCGGCAACCATGGTCATCACGACAGAAGAACCTGTTTCGCAATATACCAACTGACGGTAGATATCATTCAGTGGCGTAAAACTCAACGTATTGAGGTCAACTAAAATTAGATCAGCTTCATATCCTGGAGCAAGTACTCCTACATAATCTGCCAAACGCATTGCTCTTGCTCCGCCGCGTGTCAGACACCACAAAATTTCTTTGGCTTTTGGCCAGTTTTGATATTCGCTTTCAGTAATTGAGTGGACCAATCCGGCAACTTTACCAACAATCCACATGTTGTGTGTATCATCCGTGCAGGCTTCATCGCTTCCCAAGCAGATATTTATCCCCGCGTTCGAATGGCGGCGAAAAGGCATGATCCCACTTCCTAATCTGAGATTGCAAACAGGATTATGAGCAATGGAACATCCAGCTTCTGCCATCAGTTCGACGTCATGATCATCTACCCATATTGCATGAATCACGACGACCCTCTCATCTAAGAATCCCAGATCATTGGCATAACGAACGAGGGATTTTCCATACTTTACTTCACCAAATACGCGCTGAAGTTTGGTTTCTAAGATATGCATATTTAATGGAATATCGTATTCTTTACTTAATTCAGAGAGCGCAGCGAAATAATCTACTTTCACTCTATGGGGCGTTGAAATCGACGTGCCAGCCCGCACCCGGCCGTCACTCGTGTTATGCCATTTTTCAAGAAAGTAATGGTATAGCTCAAGTAACTCCTGAGTTTGCATAATTGGTGCGTTTTCCATGCCATTGCGGATATTCTCTGGGAGTAGATCATAAAGGAAGGGGTATTTCTCATATTCGACTACGTTGGGTTGATCAAGCGTTGCAACACAGCGCATACCGCTATCCGCGTAGGACTGCATTAATCCATCTATCGCCTCTGGGGATGGAACTGGAACATAGAAGGCATCATCTTGAACAGAGGTTATGCCTAGTTTAAGCATTTCCATCGACCCAAGCATTGTGCGTACGTAGTTTGTACGGTAGTCTGGGGGGTTGTCGCTTAGCGGAGGTACTTCATATAGCATAAAGATTTCTAAAGGCAGGTTATCAAGGGAGCCTCTAACAAAATTCCCCGGGGTATGCACGTGCGCATTCACCAAGCCTGGTATAGCCAGTTTACCTGCGCCATTGATAATGGTTAAGTCAGGCTCATCTTCAGGAAGGGATAAATCTGGTCCGATTGAATCGATTTTCGAACCCCGGATGAGAATATCAGCATCGGAAAACTCATTTAGCTGGTCATCCATTGTCAAAATGCGAACGTTACGAATCAATGTAGGCATTTGATGATCTCCATTTCACAATACCGCGGCTCGAATTAATAGTTGCGCACTATGTCTATCGTTAATGTTAACCGGATAACATGGACTTTTATTCATTGGAAACTATTAATTAAAATGCCAGTGCTAGTCTAAAAGGTAATTAGATCATAATACTTGGAGTATTCCATGGGATCTTATGCTTTTCCATCTAGCCCAACTAGCCAGATCCACCATAATGTTTCCCATAGTTGAAATTTAGCAAAGTATAGCAAACTCAAACGTCGAACCAATAAGGAAACCATAAGGAAATTGTAAAAGACATCTATGGGACCAAATATCGGCAACAACTTCAGTACGCTGCTGCCAATTTCAATTGTTAAAAATTGAGTTTGTTCTGGGAAAGACTATGAATTATTGTTTGGAAATTCCCCCACAAGCATAGGAATGAATTATTGGTTGATAGTGAACCGGTATCCCACTCCAGGTTCGGTCAAGATATATTTCGGCCTCACCGGATCGTTTTCAATTTTCTTGCGGACTTGAGAAATGAAGACTCGCAAGTATTCTCGCTCATCTCCATATTCTGGCCCCCATACCTGTTGAAGGAGCTCCCGATGAGTGATAACCTTTCCTTTATTCATAGCGAGATAATTCAATAACTCGTACTCTGTTGGAGTTAAATGGATTTGCTCTCCACGAACTTGAATCTGTCGGGCTTCGAAGTCAATCATTAACTCGCCGGATACAATAACCTTGCTTCCATCCATAGACCCAACTTGTTGTGCATTCCAACGCCGCAAGGCAGACCTGGTCCGTGCAAGAAATTCTCCCATTCCAAATGGCAAAACAAGATAATCATCCGCGCCTAAATCAAAGGCTTTAATTTTCAAATTTTCTGTCCCAATGGGAGAGAGAACGATGATGGGTGCTTGATTTTGCTTTCTTATATCTCGTAGTATCTCCAGCCCATCAATTTCGATGGTTTCGAAATTCAGGTTGAGCACAAAAAGACTAATTTCATTATTGGAGAATTCGTAAGCCGCTTCCTGGTCATCAAGAGCAATTAACACCTCATACCCACGGCTGATCAGATTGCGCCGTAAGGTGCGAAGGATATTTGGTTCATCTCCAATAAGGAGAATTTTTGTTACGCTCATTTATTATTTAGGTTGCTCTTGGTATTTTCAACTTGGGGCAATATTAATCGCAGCCCATTGCTGCCTGATCCCTGGTTTAAACTTTCAATCAGAATGTTTTGAAGGCTGAAGATATTACACACTACGAATAGTTTTAATTTATTCGTTGGCAACAACCTGATGTCAGTAATCAATTCTTCATCTTCACAAGAGGAAATATTGGCAATGAAACCTGCAATTTCGCTATCAATACCAAAAATATCCATATGCCAGTTTGTTTGATGTTCCCTTGCTTGTACTTCAAGTCCTGACAGTGATTGTTGTGAGACAGCAATAACATCAAACAACAATTCGAGAGCAACAGAAAGATATTTGTAATCAACCAGAATTGATTTTCCTTCCGATGGAATATCGATCTTCAACTCAAGGTTGGGATGAATCCTTCCTAATTTATCGAATGTGGGGATAAATACTTCTTGTATATCGTAGGGTTCGACCTGCATCGTTAAATCATTTGCTTCGGACCGGAACGCCAACGATAGCAATATTATTTGGTTTGAAACTTGATCGGCGCTATCATCAATGATTTCTAATAGTTCATGCTGAGTCGAACCATCCCAAAAAATATCGTGGTCGAGCAAGCTTGAGACTGAAGCTTTGATTGCCGACGAAGACATTTGAAGTCGGTTAGTAATTTCAACCAGCAACGACCACATTGACTGGTTGACGATTTTTGCCTCTTCAAGTTCACGATTGAGTGATGAAATTTGTTGCTGTAAAATCTCTAATTGAGAGGCATTGGTTTGTGAGTTACGATCAGGATTCATCAATGACTTTCCTATTTGTTTTTGGTTAGAAATAATTCGATAACTGAAAAGTTGGATTTTCAGCCTCAATCCATAGTCCGGATTCTTTCATTAATGTCGATGACAACTTGGGCAATGTCGTGACGATAACTTGCTCACCATCGTTTTGCAGAAACTGAATTGCAGAAGACAACTTTCGATAGACAAAACCAGATTGGATTTTGTTGCTTTGAAGTACTTCTTCTAAATTCCTCTGAGAGATCGACTGATAAGCCTGTGTCCCCAATCCGAGTGAAAGAAAACCCGAATCATGTTCAACCACGATCAGCATCACTTTCGCGCCTAGTTGATGGGCTAGCATACTCGCAACCTGATCGGTATCTACAACAGCTTCGACGCCTTCCAGCACACCTTGATTATTAATGATGACTGGGATTCCACCTCCACCAGCTGTAATAACAATTGTCCCTGAATCAATTAATTGTTTGATACCTTCAATTTCCAATATTTCGATTGGGGGTGGGGAAGGGACAGCCCTCCGGAATCCATACCCCGCTTCCTCAACGATCTGCCAGCCATATGTTTGACGGCGTTGTTCAGCTCTTTCATAATCCATCCAAGGACCGATCGATTTGTCAGATTTATTGAAAAACTCGGAATCAGCATTTACCACTGTTTGGGCAAGAACAGACATAACTTGCCGATTCGTTTTATTTTTTCGAACCTCGTTCTGGAGTGCCTGGCTGAGCATATAACCGGTTGCACCTTGCGTGTCAGCTCCGCAAACATCTAATGGAATTGGATGGAGCATATGGCTAGCTAATTCAGATCTAAATAATACATAACCAACTTGTGGTTTATTACCATGTAAAACTGCGATATTTAGTTCACTGCTAAGAATTGGCTTCAAGCCTTCAGCTAAGATACCTGCGCAACCTTTCTGCTGGTCAATCGTTGATTCACGGCTGTCAGCCAGCACCTCACCATCTACCAAGATGACTATCGTTTCGCCCATACTCTCATCTCCAGGAATAATTTAAGAAAATCTACCGAATCAAGGGCATCGCATATTTTTTTGATTGAAGCTCGTGTAGAGCTGTGATGTTTCGGTATTTCACCAAGGATCTCTATGATACAACTAAACGATATGAAATTGTTTGCAAATAGGGAATCACTTACTCATCAAATTGATCCAAAAAAAACTGGTGCGAAAAAAGTTTCATTGAAGATTTCATTACGCGGCGAGATTATACCATTTTGGATTGAGGATTCTGGTGGAAGAATAATTGCACCAAAATAATAATCCTATTTTCGATTTGATATGCCTGTCGCGATTTCCCCCAATACCTCTCCAAACCTCTCGATCTCCTCCACCGTGGTGTAGTGCACCGGCCCCACCCGCACCATGCCGCCGCTCTCTTCCACTCCAAGAGATTCCGTGACCGAGAGTGCGTAATAGTTCCCATCCCAGACGAAGATCTCTCTTCTGCCCAGCTCTTCTGCAACCTGTCCGGGAGTCATTCCCTTTATATTGAAGGCGAAGGTCGGCACCCGCTCCTCCAGCCGATGAGGATCAGTTAATCCATAAATTGTTGCCCCAGGAGTCGCTTCAAGAACTTCCAGGGTGGTGCGAGTAAGCTGCATCTCGAATTTCTGGACCGCGGTCATCGCTTGTTTCAATCGCAGCTGACGGGTAATTTCCCCGTTTGAGGTTCCTTGGGTTCCGAAAGTCTCACCCAACCATTCAAAATACTCAATCGCCCCCAGCATGCCAGCATAGCCTTCAAAATTTCCGGTACCGGTTTCGAACTTTCCAGGAGGGTCCTGTGGGGCCGGGCGCACTTTGTATGCGGTCAGCTGGTCCAGGAGTTCGTAACGCCCAAACAGGATGCCCACATGGGGTCCAAAGAATTTATACTGCGGGATACAATAATGGGGAATATTTCACCCTTGGAGCGAGGTTGGTTATCAAGCAAGGTGAGTTAACAGAATCTCAGCATAGTATAATCCGCAAAAGAGAAAAACTGAGATATTGAGCTTGCAGGGTTCTTTAAAAAGTATAAATGTAGTCCTATCCGCTGTACAGGTTATATCTAACTGATTAGCTCAATGATCGAAACCATTACCATTTTCTCTCATCTCAGATCCGGTTGATTATAGGTCGGTTTAATTCATCTTCACCTGGAGAGATTCTTATGGTCATCCAAATAAAAGAGCAGATTAGTACCCTGTTCGAAAATGCACCCATCGGCATTGGTTTAACCACAACAGAAGGCAGAATTTTGTCTGCAAACGAGACCCTACAGGATATGATGGGTTATTCTGAAGATGAGTTACTAAGTCGAAATGTAACCGTTTTTTACTCTGATCCAAAGCACCGGGATGACCTATTGAATAGGTTATCGGAATCAGATACGGTAAAGGATTACGGCGTGAAGCTCAAGCGCAAGGACGACAGCACGCTTTATGCCAGCCTGAGTGTGAGTAAAATATTTTTAGAAGGGCAAGATATCTTTTTGTCGATGATGGAAGACGTGACTGAGCAAGTGCAGCTAAATGATCAACTGCGACGGGAAATAGCTAAAAAGGAACGAATTGAACAAGAACTTCAATCCCAGATAGCACTTATGGATGGCATCCTTGATTCAACAATAGACACCATCGCGGTTTTTGAGCCTCACACGTAGCGTTATCTGAAGTGGAATAAGGCTGTTGCACGTCGCTTATTGACGGTCATCTATTACATGCTCAAGCGCCAAGAACCTTACCAAGAAGATTATCCTTCAAAAAAAGATCGGTGAACCTGTGGACTGGCATGGTTCTTTGAAACCGTATGACTGATGAGGACGCCGATCTCGATTGGAGCCTATCTTTGTGGTGCCGGGTTTCATATCTGATGCCCGATATGTAGCACGTTTAGATGCATAAATCGAAATTGTATTGTTTGCTTTTCGAATTTCAGATTTCGGTAGGCGATGGTAAGACATTTTTCTATAAGTGGATAACGGGAGGGACCAATCTCTCTCGCGGTCTCGTATTATGCCTATTCCCAAGTTTTTATGGTTCTTCCCTTGACACACGCTTTCTTAGATGCCAGTCCTCTAGCAGCTTCATGATTAACCCTTGACAGACCACTAGGTTATTGACTCACAAATAAAACAGTGTTCGTATTGGATATCATCTAACCTAGGATGACACACAGATTATGGGGTTGTCATAACTGGCAGCCCCTTTTTGCTTGCCTAAACATA
>CALBUI010000067.1 GCA_937968125.1 uncultured Anaerolineales bacterium | reverse complement strand
TCCAAAGAGCGCAGCCTGTATGGGGTTCCCCCAGTTCGCCGTGATCTGATCAAGCGCCATCTCTACCTGGTGCCCAATTCGATCGTGGTCTCTCGCGGCTGCCCGCACACCTGCGATTTTTGCTACAAGGAGGCTTTCTTCAGGGGGGGAAAATCATTTTATACCCAGGCTGTAGACCAGGCCTTAGCCGAAATTGATCGCCTGCCAGGGCGTCACTTATATTTCCTGGATGACCATCTCTTTGGACATCCCCGCTTTGCTGGTTCACTATTTGATGGCATGCAGGGGATGGGGCGTCTTTGGCAGGCAGCTGGCACAGTGCAGTCCGTTTTACGCCCAAATCTGCTCGAGAAGGCCGTTGCCAGCGGCCTGCGCAGCTTGTTTGTTGGTTTCGAGACTCTCAACGAGGATAACCTGCGCTCACAGCACAAAATTCAAAATCTAAACCGTGACTATGCCGCTGCGATCAAACGCCTTCATGATCTCGGAGTGATGGTCAATGCCAGCTTCGTTTTTGGCATGGATCACGACGACGAGACTGTCTTCGATCGAACTGTTGAATGGGCGGTTGAGCATGGCATCGAAACAGCCACATTTCACATTCTCACTCCGTATCCTGGAACAGCCCTGTTTGAAAGGTTAGCGTCCGAAGGGCGAATTACTTCTTCCAATTGGGATTTATACGATACCCGTCATGTGGTCTACAGCCCAGCTGGATTATCTCCCAGCCAGCTTGAAACCGGCTACTGGCGTGCATACCAAGAGTTTTACAGGTGGGGTTCAATCTTGCGATCGTCACGAGCCCATCCCAACCTGGCCGACAGCTTGCGGCACTTTGGCTATGCTGCCGGGTGGAAAAAGTTTGAGCCATTTTGGGATTGGATCATTCGCGCCAAAAGGGTGGCAAATTTCCTCCCATTGCTTGAATCGATCTTGGCTGGTTCTGGGAACCAAAGAGACATAGTGAACATGTCTAAAGATAATGATATCTCTAAAGGGATTCTGGTTGAAACCAAATGAAGGGGTTGGCTTTGCTGGTCGTATTCGCTTTTGGCCTTTTGGTCTGGTCCGCCAACCAGGGAGCAATTCCTTACCCTCTTGCCCGAGTGTCTGCCTTCCCAGGCGGGGACAAACTAGGCCACTTCTTGATTACAGCAGCCTTGACCTATCTCGTCAACCAGGCTTTTTCTTGCCGGGTGATCTGTTTCAAATCAAGCAGGTTTCTCTTGGGCAGCGTGCTGATCTTTTTAATTATCACGATCGAAGAGGTCTCTCAAGTTTTCGTCACCACCCGTGAATTTTCACTTCTGGATCTGGGAAGTGATTATTTAGGGATTGCACTGGCTGGGTGGGCGTTGAATAAACGGTAGTGTTCCAATCTTCCCATCGCGGTTTGCCGAATATATCCGCCTGCATTGCTGGTCCTATTAATTACCTCTGTGCGCAGATTTCTAAATTCTTACTTTACTGGCAGAGTGAGGCGCAGCCGAAGTATCCCTGAGACCATAGCCAACTAAAGCTTTAGGGATTCTTCAATCCCCCTTCATGTAGCGGGGCACACCATTTAATGCGCATAGGTTGCAGCTTCGCTGATAGATAATGAGAATTGACTTGTGGTTATTTCGAAAGATAAGATAAATTGCACAAAGGGTTAATTAAGCGATTTCTTGAACCTGCGTGATGCCAACCACATCCCCAGGATGGCAAAAATCGCGATCACCAGGAAACACAACCACAATGGAATCGCTTCTACCCGGGCGAGTTCGGTCCCATTTACGATCAGCAGGTAGCGCAATCCAGTAACAACGTATGTGGTCGGGTTGATCAGTGCGCCAATGCGCATCCAGGTCGGCATCGTTTCCAGCGGGTATAGAGCATTGCTCAAGAATAGGAGCGGCAGGTTTAGAAGCATGATCATGGCGTGATAAGCGCCGGTATTATCGGTGCTGGAGGCCATCGCCAGTGCGATCCCTGCAAATCCTAGGGTGAAGGCGCTGACTAACAGCAGGGCGCCTAACCATCCCAGTGGGTTAGTGGTCATATTTGCGCCCACGATCAAACCCACGATCAGGATGACAAGCGATTGAACTAGACCTTTGGATACAGTGCTCAAGGCATTGCCCATCAAAATGCTCAGACGGGGGATCGGGGCAGCCAGGTATTCTTTAACAATTCCTTGCAGCCGTTCGTTCAACCATGTTGAGCCGCCACCAATCGCTCCACCAGATGCGGTCAGGGCAATAATCCCAGGGAGCATAAAAGTGATATAGAAATCCTGTCCACCTGGCATATTAGGCCCCAGCAAGCTTCCCATTCCAACACCAAAAAGCACCACCCATAAAACGGGTTGAATCAGCATGCTGGACATCTCCATCGAATTTCGGAGAGACTTGACCATATGCTTATTCCATAGTGTGATCGCTGCGCTCATTCATTAACTCCTAATCGAATAACACTTCATTAAAAAGCCTAATCCCGAAATTGCCGGCCGGTAAATTTAAGGAATACATCACCCAAACTGGGCTTGGCAACTGAGATGTCATCCACAACAAAATCGGATTGGTTGGCTTGCGAAATAACCTCGACTAAGTGCTTGCTGCCAGAGTCGACCCCTATTTGGACGAGCCCGTTTCCGGAGGTGACCGTCTCACAACAAGGCAGATCGTTGATTTTGGAAACAAATTCCTCCCGGTTTCCATGCCCGATGATAGTAATTACGTCCGCTCCCATCTGCTCGACAAGTTCACTTGGTGTACCTTCGGTCAAGATTTTGCCATGGTCGATAATTGCGACCCGGTCAGACAATTTTTCGGCTTCATCCATATAATGGGTGGTCAGTAAAACACTCATGCCGTGTTTTTCTTTCAGCTCGACGATATAATCACCAATTCGGGCGCGACTTTGTGGGTCGAGACCGAGTGTCGGTTCGTCAAGGAAGAGCACTTCCGGATCGGTCATCAAACCGCGAATAAGCTCCAGGCGACGTTTCATGCCTCCTGAATAAGTACTGATTGTGCGATCTGCAGCCTCCTCTAACTCCACGAGTGCCAGTAATTCCCTGATCTTAGCTGTGCGCTGATCCTTGCTCATACCATACAGGCGCGCGTGAAAGTCTAATGCCTGGCGACCGGTGAGCTCGTCATCCAATGTCGTCTCCTGAAAAGTAACCCCAATCGCATTGCGAACTTCGTTAGCCTGTTTGATGACATCAAATCCAGCCACGCTTGCCGATCCTTCGGTCGGCGCCAATAGGGTGGTCAGCATATTTATCGTAGTAGTCTTTCCGGCACCATTGGGTCCCAGCAATGCAAATATCGTATTCGCTTCGATGGTCAGATCGATGCCATTTACGGCCAGGATGTTCTCGTCGAAGCGTTTTACCAGCCCTTCTGCTTTTATGGCCAGCCTTTTGTTTGAGGATTCAACCATTGTTTGATACTCCTTAGAAAGTTACCAGGCTCAAGAATGTATATCGAGTGTTTCCACCTTCCGCCATTCCGAACCCTGGAGGTTGGAAATTAGCTCTGAAAGCCACTCGAGATCTGTCTCAAGGTGTCGCACTTGGTGATCGATGGTTAATTGGAAAGCGCCCGGGTGATTTTGATCAGATTTCAGCCTGGAGAGCAGTTCCTCAATCGATTGGCGCTGCTTTACTAACAGAGGCAGAGCTACCTCGCTCGGGAGCGAATCCAAAAATGCAATACATACAGTACTGGAGTATTCTGCTGGTTTATAATCTCCGAAACAAGCCAATAATATCTCTTGAAACTTTGCCTCGCCAGATTCCGTGATGGCGTAAATCCGGCGGGTAGGTCGTTTACCAACCTTTTCTTCCCGGAAGGTAATCCAACCTTGCTCCGCCATGTTATGCAGCAGGCGGTAAGCGGTTGGCCGGGTGAGATTGATCCCAGATCCCAAATGGGAATCGATAAACTCGTTGATCTGGTAGCCATACATTTCATTGTGACGCAGTAAACCTAGAAGCAGCAGCTCTCTTTCCATTTTTTGATCCCAAAATAGTTCGTTCTGATTAGTCCATATGGACTATACCGGAATATTGTAATGGATGATTTCCAACCTGTCAACAGCAATTAGGAAGCTGGGAGATTGGGATCACGTAGAGATCGCGTTCAACCAAATACTTCTTTAAGTAGAAAATGTGGAAAAACGAACTTAACTCTAACGGCTGTAATATGGGAAGAAGACAACGAAAAGGATTGAAGCCACAATACAAGCTACGAACATGGCTGGCAAACCGCGCTTGCTCCACATTGCCGAGGTAATTGGGGTGCGTGTCCTTTCTGATAGCGAGGCAACCACGATATTTGCTGAAGATCCGATTATTGTTGCGTTGCCCCCGAAACCTGCCCCAAACGCCAATGCCCACCAGAGAGGAGCTGTGTTGATTCCTGAGTTGCCCAGCTGGAGGATGACCGGGATCAGTGCGATTGTAATCGGAATGTTGTCAACGATTGCAGAAAGGATTGCCACTACCCAAATAAATATGACCCCTAATAAAACTGGATTCAGGCTGGCAGCATCTTCCATTACTTGAGCTATCTGGTC
>CALBUI010000066.1 GCA_937968125.1 uncultured Anaerolineales bacterium | reverse complement strand
CGTACGGCCTGGTCGATTGTTTGGGGAGGGATTGCTGGTGGAATGCCCATCCTGGCTGGACGTGCACTGGCGATAGGTCAAATTGATTGGATTGGAATCACATTGACCCTGGCGGTACTCTTCTGGATTCCCACCCACATTCTCACCTTCAGTATGAGAAATTACGATGATTATAAAGCCGCAGGCATACCTACCTTTACCTCCACCTATGGCTTTGAAATCACCCAATTAACAATCGCTATATCCAGTGTACTCGCTGCACTCATGATGGGGCTCTCAGCTTACGGGATTGGACTTACCTGGGGATTCCTTCGATTGATGTTCGTGCTTAATGGAGGATTGCTCTTCTTGGCAATGGCCAGTATCTTAAGACCCTCTGACCGGGTAAACTTTGGTCTTTTCAAGTATGCTTCCCTATACATGCTCAGCACGATGGTCCTCCTGGCAGCTACAGCTTTTTAATGTCCCCACAAATTTTGAAAAATGATTATTGATCTGGTTTTATGAAGGCCATTTCATTAATCAACCGGATTCTGCTGCTGCTAACCGCCCTCCTGGCTGCCTATCAGGTGGCTGTTGGTATTGATGGCTTAGAAACACTTGCCATCCTTTGTTACACCATCGCCTTTGGGGTATTATTGGTTGCCTGTCTGTTGATCCTCATCTTGGGCTATGAGGTCCTGGATAGCCCCCTCGTCCTGATCGTCTCCACAATTATCCCCCTAAGTCTTTCTCTCGGTCTGGTCTGGGAGTACCTGATCGATTTCAGACAGCTGTATCTTATCTTCACGATATCTGGCATGCTGGCTGTTATCTTGACGCGCCAATTCACCCCCGGCCGGCTTGCGGTGATCGTACTCGCGATGGTGCATGGCATTTCAGGAATGGTAATCTTCCTGCTGCCAATTGTCCTGAGTGTACAGGGCGTAACCGCTCCCGGCTTCGCCTTAGTTGGCTTGGGAGGCGCTTTGATTGGAATAGGCGGCTTGTTATTGTCTTTCTTAAAAACAGGGCGGCCTATCTTATCCCGGGAGATGATCTTAAATCTGCTTCCTGGGCTCGTATTTTTGATGACAATTGCCTTTGTGGCTGGCTTTGCCCTGCGCTAAGTAAGATTTATTTTCGTTCGGATAGGTTTGTCAATCCTGTAAAGCGATTAGAACAACTCCTAAATCCTTCTCCAAATCCTGAAGCTTATTAACCTGCTCCTCACTGAGGTCAGCTAGTGGATAATGTGGTTCAAGAGCCACAATCAAGGTATCCATCGTTTCTTCCATGTTACGAATTCTTGCAATGCTTTTTTCATCCAGATTGGCAATTTTCATCTTTCGTTTTGTCATCGAGGTTTCCTCCAGATTGTATGTGATCTTAATAAGCTATTATATCTGCGATTGGACTTTGTGAAACAGATAGTGAATACATTCAGCTAATATAATTATATTCATGTTATAGTATCGTCAAATTTGGTAGGATCAATATGCCGGACAGACAAAAAATTCTTTTTGATGATGACTGCAAGCTGTGTACTTGGTCAACTCAAATCATAACTGACCAGGATTCGGACAGCCCTTTTCAATTTATCCCAATCCAATCTGATCTCGGGGAAGATATTCTGAAGGACTTGGGTGATGAATTCGATCAACTTGACAGTGTAATCTTGATTGAAGGGTCTGGATTTCAAGTAAAGAGCGATGCTATCTTTAGGATTACAGAGCAGCTGCCAGGCAGCTGGTCGTTCTTATCATTGTTATCCATCCTCCCCAGACCCATCCTTGATGCTTTATATGATCTAATCGCCAGGAACCGGTACCGGTGGTTTGGGAAGCAGGCCTCAACTTCACCCCTTGCTGATAAAGTTATCCACAGCTAATCGCATTGGGGTGGATACAAAATCAACGATTACCCTGCTATTTCTCAATGCAGCAAATCAAGATAATCCATTGGAAGGCTGAAGAAGTTCCCTCAAGGGAAGAAATTCTTAAAGATGCAGGTTATATAGTTGATTCCCAACTTGATTCTGGCCCAAAATTCTTAAAGCAGCTTGTAGACAATCCACCTGCCACGATCGTGATCGATCTGTCAAGACTCCCATCCCAAGGGCGAGATTTGGCACTGATGATCCGCAAGCGCCAGGGAACGCGGAACATTCCTATCGTGTTTGTGGGTGGAAAAGAGGCCAAGGTTGCCCAAGTGAGGGGATTACTCCCGGATGCCACATATACGTCATGGGATGATATCCAACCAGCTCTTGAAAACGCGATCTCCAACCCTCTTACGGATCCCATAGTTCACAATTCGATTTTTGCCGGATATGCAGGAAAACCACTCGTTGAGAAGCTAGGCATCAAAACCAATACCTTGGTTTGCCTGATGAACGCGCCCCCCAATTTTCTCAAAACATTGGGCGATCTGCCCCCCAAAGTGAATTTGCTTTTTGACCAGCATACAGCATGCGATCTGACGATTTGGTTCTGCAAATCGAAATCTGATCTTGATCACAACATTTCCAGGATCGTCAATCAATCTCATCACGGCCCGGTCTGGATCGCCTGGCCCAAGCAAAAATCATCGCTCAGCAGCGACCTCACTCAGCAGTATGTCCGCCAGGTCGGACTGGCTAATCGCCTGGTAGATTACAAACTTAGCGCTTTTGATGAGACCTGGTCAGGATTGTTATTTCGCTATCGGAAATTGAAATAGATAACGTGACCTCACCGACCAATATTCAATGATGGTCTTGATGGAGGCAATTCAACCATCCAGACACTTTTCAATCTTCAGATTCCGAACTCGACTTCCGGACACTTTTAGACAATCTATCTCTCCCCACTGATCCCGCCCAATGATGAGCGTATATACCAAAGGATATCCAGCGATGGCTGACCAATCATCGTTGGAGGCATCCCTGAGCAAGGGACTTAGTTGGTCGTCAGCATATTTTCACCTTCTAATTACCAATTTTCCCTCATTAATAATGAAACCTACCAATAAAGGTCCACTTCTGGGCGGTAATATCTTCCTGTATATGAGGATATTTCTTCAGCTGTTAGTAAATCTAAATTGAGGAAATCGTACGCATACTCTCCAGATGAAGTGAAGGTTGTTAATCCTGCTGGCGTGCCATAAACTGTACTGTAAAAATTCTACTGACGTTCAATAAAACATGAAGGTTCTGACCAGCATTCGTGATCTGTAAAAGAATTAATCTAATCCATCCAAAAAATGTCGAATCACAAAGTTTTTTGGGTAACTCAAAGCGATTTTTAATACCTCAATTGAGGTAGGAGAACTACTCACTCTAAAGGATGTCAGGTGAGTGTGAATGTCATATAATCCTTTCAGGGTCGATAGGTGGACGCCAGCATATTCAGTGCTAATTCGATTCAGAGCAAATGTCATCTTCTGCAAATGATTTCCGACGGATTTGGCTTTTCAAGTTTAGCATTGGATTGAATTAGTTGAACCTCCTCAATCCTGGGTTGAGACTGGTGATATAAGAAACTCAATAACGATCGTTTCAGATAATGACAATATATGGGTTTATTCTTAATCATGGTGACACATTCAACAATGATTAGTTTCAAAAAAAATTGAAATTTAATGTGAAAAAATGTAACAACTGGCTATGAAATTC
>CALBUI010000065.1 GCA_937968125.1 uncultured Anaerolineales bacterium | reverse complement strand
GATGCCAATCGACGGGCTTCTGAGCCCTCCGAGATCCCGATGGCATAGATACCCTGTTCCCCTTCTTGATCGACCGCTGATATCACCAGGTTGTTACTATCGGGAGACCAGAACGTCGCAGACCTCTGGTACTGGTCAAAGAATTGCATGATACGTAGAAATTCTTCCGTTGGGGTAAATTCGATCAAGCGTTGTGAATTACCCGTTTCGACATCCAGAATATAAAGTTCTAGGTTGAATTGCACTTCTTGGGCTTGTAGACTCACTTGCTGTTCCGAGGGTATGCTAATTTTGGGCAGGTAATAGGCGATTTTTCGGCTGTCAGGTGACCAGAAGAAGGCAATCACCAGGTCGTGATCCACCGTATGGGACTCCTCTGGCCGGTCCGGATCAAGGTAAACTAATCTCCTCGAGATATCTTCCGGTCCATTGTTATCTTCAGATACGTACGCCACCCAATTCCCATCCGGTGACCAGCTGAAGGCAATCGAGTCATCCACCGGACTCAGAACACTCAAGACTTCTCCATTTGTGTCTGTAAGCAGGAGTCCACTCCCTTCGTTCTCAGATTCCGCAGCCAGGAGAAATCTCTCGCCATCTGGCGACCATGCCGGCGCCTGGAAGGCAACGGGCTGAAGGGGCAGTTCCCCTTCCACTACCTCTCCCTCCAGACCTAACGTGGCGAGGCGCGCCTCAGGATTGAGCTGGAACGAACCACCGGTGTGAATGACGATGGATTGGCCCTCCGGCGAAAAATCCCAATAGTATGGTTGGCCGATACCCAGCACCTGGGCTTCACCGCCTTGAGCTGGAACCATGTACAAAACCAATCCAGGCTCCGATCCGCCGGTAGTCAGGAAACTCACTTGCTGGCTGTCAGGCGACCAGTACAGGTAAAACGGAAATTGTTCCTTACTGCTGAAGGTCTCTACCATGTCGCTGCCATCCGGTTGAGCAGTGAAGAGGGCTGCTGTTTGGGTTCCATCATCTCCCCTGCCGCTCTGGATAAAAGCAACTCGATCACTATCTGGGGACCAGGTAGGCTGTTGGTAAACCCAACTCCCCTCTCCCCCGGCATCGCTGATTATTGCCTGATTGTTCTCGCCATCTTGGTCAATCGTGTAAATGTTATTATCCGTACCTACGTAAACGATCAAGCTGGACCCAGATTCCAAACCGGAGAGACGGCATCCAGCCACCACTAGGACGAGTGCCGCTACCCAGACTCCATACTGCCAGATTTTTCTAGAATTCTTATTCATCCGTTTGCGTCTTTCCAAAGAAATTTTGAAAGAGTCGAATATTTACCCTAATTGCCAGGTTCGTTCCGGGTAGCCATTATACTCAGGAATGGGCCATATTCATTCTCCTTCTAGACACTCAATAGTTTAATCAAGGTTTTTTGTTTCCTGCAATCAATATCGGCCCTAAGAATATCAGTCATGAATATTATGAAATAGGGAATTCCTTTTTATTCAGTAAGATTTGGACCCTACGCCAAACCTTAAGACCATCAATTACATAATCAGAATTTGGGATAGATCTTAATCCACATCTCTTCGTGTTTTTATTTGAACATTTGTAAATGTAATCTCACCTTTTGCCCAATTTCTAAATAAACCGATTTTTCCATTCCGATCAATTTCCTCGGTATCGAAAAATGTAGAAAACACATTTTCCCCTTCAATGAACATCGTGGCCATATCATCAAGAATTTCGATTCTCACTGAATAGACCTTATCTGAATCGTTAGCATTAGGGATAAATGCTAATGGCTCATCTTGATGATAGATTGTGTGCTTATGAAGATAATATCCATCCCAGTCAACACAAAAAATTAAACTTCCATGGGAATGCTCGTGCCCATCACCATATATAATCACGCACCCTGAATTTTGGTTCGGAATCTGACTTATCATTTCACTCCGGCTGAGGTCGAGTGCTTTCACCGCGCTTTTGAGATCCAAACTCAGCGAAATGTCACCTTCGAAATTTTCCGTAGACCAGGCAAACGCATCGACATCTTTTTGCTCAACTGCTATGTAACGATCACCTCCTGATTCGTTCCAAAGTTGAGGATTCGGGATCATAAAGGATATAGGTCGCCAATCACTCCATTCAGCATTAATGGTTTCTAATTGAGATGGAGTTGATCCAGTGATTGGGAGACCATCTGGTTCAGCATCCAGCGACTCTGCACTAGAAGTCTTGATTTTAATATTGGAGTAGGTTGCGCCAACGGGTTGTTCCCAATGTTGAAGGATGCCAATTCTGCCTGTATGGTTTATTTCGGGTGGCAGAAATACGGAGGCTACATTCTGGCCATCGGCGTATAAATTAGCTTTACCATCAGATATTTCAATCATGATGGTCGTCGCTTCATCAGATAAATAAAAATCCCCGTCATTGCTCACGAGGAGGTTTCCATCTGCATAGATCGAATGTGCTTCAAATGCAGTCCATCCGTTTCCATCTGTCGTGCTCCCATAATGGGCTATTAGACTTCCATTGGAGAAGCCGATGCCGTCTCCATATATGATGAACATGGCTGCTCCAAGTCTAGATTCATGGGTCACCTCGGCAGTTAAGATTAAGTCGCCGGTAATGATCTCGTCAGACCATGCGATTGTGTCAGATTGAGGATTGGCGATGATCGTATAGGCATTCTCCCCCGACTGGCTCCAAAGGGTCTCATCGGGAATGTTGAATGAAAGTGTTTGCCAATCATCCCGTCCAGGAGTGATTGAGGTCTCGGATATTGAAGGCAAATCTGTGGTAACACCATTTTCGATGTATCTTTCTGTATCTGCATCCTCAGGTAAGATGACCCGAGGAGGCCGATTCGATGAGTTGTCGATTTGGAGCCATATGATCGCAATGATCAGAATCACCATTGGCATTAGCCCAATAACTATTTTTGACCAGGTAGGTAAGCGTTTTCGCTTGCGTACAATTTCAGAGGTAACAGTCTCTGAAACAGGTGGTCGCTCTACATCACCAGCAGCGAGAAAACTCTCAACAGAATTCGCCAGGTTAGTGAGGTCGCGCTCCAGGGGCGGGTTCATCGCATCCAACCAATGGGTTGTTTTTATGAAATAACCCATCTCCTGTGAGGGTTCAACATTTTCGATTCGAAATGGAACTATCGGAATTTCCTTGTCAAATGCTTCCCCAACCTCACTAAAAACCTGCTTTGATTGATTTGAGCCATTTGAAAAGACGAGAACGAATACTTTACTATTCCTTATCGCCTCAACAATTGACGCAGGCCAAGATTTTCCGGGTGGAATATCCCGGGGTGCAATCCAACATCGAATTCCTTGATTCTCAAGTGTGCTGCACACTGCGAGAGCAACGGTTTTATCATTCGAAGAATAGCTAATAAATGCATCGTGGGCCATCTTATCCTCCCGCTAATCTCCCCAATCAGGTCTCCATTTTTCTGTTTGCATAAAAGCCTAAATAGCGATGAAGAAATCAAGAAAACAAGGTGGACGCTTGATTGGCGATCCTTCATACTGCTTGATCAATTTTAGGATAATTTCGAAATAAGTCAAATAATCCTGAGGTTGAGAGATTAATCCCTGGTTAGGAATCACTGGGAGAACCAAACCACTACCATGGCGTGCATCGCAAGGTCTGTAGCTGTCATACGCCTCACCAAGAGAATCTACATCTTGGCGGTCAAAGATGTACGCCTCGCCATCGCAAGACTAACATCGGTCAAGGATTTGGACTTTGATCATGGATACCACCTCCTTTCATGGGAATCAAAAAAGCCCGTCTCCAAAGAGACGGGCCAATGAATGGGTTGCCGTGCATATAACAGCGAGATGCAAATGGCACGAGTCCCTGCACCCCGTTCCCCCGATGGCCGACCGATGCCCTATGGGGTCATCGACAGCAGGAGAATCAAATATTCAATTGTAAAGACCCCCGTGTTCACTTTTGGTATTACGTAATACTATAAATAACCAGGTGACAAAACCGCAGAAAATTTTAGGGATGAAAATGATTTACTTGTACCCCTATTTTCTCTCGAACATCTTCATTATCCCAACCTATCCACTTTTGATGTCGGCCAACATCATTTATAACCACATGACCACCCGACGGGGGTGATTTTATCTCCTTGTAGTTTGAGGTCTTGGTATTGTCGAGGAACAAACTTATCATACGACTTTCTGACAAAGAGAGCGCGCAAATAATAGCGTGAGACTAAAAAAAAACTTGTATAATAATTCGTGATATTTTTCCTAATGTACTGAGTAATACGAATTGACCTAATATATATAAAAAGGAGCAATCACTATGGAAAACATTTCAACCCAAGAAGCAAAACAGATCGCCGAAGAGGCCTATGTCTTTGGCTATCCTTTTGTGATGAACTACCGCTCGCACTATATGGTTACCATCAACGAAGCCAGCCCATTCTTCAAAGCACCTTTCAATCATATTGTCCATGACACCAAACCCGCTGACCACACCCGCAAAGATGTAGTCGCCATGAATGGCGATACGCCCTATTCCAATTTCGGTTTTGACTTGCGAGCTGAACCAGTAATAATCAGTGTGCCTGATTTACCTGATCGTTATTATGTGATGCAATTTGTGGATTTTTACACCCATAACTTTGCCTATATTGGTACCCGCGCCACGGGGACAAAGGCGGGCGATTATCTTTTAGTAGGACCTAAATGGCAAGGTGAGATCCCAGAAGGTAAATTCAATGAGGTCTTCCACTGCGAAACTGATTTTGGCGGGGTAATCTGCCGCACACAGCTCAAAGGATTGGACGATTTGGAGAATATGATCGCCATCCAGCAGGGCTACAAGATCACACCCTTGAGCGTCTTCATAGGTGAAGTGCCCAAATCGGCCCCGCTGGTGGATTGGCCAGATTGGGATCCAGCGATGGTGACTTCACTAAACTTCATAACTTTGCTAAATTTCCTGCTACCCTTCTACCAACCCTATCATCCGGATGATATGCCCGTAATGGCGCGGCTTGAAAAAATCGGCATTGCTGCAGGCAAACCTTTCAATGCGGATGAACTCGAACCGGACACCCGTCAGGCGATTCAGGCAGGTTTTGAGGCCGGCCTCCAGAAGATTACCTACAAAACCGAAAATATTGGGGAGAAGGTCAATGGCTGGAATATGACCGACGCTATCGGGCCGCGTGAGTTTTTCAATGGTGATTGGTTACTGCGCGCCGCAGCCGCTCAGGCAGCTATGTACATGAATGACAAAATCGAAGCCTTCTATCCACTTGTTTTTGTGGACGCGTATGGCGAGACCCTGGATGCTCAGGCGAACAAATATATCCTTCATTTTGAAAAAGAGAATATACCAGCGGCGAAATACTTCTGGTCGGTGACTATGTACGACAAAAGTGCGGATGGCACTACTGGATACATGGTAGCAAATCCCATCGACCGCTACCTTATCAACTCGACTACCGAAGAGCTAATCTACAGCGAGGATGGTTCCCTGTCTATTTACATCCAGCATGAGCAGCCCGAAGGTGAGAAGGCGGCTAACTGGCTACCCGCACCAGACGCACCTTTCTATATGTGTATGCGCATCTATGGCCCCGAAGAGAGCGTGATGAACAATAAATGGGAGCCGCCTGCGGTCGAAAGGATGCAATAGCGATAAAACCAATTATACCTATCTATCAAGCGTGGCACACAAATTATGGGGCTGTCGTAACTGGCAGCCCCTTTTTGCTAACCTAAACTCAGCTCCACCAGTGCAACTGGTGAATATTGTTGATTTATGTCATAGTACAGTCGGACATTTGCTCCAGTTAGCATAAATAATCGGTTATAGTAAAGATAAGGATTTCTGTGATGAATGATACCTTCACCTCAATACTTGTGTGCCTTGCCACCATAGTCCTTATCTTTAGCATATATGCCTTCATGTGGTTGTCGAAACGCGGCAATCATGATGAGCTGTTTCCAATTGCAATCCTGTGTCTTGGCCTGCCACCCCTCGGGGTATTGATTTTAATTCTCGCCTTCCTGGACAGGTATCAAAAAGAGAAAATGCAAGCTGGGTAGGTATAAACATCGTGCTAAAGGTGATATTTTCATGGGGGCTTCGGTGTGAGTACTCTTTACATCAAAACGAACCGAGGGTAGGGTTGTCTTCCACAATTTGAATAATCGATTTCGGTGCAATTTCGGTGCAAAAACCTCGATACTCACCAGAAATCACAGAAATGTTGGAAAACTAAATCCCTATATATAGCACTATACAGAAATCACAGCGCCACATATAGCCCACAGAAACGCATTAGACCCACTTCGAATCAGTAGATTGTGCGTTCGAATCGCACCAGGGGTGCCTTATGTTAATGGGATAAGTTGTTGGTTGTGCGCCCCCATTGAGGGGATTTGATTCCTCTCCCTTCGTTCAGAAGGAGCGAAACACACCGGAGGTACCTCTTGAGTAAAAAGTTCTGGGACAAACGGGCAAACTGAAGTTTTACCAAAGATAAGTCAATGCCCAGAAGATGTAGCCAGCAGAGGGCTGTATTAAAGCAAGGTGGCCAGCCATCATCATTGGCTGGCCACCTTGCTTTGAGCACTTGTGGTTGCAGCTCTATGTCTTTTCACATAGACGCCAAAGTGAACTAGTATGCTTACTCCGAACCATTCTCCAATAGCAGCTTCAAGGCGCTGAGATTGGTTTGGAGCTGCTTATTAAGCTGTTTGCCGACTAATCCTTCCGCCAATTTAAAGAAACCTCCAGGCTCACCCGTGCCTTTCTGAGTAACTTGGGTGCCATCCCCTTTTGGTTCGAAAATATCCGTGCCCTCAGCCGGATACGGCCCTTCGGGTAATCTGAAGCTGAATTGATTGGGCGGGTCCCAGACTGTGATCTCGGCTGTGGCTTCCATTTCGCGGCCTAAAAATCGACTGACTGAGTGTTGGGTTGAGCCGACTCCCACTGGATTGTCGGAAGTCCATTCAGCGGAGATAAAACTGCCTTGCCATTTAGGGTTGTTAGCAGGGTTGGACACAAAATCGAAGACTTCCTGCTGGGGACGATCGATAAATATAGTTGTTTCAAACTTAAACATTAATGGTACTCCTTTGTGAAGAGGTGCGCACCTAATTCTAAGCGCACTAGAGATTGGCAATGATAGATGGATTAGACTTTTAGCACGAAATTAGCCTGGCAACATCTGGTATTGCCCTGGATAAAAGTCTCTATATTAAATTTTCCTAAATAATATGAGGCTTGACGGACACATTAGTGAGGTCTTGGTTTATCTCCCCCACTGCTAATTTTCGGTTAATTCCACAGACTCTGGCTACTATAAAGTAACTATAACACTTATTAGGATAATTTGGATAAGGATTAGGTTAATAATTGATATCTCTAATTATGGGATTAGCTGAATGTAATCGAGGGTTCTAATGTTGAATACGCCGAATATACTCTGCACAATAATATTTGCATAACGTGCCGTAAACAAAATCCCAATGTGTTTACGGCCTAATAAAACTTCTCCCTTGATCAATATGAACCTATCCACCCAAATCGACACCAACTGATTATAAAAATGCTTGGGAATACCAGAAATATTTTTAAGAATTGTTTTCCCCAACAACCAGTAATTTACTCAGTTCATTTTCTGCCTGCTGGACCGGGATCGATAAGGCCAGACTCCACTCATTTATCAAGAAATTCCGGCTGCGTTCCAGGGTGGAACTATCATTATCGTTCATCTTTTTGAGACGTTTGTGCTGGGTAAGGTCACGGATTACTCTGCAAATCGATGCAAGCTCGTGGTCTTTTAACTGCTCAATCAATTGAAGCCTGCGTTCATTGCGATCCAAAGAAAGCGGCCTTCCGGGGCTGGCAAGAATTTGGAAGAGACCATCAAAATCTTGCTTGGGTGTAGGAAAGCGAAGGCTTCGGTTGTCCGTCTGGTCAACTGGCACCCAGAGCGTAAGCCCGCTCATCTGGACCATATAATACTGGCGGGTGCGGCCGGACAAACTTTTTTCATCCAACTGGATAATTACTCCCAGTCCGTGAGCCCAATGAATAACCTGGTCTCCTACCTGGAAATAGGTTTGCTGTTCAGTCATATCCTTATCTCGCACCTTAGCCAATCCTTTTATATGTTACCGAAACTAAGTTTCTTAAAATATAAACCGTTAACAGGAAAACTGGAAATTAATCAATAACGGCCAGGCCTTCCACGATTGCTCAGGCAATTTTGCTTCTTGGAGCCGCCTATCCCCTAACTGCTGTAATCGTTTTAATACGAACGATAATTATCCTTGGGAGGTTTAGCTTTGTCGATTTTGATCTCACGATCGCCGACCATTTTCCCATTAAGATCTTTTATTGCTTGCTCCGCTTCGGTTTGAGAACTCAATTCCACAAAAGCAAAACCTTTTGAACGACCGGTATCACGGTCTTTGATTAATGCCACAGAGACCACAGTACTGGTATCTGAAAAAAGTGTTCGCAAATCATCTTCTGTGGTCTTGTACGACAGGTTGCCTACATATAACTTTGTATCCATTGGGGGGTCTCCATATTTAGTGAAATAAAAAAGAAAACTGCCTGTCCCGAAAAAGGACAAGCAGTGCGTTCACAGATCCTAATTAAGCTATGATTGAGTATATCATAGATCTTCAGAGCGTAACTTTTTCAAAATAATATCTGACTCCCTGGCAAATAGCCGTTAAGATTCAGCCTCCGGCTGTATTTTGATTTATTTCACAGTTAAATTCTCTAACACCACGCTAATGGGTATGTGTTATGATCTGCCAGTAGATAACGTCAAGTGCCATCGCTGTAAGTCTCTGATTATCACGCTCGATCACCAAAGTCTCGCAAATAATTCAGAAATCTTCAGATAGCCAGACCAGCAATGCTGGTATTTCGCGTATTATGGTGCTTATCTGAAAAATCTCAGCGCATATTTTAAAATTGCGCTTTAAAAGTAACATTGAAAGAAATAAAGGACTACGTATAAAAGAATGAATAAGAATTGAAAGATTATCCCCCTGGGCGGCTTGGGGGAGATTGGTAAAAACATGACCGTATTTGAATATGGCCGCAACCAGATCGTCGTTGATTGTGGGGTTATGTTTCCCGAGAATGAAATGTACGGGATTGACCTGGTACTGCCGCAGTTCGAATACATCCTGGAAAACCAGGAAACTTTACGCGGCATCGTGCTGACCCACGGTCATCAGGATCATATCGGCGGTTTGCCGTACTTGTTAAAAAACCTTGATCTAACGGGGAAGGGTGCGACTGTTTATGGTACAGCCCTGACAATCGGAATGGTCAGACGAAAATTAGAAGAGATTGGTGGGCTCGGACGCACCCGGCTGGAGGTGATCGACGATCAAAAAACCCTCCACCTGGGACCATTCCGGGTGAGCCCCTTCGCGGTGGCGCACTCTATTCCGGCTGCAGTCGGGTTGGTGATCGATACGCCAGTGGGCGCGGTAGTGCATACCGGCGACTACAAGATGGACGAAACTCCCACCGGAGGTCGCACCACGGACCTCGACCGCATGCACCAGCTGACCCCAAACGGGGTCCTGGCTCTTCTGGCAGACAGCACCAATGCCGACCAGCCCGGAAGAACGCCAACCGAACAATTGGTGGCAGACACGCTGGACAGGCTCTTCGCTGAAGCAACTGGGAGCCGGATTATCATTACCACATTTTCCTCGGTGCTGACCCGTCTGCAGGAGATTATCCGGTTATCGCAAAAACACAGACGCAAAATCGCACTGACCGGGCGCAGTCTGCAGCAAAATGTGGAGTTGGCTACTGAATTGGGATACCTCGAAGTTCCCAAGGGCCTGCTTGTGAATATCAACGATCCTGTGCCGGATGAAAAGCTGGTCATCGTTGCGACTGGTTCGCAAGGCGAGTCACGCTCAGCCCTGAATCGTATGGCAACCGGTGAACATCACCAGGTGCAGGTGCATGCGAACGATACGATTATCATTTCCGGCGGAACAATCCCAGGTAACGAGGAAGATGTCAACCGGATGTTAAATCACCTGTTTGCCCGCGGTGCCAATGTGGTTTATGGGCCGCTGGCTAACGTGCATGTCTCCGGCCACGGCAACCGGGAGGACATTCGCATCATGCTTCAGGAAGTGCATCCACGCTTTTTAATCCCGGTGCACGGTGAACTGCGCCACCTGCACCTGCATGCCCGCTTGGTCCAGGCCGATGGTTACAAACCGGAACAGATCCACATATTGCAGAATGGTTCTACCTGGGTGACCGATGGTGAAAAAGCCTGGCTGGGGGATCCTGTTCCCGCCGAAAATGTGTACGTGGATGGTTCCCTGGTGGGAGAAATCAGCAGCCATGTGATGCGCGACCGGGAACGGCTTTCACAGGATGGTTTCGTGATCGTGACGGTGCCGGTCAATAAACATCACAAATTGGCTGGCGAACCGCGCATCCTGAGCCGCGGTTTCCTGTATATGGATAATTCCGAAGAGCTGATCGAAGCTGCGAAGGACGTGGTTAAGCGTGATCTGGCTGGAAAGGGGAG
>CALBUI010000064.1 GCA_937968125.1 uncultured Anaerolineales bacterium | reverse complement strand
AGAACCAGACAAGCGCCGAAACCCCATTATCCTAATACTTTCGATATTAGCTATGGTGATTGGTTATACCCTCCAGATCCCATTCTCGTGGCAGCGGTACTCTGTGCCGTTAATTCCATTTATTTCCATTTTAGCTGGAGTCGGGATTATGTGGGGAATCAAAAACTCCCGCAGGTTTTATACCCACGGGAGTCTGCTCGCTCGATTATCCCAAATACTCGCGCAGTTTTCTGCGGATAGCAGGGTGTCGTAATCTACTCAAAGCCTGAGCTTCAATTTGCCGGACTCGCTCTCGGGTGACCCCCATCTTCCTGCCGACTTCTTCCAATGTATATGCCTGGCCATCTAAAAGTCCGTAGCGGAGTTGAAGGATGCGCACTTCTCTGGGTGGCAATCCATCCAGCACACTTTCTAAATGTTCGCGCAGCAAATTATAAGTCGCAGTGTCATCGGGGGCCGGGAACTCATCATCCTGGATGAAATCTCCCAAAACTGAGTCTTCTTCATCGTCAGTTGGCGTTTCTAAGGAAAGCGGTCGTCTGGCAACCTGAATCATGTTCTCGACCTTCTGGGGAGTCACCTCTAAAGCGACAGCCAGCTCTTCCACAGAAGGATCCCGTCCTAATCGCTGAGTTAATTGGTGTTGGACACGCAGCAACTTATTGATTTGGTCGCCCATGTGAACAGGAACACGGATCGTGCGACCTTGATCGGCGATCGCCCTGGTAACAGCCTGACGAATCCACCAGGTTGCATAAGTACTGAACTTGTGCCCGCGCCGATAATCAAATTTTTTCGCGGCTCGAATCAAACCAATGTTGCCTTCCTGGATCAGGTCCAGGAACGGTACACCCCTGCCCATATACTTTTTGGCCACGCTGATCACCAGACGAGAGTTAGCGGTGATCAAGTGCTCTCGTGCAGCCCAGCCATCCTCGATCAACATCTGGAGTTCACCCCGGCGACGTGGTGTAACATTTCCCCGAGCCAGTTCCTCGCGGGCAAGTCGCCCGCGCTCAATTCTTTGGGCAAGCTCGACCTCCTCGACTGCAGTCAACAAAGGAACTCGTCCAACTTCTTTCAAATAGAGCCCTATCGTGTCATCTGTATCAATATTTGCCAGATAGTTATCCTCTGCTGTGCCAGCCTGAGTAGATTCCTCTTCGGTATCTTCCTCAGTTAGCTCCTGGTCAGTCGGCCCACCTGTTCCAGGATCTTCGATGTACACGATACCAGCGCTCACCAGCGCGGAAAAAGCCTCTTCTAGCTGGTCAACATCTTGCTCTGCTTCGGGAAAGAATAGCAAAATATCGTCATAGGTAACAAAAGTTTTCTTCCTACCCAGCTCAATTAATTTTGCGACCGCATTATGACGTTCTTCTTGTTCTTCGAGAGAACTTAGCAGTTCTTCATCTATCATTATTTCTCCAAAACCTGACAAACTCAGGTAATTTAACTCTAAATATACTAACCAGAATACAACATTTCCAAACCAAAATCAATACCCAATTCGAATTACTACTGACATAATAAGATTTTGGACGATTTAAGGATGGTCAAAGCCAATATGACAAATTAAACGTGTCTACCAACATCCATTCCCTACAATAAAAAGCACAGCGAACAACACAAATCGCCAGTGCTTCAATAAGATTTGAACAATTCCTCAACAACGAAGAGATGCAATTGTCGTTGGTAAGGTATTTTCTTCCTTTACCGAGTATCACTATACAATAAAAAAAATGTCAAAGTCAAGTAGTAATATCGGTTCTAATATAATCCTAATGTGATTGTGGTTCTTGACACATTCGCAACCCCCTTGTACAATCTGACCAGTTTTTCACAAATCACAATTCTGGTGAAATAAATCCAACGAATCATGCAGTATTAATTTATCAAAGTAATTAATGTCCCAGAGACGTTGATTTAAACGTCCCTGCAACTGCTAGGGGAGAGATATACCAAGTCAATCCCAGCATCAGTTGACAATGTAATTCCTAACAAACTATCTAATCCGACCTGGAGGAAGTAACAACATGTATGGACTCGACACCTTTGAGCAAATAGCAATTTGGGCCGTCCTCGTGATTGCGATCATCGGATTGCTATACGCAGTTTTATTGCGTTCCCAAGTATTAAAAGAGGACAAAGGGACGCCCGAAATGCAAAAAGTGTGGAATGCCATTCGAGATGGTGCCAATGCCTATCTTCGTCGCCAGCTGGTGACGATTTTACCTTTGATCGCCATTCTTACGATCGCCCTCTTTGCCTCAATTTATATAGTTCCGCCATCTCCAGAAGCATCACTCTGGTACTGTATGGTGGTTAAGGGGGCTCCCGCTGAGATGGCAGAACATTGTGCTGAGTCTCTATCGGTTGCTGAAAACCAACAGATCAGGTTGTTTATTGGAATGGGTCGAGCATTTGCATTCGTTTTAGGAGCAGGATTTTCACTCGCAGTCGGACAGATCGGGATGCGGATGGCCGTTCAAGGAAATGTACGTGTAGCCTCAGCAGCCAGGTATTCGTTTGGTGACTCTTTGCGGATCGCATATCGTTCTGGGACGATAACTGGCATGCTCACTGATGGATTAGGTCTCTTAGGTGGTACGGTGATCTTCATGATTTTTGGAGTTGCTGCCCCGGATGCGCTTCTTGGATTTGGTTTCGGCGGCACTCTGCTCGCTCTATTCATGCGAGTTGGTGGAGGAATTTTCACCAAGGCTGCAGACGTAGGTGCTGACTTGGTCGGAAAAGTGGAGGCTGGTTTAGCTGAGGACGATCCACGCAATCCTGCTGTCATCGCCGATCTTGTCGGTGATAATGTCGGCGACTGTGCCGGCATGGCTGCTGATATTTTTGAGTCCTACGAAGTCACAATTGTCTCGAGCTTGATCCTCGGTGTGGCTCTTTTCAGTCTTACCGGGCATGTTGAATGGATTATTTTCCCACTGATGGTTCGAGGCATCGGAGTGTTAGCTTCCATCATAGGAACTTATAATGTACGCGGCAGCGATGGCATGAGTGGTGATGCCATGCGAGCAATTTTTACCGGTTTTCTCACCTCTGCAGCAATATCAGTCGTTTTATTTGGCATCATTGCAGTGCTTTACATGCAAGGGGTCCCGGGCGGCTGGTGGCGACCGTTTCTTGCGACTACAACTGGTGTCCTTTTAGCGATCTTCATCGACCGGTTGACGGATTACTTTACTGGTTCCCATGCCAAACCGGTACAGGAAATCAAGAAGTCGGCTGACACAGGGACAGCGACTTTGATCCTCTCCGGCATTTCGACAGGATTTGAATCCTCTGTATGGTCGATATTACTCTTGGCTGGCACAATTTTTGCATCTATTCTCATATTTGGCGGCATAACCACAGATCCGATGCTAGATTTCACTTATATTCTCTATGGTGTCGCCTTAACTGGAATCGGAATGCTGACATTAACTGGAAACAACGTAGCAATGGATTCGTTTGGACCAATTGCCGATAACGCTAATGGTATCGGTGAGATGGCCTGGCATGATAAGGATGATGAAGAAACGAGAGGCGCCAAGAAGATCATGGCTGACCTGGATGCAGTTGGAAATACAACCAAAGCCATCACGAAAGGCATTGCTATTGGTTCTGCAGTTATCGCTGCAGTATCGTTATTTGGTTCGTTCATCAC
>CALBUI010000063.1 GCA_937968125.1 uncultured Anaerolineales bacterium | reverse complement strand
CAGCTGCTCGTAAAAGCGGATCAGGTTCAGCCCTTCGTCAACAGGAGTCTCCTTGTCCACCGAAGCGAAATTAACAAGAGTGACCCCTCCAAAAAAGAATGGTGCCCAGACGTCAAGCCCGTACTCAAGGATCAAGATCGCGCCGTTGTAGCTGATGATGGGAAAGAGTGATGGATTGATGATATACGAGGTCGACATGATTGAGGCAAAAAGGGAGGAGGCTGCTAAAGCCTTCTTGTCCGACATTCTTGGAAGGCGAGATATTTGGTCCAGTGGATTACTTGACAGTAAACCGATGAATTTATCGTTTAAGCTCTTGATGTCCTCCGCAGTAGGTTTTGCAGGAATCTCGAAGCCCAGATCCCTTAAGACCTCTAGCCCCATATTAAGAGCTTCGATAACATGATACTGTGCGGTCTCTGCTTCGATTTGGGTCATGTAAATTCGCATCCGATCATAGATGCTTCTCGTATTCCTTTGTATCAGATCGACCGTAGGGGCAAGCTGCTCGAATTGTCCAGTCAGGTATGCCAGTTCTCCGTTTTCGTTGTGGAGCGATAAAGTTAACTCATACAGGTTTTGCCAGCTGTCTGGACCGATGAGCTCGAGGCCAATCTCGATATATTTCTTGGCTTCGGAATAGGCAGAGGTGGCCTTTGCCTTTCGTCCTGCTTTCAGATTTAACCTTGCCAGATCTATTTTCTCTGAGTCGCTCTCAATGAATTCCCGACCAGCATTCAGGTGGCCAATGATGGAAAAAATCTCCTCCTCCAGGTCTTCTGCTGTTTTATCCGCCTGGAGAGTGCGCCCAATTTCCAGATGAGTTTGGGGCAGGTCTGATTGGGGTATTAAAGCATATCCCGCTTCCTGGATCCGGTCGTGGGTGAAATAAAAATGTCCATCCGAGCGGATGATCAATCCCTCCCGAATGGCAGGATTCAGATCTGACAGGATGTCACTCTGTTCCTGTCTGGCAATAATGTCTAATGTAGATGTGTCAAAACGGCTTCCAATGCAGGCCGCCAGGCTCAAAGCGCGCTGGGTTTCATCCGGCAGCGTGCGGATTTTCTCGAGCATCAGATCGACGACACTGCCACGGGCTTGAATGCTCTGATCAATGGTGTCGTCCCATTGCCAGCGACGTTCATCGACATCGAACTTCAAGTGTCTTTCTGCTTCCAGCGTATAAAGCAGCTGCCGGTAGAAAAATGGGTTGCCGCCGGACTTTGTCGCCAAAATTTGGTTTAGATCTCGGCAGTCTGGGACGTTGAGCTGCAAAGTGTCGGCCAGCAGGTGGTTGGTGTCGTCAGATGAAAGATCCGCAAGTGTAATAACTGTAACCGGGTTGCTTTCCCTTTGCATTCTCTCTAGGCTGACCGCCAGGGGGTGAGCAGGATCAACTTCATTGTTACGATAGGCACCAATGACCATAAAGCAGCTTGTTTCCGGAGCCGCTAGAAGGGCCTCGATCAAGTTGAGAGAAGCCGGATCGATCCACTGTAGGTCATCCAGAAAAACAACCAGGGGATGCTCTGGCGTGGCCAAGCTGCTGATAAAGCTATTGAAGATGTAGTTAAAGCGGTTCTGGTTCTCAATACCGCCCAACTGTGGAACTTTCGGTTGGGGTCCGATGACACGTTCCAAATCGGGAATAATATCAATCAGAATCTGCCCACTATCACCAAGGGCCTCCTGGATGGTTTCCCGCCAATTAGCGAGACTGGTTTCACTCTCCGCCAGCAAATTTTCCACAAATTGGTCTAATGCTTGTGCCCAGGCTGAGTAAGGCAGAGTCCGCTGGAGCTGGTCAAATTTACCTTCTACAAAAATACCCTGTTTATTGATAACGTCTTTTTGAATTTCGTGAACCAGAGATGTTTTACCGATCCCTGAATATCCGGCTACCAGTAAAAGTTGTGGTTGCTCCGTAATAGCGCGATCGAGGATGGCCTGAAGCTGCTCGATCTCCGCCTGGCGACCGTACAGCTTTTGGGGGATTTGCAGACGACCGGTAAAATCCTCGTTTCCCAGATTAAACGATTTTATCCGGCCCTTTCTTTGCCATTTATCTTGACAGCGCTTGAGATCGGCCAACAGACCATGGGTTGTCTGGTAACGATCTTCGACATTCTTAGCCAGCAGTTTGAGAATAATCTCTGATACTGGAGTGGGGATGCCTTCATTAATCTGCTGGGGAGGCTTAGGTTGACGTGCGATATGAGAATGGATCATCTCCAGCGCATCGCGACTCTCGAAGGGCAGCTGGCTGGTAAACAATTCGTACAAGATGACACCCAGTGAGTAGATATCGGTGCGGTAATCGACCCGGCGGTTCATACGCCCGGTTTGTTCGGGAGAGATGTATGCTAAAGTACCGACAAGGGTTTCGTCGGGCGCTAAGCGGGAGGGGTATTCCTGCAGCATGCTTGAGGCCAGTCCAAAATCGATGATATACACCCCACCCTGTGAGCCAGGCCGATCGTTAGTAGATACCAGAATATTGTTGCTGCTCAGGTCTTTATGCATCACCCATTGCTCGTGGATGCAGCTCAGGATCGTGGCAATGTTCACCGCCAAGGTTAATTTCTGAGTCATATCGAGTGACTCGGAGCGGATTAACTCAGCCAGTGTCTTTCCTGGTATATATTCCAGGAGCAGCATTGGCTGACTCTCGGTACCCTCCAAGGCATATGCGGGTCGCACACCACACACATTCCCCAGTTGCGTGGTGATGGCATATTCGTGGTGAAGCTGATCAGGGAGAGAGATGGGTAATTCGTTATGGGCAGGCTCTTTGACCAAAACCGGTTGATCGTAGCCGGCACGCTCTTGAAGGTGCAGCAAGAAGTTGCGACGATGGATGGGTACAATTTTCTTCGTCATGATTTATTTTGCTAAGAATTCTGGGTTTGATACATACACCGGCATGGAACACGGGTCGTGGAATTTTTGTGGATATTATATGTTAAAAAACACACGACGACATAGACAGTTAGTTTCATTGCGCTCATTGATAATTTCATTCCAAAGCCAAGCATCAAGGAATTTCGATATCCATCTAGTATAAAGAATCTTGAATTAATACAAAACACATTGCGAGGGTATAATTTGCCAAATTTTTTAATTTCATTGTCACAAATATGCTAAGGATAAATTATTTCCATCATACGGAAGAGGATATGCAATGTCCAAAGAAACTTTGATTGAAAGAGCAGAGATAGATTTGGAAAAGTTATGCCTAGAGCTGCCTAACCGGCGTGTCGGAGGTCCCGGAAACCGCTTGTCGAGTGATTTCTTCGCTGAGGTCGTATCCGGCTTTGGTTTTGAGACAGAATGTCCTGAATTTGATTGCATGGATTGGAAATCAGATAAAGTGGAGCTTACGGTTGAAGATGAGGCATTTGAGGTTCAAGCCAGTCCTTACTCTCTTGGCTGCAAGGTGAAAGCTTTGTTCACAGCTGCCTCTACGCTGGAGGAATTAGAAGCGATTGAGGTGGAGGACAAGATTCTGCTGCTCTATGGCGATCTGGCCAAAGAGCAGCTGATGCCGAAGAACTTTCCCTTCTATAACCCGGAAGAACACCAGGCTATCATCGGGCTGCTGGAGACGAAGAAACCACTTGCCATCCTTGCCGCCACCACGCGGAATCCTGAGTTGGCTGGCGGCTTGTACCCCTTCCCACTGATCGAAGATGGCGATTTCGATATCCCCTCGGTTTTTATGAAGGAGGAGGATGGTGAGAAGTTGTTAAAACATTTGGGTGAGGAGGCCACTTTGATTTCCGATGCGCAGCGGATTCCAGCGAAAGGATACAATGTGATCGCCCGTAAAGGCAATGCTGGCGATCGAAGTGTCGTGGTCTGTGCGCACATCGATGCCAAACTGGGCACGCCTGGGGCGATCGATAA
>CALBUI010000062.1 GCA_937968125.1 uncultured Anaerolineales bacterium | reverse complement strand
TGGGCTAAGGACTCTTCGCTGACCTCAAAGCGGTAAGAACCGATGCGGACGGTATCCGTGGGCTTCAACCAGGCTTCCGCCGTGATCTGTTCGTCGTTGACGAAAGTGCCGTTGGAACTGTTCAGGTCGATCAGGCGAAAGCGCTGTCCGACACGTTCGATTTCGGCATGGTTGCGCGAAACCTGGGGTTGGTCGAGTACGATATCATTGGCGGGATCACGTCCAATGGAGATTAAGGCCTTCTCCTCGAAGGAAATTTCTATCGCTTCTTGAGCGATAGCCTCCGATGGAGAGTTGTAGGTCATGGTGACCATCGACCCAGGGTCCTGCCCACCGATGCGCAGCTTGTCATTATGACGCAGCTGGTGCGGGGCGGTGATGGGGTATCCATCCACATAGACGGGATTGCTGGCTTGAGGCAAGACAACGATGCGATAGCCACCATTGGACCGCTCGAGACGGGCATGACTCCTCGAGACGATGTTCGAACTAACTGTGATATCGTTGTCATCCGCGCGACCGATGGTTAGACTGTCCGAGGTTAAAGTGAAAACCTCTGGAGGTGCTCCGGCGATGGTGATCAGGAATTGGGGCGGTGTGGCTAGCTTGGCCTCTGCTGGAAATGCTTCCCCAATTACCGTTTGTGCCACCCCGGCAGGTACTTCTGGCGTTTCCGGCAGCAAGTCGCGCACATCTTGTACCTCAGTTACTTGAGGCAGGGAAAATACTAAATTGATTGATTGACCCAGGGCGATAACATCGCCGGAATTCAAAGGTGCAGAACCAGTTATGCGCTGACCATTGAGGAAGGTGCCGTTGCTGCTGTTGAGATCTTCAATGATATATTGATCTCCCCGTTGGCTGATTTGAGCATGACGGCGAGACACGCCTGGAGCGGTGATGATGATCTCGGATTGAGCGCCCGGGGCGCGCCCGATTACTATTGGTGTCTGGGATATTTCAAATTCTTGTCCAGGATTAGGACCTTCCTGAACAACGAGTTTGGAATTGGTCTGAGTCACTAGCCACCATTCCTTTGTATGTAGTCGAACGCTAATGTGCGTTCATAGATCGATTATGTTGATAAGAATGCAGGTTGTAGGGGTTAATATTAAACTAGCTGATATTTGCAATTTTTAATTAATGCTTAGACTTGAGTAACCAAACCCCTGAGAATGAAAACTATTATAAACTGATAGGGAGGTAAAACGCAACCCTTAATCAAGACAAAACTTGGGTTATTTATCCCAAACTATCCAAAACAGCTGTTTCGACACACATATCCTCAATCTGTCATGCTTAACATGGCAGAACGGGATAACGGAGTTTTGTGATATAAATATGAATATTAATTATCCTACCATCATTAAGATACCACGATCTGGCCACATCCTTGCAATATACAATTGACACTTGACTTTTCAGAAGATCTTTTTGATCTTCCCTGACTGGTACTATAATTTCGAAGTGCATTGCGTATTTATCCTTTATATCTGTGCACATGGGTAATATGTTAATTGGTGGCGGAAAGGAGATATTGATCCATGAACCAGAGCTCCCTGGCTGGTTATAATCCCACAACTCTGGTCGAAATGCTGAGATGGTGGGCGCTCCACCAGCCGGATAAATTAGTCTACACCTTTCTGGAAGATGGTGAGACAGAAGAAACCAACCTGACCTACGGTGAACTGAACCGGCAGGCAATGGCGATTGGTGCACTCCTCCAGGACATTGGCATGCAGGGGGAAAGGGCACTTCTTTTATACCCTCCCGGGCTGGATTACATCGCCACATTTTTTGGTTGTCTCTATGCTGGGACAGTCGCCGTCCCAGCTTATCCTCCCCGCCTCAATAGACCCGTGCCACGCATTCAGGCGATAGTCGCTGATTCCAATGCAAAAGTGGCCTTAACCACTTCGTCAATCCTGGAAAATATTGAAAGCCGGTTTGAACACGCCCCAGATCTGGCAGAGCTGGAATGGCGGAACACTGAACAGCTTCCTGATGGCTTGGAAGCACAATGGCAAGATACAGAAATCAATCCAGACACGCTGGCATTCATCCAATATACCTCCGGCTCAACATCCGCACCAAAAGGGGTCATATTGAGCCATGGAAATCTAATCCACAATCTAAAAATCATCAAGCACGGCTTTCAAATTGAAGGAAAAGGGATGGGGGTTTTCTGGCTGCCCAGCTATCACGACATGGGTTTGATCGGCGGCATTCTTGAACCAATATATGTTGGGGAAACCTCGATCTTGATGTCTCCCATCGCATTTCTACAGCGCCCAATTCGATGGCTGCAGGCTATTACTCGTTACCAGGGCACAATTACTGGGGCGCCGAATTTTGCCTTCGACTTATGCGTCACAAAAACAACCCCTAAAGAGCGGGAAGATCTGGACCTAAGCAGCTTGGAGACAGTCTTCTGTGGAGCTGAACCGATCCGGGCTAAAACCCTAGAAAGATTTGCGGATACATTCGAACCCTATGGATTTCGACGAGATGCTTTTTACCCCTGTTATGGTTTAGCTGAGGGAACCTTGTTGGTTGCAGGAGGTGAGGGAGCTGGGCTTCCAGTGGTTCGAGAGGTGAGAAAGAATCCTCTCAAGAATAATAAAGTCGTTTTCGCTAAAGGTAGTGATGGTGACACCCAACACCTGGTTGGTTGTGGGGGAGCCCTGCCAGAACATAAGATCTTGATCGTCGATCCGGAAACCCATCTGCAGCGCAAGCCAGATGAAATTGGCGAAATCTGGGTTTCGGGCCCCAGTGTTGCCCAGGGATATTGGGGCATGCCAGACGAGACGACTCAATACTTTCAAGCCCACCTGGCCGATACTGGGGAAGGTCCCTTTTTGCGGACCGGTGACCTTGGATTTTTGGAGGAGGGTGAACTTTTTGTCACCGGTCGTCTTAAAGACCTGATCATTATCCGCGGCTGGAATTATTATCCCCAGGATATTGAGTTGACCGTAGAAAAGAGCCATGAAGCATTGCAATCTTTCTCTGGGGCGGCATTTTCAGTTATCGAGGACGACGAAGAGAAGCTGGTCATCGTGCATGAATTGGCTCGCCAGCACAGGAATGCGAATACCGAAGAAGTGTTTTCAGCCGTGCGCAGAGCGATCGCAGAGAACCATCAGCTGCAGGTTTACGCAGTTGTCCTATTAAAGCCGTTGAGCATCCCGATGACCTCCAGCGGGAAAGTAAAACGATATGAATGTAAAGTTGGATTCTTAGAGGGAACCCTGAAATCCAAAGCTGAATGGCGATCCGAGAAACCCGATTCTACCCAGGTTGGATCTACGGGAGTAGAAAAACCCCCTAAAAAGGAACTTGAAGAAAGCCGCAGTTCTGAATCTGGGTCCTATAAGACAATCGAAACCTGGTTGATCGACCAAATCGCGGCCCGCGTACAACTGCCTGCCTCAAAAATCGATCCAAAAGAGCCATTTACCTATTATGGGTTGGATTCAGTGGAAGCGGTCAGCCTGACCGGTGATCTTGAGATCTGGCTGGGACGCCGGCTCTCTCCAACCCTGGCCTGGGATTACCCAAGTATTAGCAGTCTCGCTCATTACCTGTCTGATAAGACTTCGGATCAACCTGCATTGGCTCCACCCCAGTTTGTCTCCCGGACCACAGAACCAATTGCGGTTGTTGGGATGAGCTGTCGCTTCCCGAATGCGAATGACCCAGAAGCTTTTTGGCAGATATTGCATAATGGCGTGGATACCATTCGTGAAGTACCTGAAGACCGTTGGGATGTGGACGCGTTTTATGAGCCGGGTGCAAGTGTCTGTGGAAAAGCCAACACCCGCTGGGGCGGTTTTCTAGATGATGTGGCCAGATTCGATCCCGGCTTTTTTGGCATTTCACCCCGTGAAGCTACCCGGATGGACCCGCAGCAAAGGCTCTTATTGGAGGTATCTTACGAGGCGCTTGAAAACGCTGGGCAGGCTGTGGATAAACTGGCTGGTACCCGTTCAGGAGTATTTATCGGCATCAGCAGCTACGATTATTCTCAAATTCAATATGGTGACCAGGACAGCATTGATGCATACGCTGGCACTGGTAATGCCCACAGCATCGCTGCTAACCGGCTATCCTATTCCTTTGACCTGCGGGGACCCAGCATGGCGGTGGACACAGCTTGTTCATCATCACTTGTTGCTGTTCACATGGCGATGCAGAGTCTGCGCAATGGAGAATCTGACCTGGTTATCGCGGGTGGCGTCAATGTGATGGTCTCACCCGAGCTGACCATCACGTTCTCCCAAGCCAGGATGATGGCGCCAGATGGTCGCTGCAAAACTTTCGATGCCCAGGCGGATGGCTACGTTCGTGGAGAGGGCTGCGGCGTGGTGATCCTGAAACGCCTGGAGGATGCTCTGCGGGATGGCGACAACATCCTGGCGTTGTTACGAGGTTCAGCAGTCAACCAGGACGGCCGCAGCAATGGGCTTACCGCCCCCAATGGGCCCTCCCAACAAGCCGTCATCCGCACAGCCCTTGAGAATGCAGCGGTGCAGCCATCCCAGATCAGTTATGTGGAAAGCCATGGGACCGGTACCCCTCTAGGAGATCCAATTGAAATTCAATCGCTGCGAGCGGTTCTTGATGCAGATCGTGTTCCGGACCAACCTTATTTTGTTGGCTCGGTTAAGACAAATATCGGTCATTTGGAAGCTGCAGCCGGTGTAGCCAGTCTTATTAAAGTAATACTTTCCCTGCGGCACGAGGAACTCCCACCCCATCTGCATCTCAAAGAGATTAATCCGTATATTGATCTCGATGATTCTCCCTTGGAGATTGTGACAGAATTACGACCCTGGCAGAAGGGACCAGTCCCTAGAGTAG
>CALBUI010000061.1 GCA_937968125.1 uncultured Anaerolineales bacterium | reverse complement strand
TGCCTGGGGATCATCACCATAACCGATCCGCAATCCGTACATGTAGTTGCCGCCCAATGTCCGGCCTAAATATGTCACTCGCACCTCAAATTCATCTCCTGGCTCAAGAATAATCTGAGAGCCTTCAGGAAGGGTGCCATTTCCTTCCAAGATCACTTCCTGACCATCGTGAATTATGGTTACTTGCTTGATATCGAGGTGCAGAATTTGCCCTCCCAGCATCACGTGCAGGGAATTCAGCTCGGCTGGATTGCGCCCATCATATTGCGCCTGGTATTGACCATCTTTTTCTCCACGCAGCAGCACTACCAATTGTTCATCACCACTCATCATGGTGAATGGATCTGGGTTGAGTGCAGAACAAGACCCGAGCAATATCCCCAGGATTAGGAAAGCACATAATAAGAACCATACCCTGGGTATGGTTGGCATTGGTCCACCATTGCTATTCTGTTGCGAGCTACCTACCATCTAAACTAACTACCTCCAAAACAAAGTAAACTCACGCGAAGAGATAAAAAATTTCCAATAAGAGGATGTCTCCCTCCCAATTATCCTCGAAAGTGATAAATTTTACAAGCGAAACTTGGGATTTTCAGTTAAGGACGCCAGGCAGGATCAAACTCGAACCCATCTGCATCAGTAAGGCGCTGCCGTCCATTCCCATTCGGGGTCATGATATAGATGTCATGGTTGCTGCCCTCAGGCCAGCTCTCGAAGGCAATCCAGGCGCCATCCGGAGAATAAGCTGCTTCCCTCATCGGTATTACCTCTCGGATTACCCTGGTCTCGATCAAATTCCCCTCTTCCACCCGCATCGCCACAAGTCGCGGCACCCCACCAATCACCTCATTTTGGGTGAACATAATCGTTAAACTATCAGGCGACCATTCCGGTTGGGTGTCCTTCAGACTACCGCTGCGGGAAAGCAAGAAAGCCTCCTCTCCATTCTGATCCATGATCCAGATCTGAGAAGGGCCGCGGCGGGTGGTAACAAATGCGATTTCTTTGCCATCCGGTGACCAGGCAGGCTGGCTATCACGAACAAAATTGGCCGATATAGATCGAGTGGAATTTTCTTCCAAGTTGAACTCGTAAATTTGAGCCCGGTTAAAATCACGCAGCGAGGTGAACAAAATTTTCGTGCCATCTGGCGACCAGGCAGGATCGAAATCCCCCCCTGGAATGGAAGGCAATGGGAATAAATCCGATCCGTCCACGTTAATGATAAAAATTCCAGCCCCAGGATAAATCTCCTGGTTACCCCCACATGGCGCAATAAATGCCAATCGCCCGCCATCTGGCGACCAGGCTGGTTGGCAGGCTCCTTCAGGCATGTCGGTTATTTGGTGCGGAGCAGTACCATCCGAGTTCATTAGATATATTTGCGGTAAGCCAGTCAGATCACTGGCAAAGGCGATCTGACCCATCCCGCCACCAATTGGCGTCGGTGAAGGTGTATCTGTCGCAGTAGGTCGCGGTCTTCTTGTCGGGGTCTGTGTGGGAGTAATCCCAGCAGTTTCGCTGACTGAATCCGGTGTCGGAGAGGAGGAGATTTGGGTGGCAGTTTGGTCTGGGGCGGCGACAAGAGAGGTGTCTTCCAGATTTGGAGTTGGGCTCGCAGTGGGGGTATTAGATGAAGCCAGGATTGGAATGGAAAAAATGTAATCCGGAATCCATCGTTGTGCTTGATTGAGCAGCTGTGGCTGGAAGATTGATGCGCCTACGATGATTGCCACTACGATCAAAAGAATAGCTGCGCTTAACCAACAACCCAATCCCCGATTTTTGGCAGGTAAACCACTTGCAGAATTAATGCTCGCTCCTCCGGTCTGATTTGGGGGAGCGCCGGATGATAAGTACCCCTGGTCAGCTTGATTATTCACTGAGAATAAAGATGGAGATGATCCGGCTGCCGGTTCATAGTTATTCGCAGCCGCTGCTCCGCTGGCAACTGGCGCCAGGGTCATTTCTTTCGCAGCCCTCTTGCCTGTGATCACGCGGGTATTAAACAGTGCTATCTTGAACTCATCTGCAGTCTGGTAGCGCTGTTCAGGGCGCAGCTCCATGGCTTTTTCGATCACCGCTGCCAACCGCCGGGATACTTTCGAATTATGCTTGCGAATTTGGGTAAGATTAATTTGCCCCATGGCACGGGCTAAAGCATCCTCAGGTAAAGCACCGGTCAACGCCATGTAGAGCGATGCCCCTAAGGAAAAAATATCCGAGCGATGATCGGTTCTAGCCGTGCCGTACTGCTCCGGCGGTGAGTATCCGGGGGTCATTGCCCGGGCTCCGGTGCTGGTCACCTGGCTGCCTTGAGTCACCTTCGCTAAACCAAAATCAACCAGGATCACATTTCCCGCAGGAGTGATTTTGATGTTTCCTGGTTTGATATCTCGATGAACAACCTGAGGTTGGCGGGAATGTAGATAGGAGAGCGCATCGCACACCGCGGTCCCCAGGATGACCGTATCTGCATCGGAAAGCAATCCCTGGCGATCGATACGTTCTCGCAAATCCTCCCCCTCAATGTAATCCATCACCAGATATTGACCCTGCCCATCAATCACAAAGTGGTCTGTGACTCTAGGCAAGTTGGGATGGCGCAGATTGGCCAGGATTACTGCTTCACGACGGAACTGGCGCGCATACTCCTCCGAGGTAAAGAGGTTTTCCTTAACAGCAACTTGCACCCCAAGGTTTTCATCAACGGCCCGGTAAATCGAGCCCATACCACCTTGACCGAGGATTTCTTCGATCAGGTAACGATTAATTAGCCGCGAGCCGCGTTCTATCGTCATTAATTAATTAAATGATCTATCATGGAATCGGACCCACCTTCCGTCCATCCCACCCGGGTATTACCATAAAATCCTGTGCAGCTGAACCGGTCCCCTTATTCAGATATCCAGGTTGCGTACTTCCCGGGCGTGTGTCTGGATGAAACGACGTCTGGGGGGTACTGCGGAACCCATCAACATATCAAATGTGTGGTCTGCCTCAGCTGCATCTTCGATCGACACCAGAAGCAGCGTCCTCTGACTGGGATCCATTGTGGTATCCCATAGCTGTTGAGGATTCATTTCTCCCAATCCCTTGTAACGGGAAAGCGAGATCTTCTCAGCATCAACACCCAATTTCGCGAACAAACGCTCCCTATCTTGCTCTGTATAAGCGTAATGAACTTGTTTCCGATACCCAATCCGATACAAAGGTGGTTGGGCGATAAAGAGATGGCCTTCGTCTATGAGCGGCTGCATATATCGGAAGAAGAACGTCAGTAATAATGTCCGAATATGGCTGCCATCAACATCTGCGTCCGTCATGATAATCACACGTCCATATCGCAGCCCAGATAGATCAAATCCTTCACCAATCCCAGTTCCCAACGCCGATATCAGCGCCTTAACTTCATTACTGGTCAGGATTTTATCCAGCCTGGCTCGTTCTGTGTTTAATATCTTACCCCTTAATGGCAATATGGCCTGGAAATGGCGATCGCGTCCTTGCTTCGCAGATCCACCCGCGCTATCTCCCTCAACGATGAACAGCTCGGTCTTCTCAGGGTCACGTTCGGAACAATCGGCTAGCTTACCTGGCAGGGTCAAGCTTTCCAGGGCAGATTTACGGATAACCAGATCGCGTGCTTTGCGAGCCGCATCACGCGCCCTGGCTGAAGTCAAGCATTTCTGAACAATCGCTTTTGCTTCGGATGGATTTTCCTCCAGGAAACTGCCGAAAGATTCATGGACTACCTGCTGAGCAAGGGTTTGCACTTCCGGATTCATCAGCTTGACCTTCGTCTGGCTCTCAAACTGCGGATCAGGGTGTTTTATACTGATAATAGCAGTTAACCCTTCTCGGGTGTCATCGCCAGTAAAATTCGAATCAGAATCCTTCAACAATCCACTTTTACGGGCATAATCATTGATCGTGCGGGTAACTGCCGCCCTCAATCCAGTCAGGTGAGTACCGCCATCAATCGTATTGATCGTATTTGCAAAGGCATAGACCGATTCGCTGAAAGCATCGGTGTATTGAATCGCTGAATCAATGGTGATATTGTCCAATTCCTTTTCAACATGCACAACTGGATGTAAGGTCTTTCTATTCCGGTTCAAGTACCGGACGAATGAGGTGATACCACCCTCGAAATAGAATGTCATTTCGCGGTCCGCGCGCTCATCCACAAAATAAATTGTCACTCCACGGGTTACAAATGCCATCTCCCGCAATCGCTGCACCAGGGTATCGAACCGGTAATCCACATCTTCAGTGAATATCTCTGGATCAAATCTGAACCAGGTGCTCGTTCCAGTATCATTTTTGGATACTTTCCCAACCTGCTCTACCGGTCCCTTTGGATAACCGCGCTCGTAGCGTTGTTGATGGGTTTTCCCATCCCGTTTTACCGTAACCTCACACCATTCAGAGAGGGCATTCACAGCAGAAACACCGACGCCGTGTAAACCGCCGGAAACTTTATAACTTCCACCGCCAAATTTACCGCCCGCATGCAATGTCGTCATTACTACTTCCAGAGCAGATTTATTTTCCTGCGGGTGGATATCTACCGGGATACCGCGACCGTTATCAGTTACTCTCACACTGCTGTCGGGAAGTATGGTTATTTCAATCTGATCGCATGCCCCTGCGAGTGCTTCATCAATTGAATTGTCAACTACCTCATAAATTAAGTGATGCAGTGCTTTTACATCCGTGCCACCAACATACATCCCTGGACGCCGGCGAACAGCTTCCAAACCCTCCAGCACTTGAATATCTTTTGCATCGTACGAAACATTAACATTCTTTCCCATTGACAAAGAACCTCCAAACTCCTTTAAAATCACACCATTATTCTGATCAAGATCCCCCCTGTTCTTAATTAATCTTAATTCTTATACGCTCTTTATACTTCTAATTCTTACTATCTCCCTCATCCAGCGGAGCGCATCCCGGTAATAAACGAAACTCGAGGCTATCAAAGCGGTGGTGACGAATGCATGACCTAAAATTCCCACAATCAAAAGCCAGGACGTCTCCGAGGGCACTAACCAGAGGATATCCAGCCCTTTACTGAGTAGGAAGACAGCCAAAATGAACAAAACTGTTGTTGGCAAGGTTTTGCGGGTCAAATTTGCGCTCACCTTTACCGAGGTAAAGAAATTGTTCTCGTTCATAACTATGCCATGTGGGGAGAACACAAGCGGCAGTATCAACCAAAACACGATCCCAGCAAAAATTAATAATGCGCATTGTCCATAGGAAACTCCGCTTAATATAAGGAATGAAAGCAGGAAGCTCCCTGGTATGGTAATGAATAACAACAGAACAAACCACATAATTGCCAGGAAAAACATTTGCAATGAGGCTTTAGGCCATCGTTCGAGTGCCTGACCCCAGCTGATATCTCCATTGATTGCTGCCTGAGCAATGGCTTGAAAATAAAAAGTTCCGAGAAATATCCCTGCCAGCGCAATAAAGACAGAAGCGATGAATGCGCCTCCAAAAGTGCCAATCTCCCAGGAGGCCAGGATGCCAAACGGCGAGCTCAATGGGAGCTGAGAGACCAACAAACTGGTTATGCCAACAGGATACGTCCGGAGAATGGCCATAAGGTTAAATTGCTCTGCTATTACCGTCCAGGCTTGTTGGACTGGTTGAATTATCTCCGCCATACCAGGATCCTGCAAGCTGTACACCTGGAACAGTTGGTCCGAGGTAGACTTGATCAAGCCTGTCAATTTCAATCGCGGGCCAGTCCAAAGGAACAGATCTAGAGCGATTGGGAACAGGATTAAAACAACATGGTTGGCGATAGCATCAAAACCCGAGCGAATCGCCCCGATCAGGTTTGGTGCTGGAGGCAGCGACAGTTGGCTATCCCTATTCATTTAACCGTTCCATCATCCATATATATTTTATCATACGGGGCTTTCTAACAGTGCCCATCACACCTTCTTGTGAGCGAGGTCTCTTCAGGTTAGTATGACAAATGTTTCATCGAGATGTGAGTATTTCCCCTTGACCTATTATTCACAAGTCGGTAAAATCAAGGAATTAACCTAAATCCTTGGAAAGTTAACGAAGTATGATCTCGCGTAACGATTTGACCAATCCTGTGTTAATTGTGGTCAGACGAACATTAGGCGTTTTAAGGAGGTGGTGCCCAGCATTAATTTTAAAATCTTTCCTATTCGTCGTACAGTCAAACCCGCGTGAGCGGGAACTATCCAAATCTTTATCCAAATCTTTCTGGAGGAGGAAAGAGGA
>CALBUI010000060.1 GCA_937968125.1 uncultured Anaerolineales bacterium | reverse complement strand
TATCATCGCACTTCTGATCATTCTCGCTCCACTAGCTCTTGCGGCCGGCACATTAAATACCCTGCTAAACAGCACACTGAGTAAAGCAGTCTATCAAGAGGAGGTTGGCGGCACATTAGGTCTTTCCGCTTCCTTGGAAAGCCTCACTCGAGTAATTTCTCCAACCGTAGGGGGGATCTTATTAGGAAGTGTTGGTTTTTGGGCACCCGGAATAGCTGGGGGCTTAATCATGATATGGACTGTCAGCTATGCTTGGCGTCGTCTAGTGCAAAATCCCGATCCTCCACTCCCTCCGCGCAAAACGGATGAAGGGATAAGTCCAATCACAACAGTACAGAACTGACAATAATTTTATTTTTTCTTCCTTGATATTGGGTAATTAAGATTTATCTCTTATCCAAGTGGAGAAGTATGGTATTAGTGGTGGCACAGAATTGAAGATTCAAGGAAGGATTAAGTCGCTCCGAATACCAGGCAGGCGTTTTGACCTCCCAATCCAAAACTATTGGATAATGCAGTACTAATTCCCACATTTCGTGCTTCGTTGGGAATATAGTCTAAATCACACTCTGGATCAGGTGATTCATAGTTAATTGTGGGATGGAGAATGCCTTCCTGAAGCGATTTAACACAGGCGATTGCTTCAAGCGCCCCAGAGGCGCCCATGCAGTGACCGATCATACTTTTTGTTGAGCTTATGGGAATCTTATAAGCAAGTTCTCTAAAAACCTGCTTGATGGCTCTTGTCTCAGTAGGATCATTGACCCTCGTTCCAGTTCCATGTGCATTGATGTAATCTACCTCATTTGGCGACAGGTGCGCATCATCCAATGCCCAGCGCATGGCTTTCTGAGCGCCGAGACCCTCCTTGTCAGGTGTAGCAATGTGGCTTGCATCCGAAGAGGCTGCATGTCCCAACACTTCGGCATAGATATGGGCCTCCCTTTCAAGGGCGTGTTCCATCGATTCCAGCACCATAAACCCGGCCCCTTCTCCAAGAACAAAACCATCTCTATCAGCATCGAAAGGCCGGCTGGCATTTTCGGGATAATCGTTGTTGCTGCGTGAGAGCACAGTCATGGCATCGAATGCGGCCATTACTTCCTTACGGATCAGGCAATCCACGCCTCCCGCAAAGACCAGGTCTGCTTTCCTGTGGCGGATCAGATCCATTCCATGACCGATGCTTTGGGTTCCGCTTGCGCAAGCAGTGGAGATGGTGGTTAAGGGACCTGTGGCACCCATCTCCAGGCTGACATAGTAGCCAGGCATATTTGGCAGCCCGTTGATCAATGCAGTTGGGAAAGGTTTTCGCCCGTGGTAAGTGTACTGGTAGGCTGTGTCGACCAGTGAATCAAAGCCGGCATTTACGGTACCTACCGAAACGCCGACGCGCTCACCCTGCGAAGCCACAATCTCCTGGTTCAATCCTGCATCTTCCATCGCCATGCGGGCGGCGATCAGGGCCATCTGTGAAGCTCTCGCCATGCGGCGGGCAGTTTTCCGATCGATGTGATCATTAGGATCGAAATCGACTTCTGCCGCGATCCTGACCTCTAAATCTTGTGGATCGAAAAGGGTCGTTCCCCGTATCCCGGATTTTCCTTCAAGAAGATCTGGCCAGAATTCAGCTAAGTGACCAAGTGGTGATACAATTCCCAGGCCAGTGACGACTACCCGGTTCAATCCATTTCTTTTTAAATCCATGTCCAGTTACTCCCTCGCTTAAGATAGAGCGCAAACAATTTCCATGATGATTCAGTAATAGAATATCCTAACAAACTCTGGATTGCAATGGATTTTTCCTCGAAATTTCCCCCTAAAAATATCTTTCTGCTTACGAAATCAGGTCAACAAACACCTGGTTGGTGACCCGCGGACCAATAACCACTGGTGAACTCCTGCCCTCGATTTGTACTTTAAGATTATTGTCAAAAGGGGAGTATTCCAGAACCGATAATTTTGAAGCGGGTTCAATACCCATCTCGCTCAGGTAGCGCAGGAGTTCAGGATCGCTGTCGCTGACTCGTTTCACACGTGCCTCCTGGGGAGGTCGCAGTTGGCTTAATGCTTCCTCATCCGATTCTGGCAGGTACAGGTCGCGGGATGGGATAGGATCACCGTGCGGGTCGTGCTGGGGGTTCCCCAGGCTGGCTGCAATCCTCTCTTCCATCTCCTCAGAGATGACGTGCTCTAATCGATCAGCCTCTTCGTGTACTTCATCCCAGCTGTAGCCCAGGGTCTGGTGGAGAAACATCTCCAGCAGGCGATGGTGGCGGATGATCTCCAGGGCAACCTTTTCCCCCTCCGAAGTCAGTTTTACTCCCCGGTGCTTGCGATAATCCAACAACGGTGGATCGGTTTCGGCAAGTTTCTGAATCATGTTCGTCACTGAAGCAGGAGTTACATCCATGCGCTCAGCGATCTGGTTGGTGGAGGCGCGCTCACCGGAGGCGGTTAAGTCATAAATTGTTTTCAAATAATCTTCAATGACTCGAGTTAGATTTTCACGCATGTTCGTTTATCTAAATTTATTTTTGACCTAGGCTAAAAATTCTATCACCTATTCTAACCTGTGAATTCGAAATTTGCTACCTCCAGGGGTGGATATTAAGGATTGGTCATTTGTAAATTTTGATGACTTGTCGATAAAGTATAATCACCCAATCAGAGGGAAGAACTGGAATATTAAAAGGAGGATCCGATGACGGAGTATAAACTCTTTATTGATGGGCAATGGGTAGATGGCGGGGAATCGATGGAAGTAACCAACAAATATACTCAAGAGGTCTTCGCAGTCCTGCCAACTGCACGGAAAGAAGATGTAGATGCTGCCATCGAAGCCGCGCAGCGAGCAGTCCCTTTGATGGCTGACATGCCAGCCTACCGGCGATCTGAAATTCTTGGCCGGGCAGCCGTATTAATTAGTGAACGCAAACAGGACCTTGCAGAAACTATCGCCATCGAGGCGGGCAAGGCGATGAAGTTTGCCCTGGCTGAAGTCGAGCGCGCCATCAGCACTTTCACCCTGGCGGCTGAAGAAGCCAAGCGGGTGCACGGTGAGACTATCCCCTTGGATGCGGTGCCTGCGGGGGAAGGTTATTTTGGTTTTTGGCTGCGGCGACCGGTGGGTGTGATTGTAGCCATCAGCCCTTTCAATTTTCCCCTCAACCTGGTAGCGCATAAAGTAGCTCCTGCGATCGCAGCTGGCAATCCGGTGGTGCTCAAGCCAGCCAGCACGACGCCTATTACTGCGGTGAAACTCTGTGAGATCCTGGAGAGCGCTGGATTACCGCGTGGGACGATAAACCTGGTTGTCGGTCCGGGCAGCACGGTCGGTGAATGGATGGTGACTGATCCACGGGTGGACAAGATCACCTTCACCGGCAGCCCCCCGGTTGGTGAGCACATCCTCAGTGTGGCCGGCATTAAGAAAGTCACCCTGGAGTTGGGCAATACCTCCCCAGTCATCATCGCCCCGGATGCCGATCTCGACCTGGTCGCTAAAAAATGTGCTGTTGGCGCATATTACAACTCTGGCCAGGTTTGCATATCGGTTCAAAGAATATATTCTCAGAAGGGAATCTCGGATCCATTTACAGAGAAATTTGTCCAGGCGAGTGAGGCGATGGTGGTCGGCGACCCGCTGGATGCGCGGGTTGATGTCGGACCGATGATCGATCCGGGAGAGGTAGATCGCATCGAGGGTTGGGTTGACGAGGCGCGAGCTGGCGGTGCTCAAGTGTTAACCGGTGGAAAAAGAGAGGATGCAGTTTACTGGCCCACAGTCTTGACCAATGTCGATCCGGAGATGAAGATCGTTGACCAGGAAGCCTTTGCTCCGGTCGCCTCGGTGATACCCTATGATGATTTCGAAGGTGCCTTAGAACAGGCAGACGCTTCGGATTATGGTTTGCAAGCTGCAGTATTCACGCGTGATATTCAGCGGGTGTTCAAGGCGATTAAACGCCTGAATTTTGGCGGGGTGATGATCAATGAAACCCCTGCTTATCGAGCCGATCACATGCCTTATGGAGGCAACCGGCAGAGTGGATTAGGGCGTGAAGGAGTCAAGTTCGCAATCGAGGAGATGACCAACATCCAGATGGTTGCAATCAAGCTCGAAGATTAATCTTCTATCCGAGGCAGCTATAAATTTCAAAACTCCTGCTCGTTCTCCCGTTTTTTTTATGCGGGGCTCTGCATTGGAACGAGCGATTGTCTTCCCTTCAAAGTAATCCACCAGTTCAATGCTCTACTCGCAGGTGGCGTTGTATGGTTTGGGGCATGCACGGCATAAAGTATAATCCTGGTGTTCCATTCAATTCAGGCACATATTTATGAAAACAAATTATTGGAAATTTTTTGGATTACCATTTATCCTGTTCCTGTTACTCGCAGGATGTTCAATTGGTGGGCAAGAGACGCCAACTCAAGCAGATGTCTTAGTTGAACCTACAGAAATTGAAGTCGGACCAACGGCAACGCCCAGCATTCCACCCACGCCAACGATACCCCCACGCCGGTTGACGATCTGCATTGCCGATGAACCGGAGACGTTATACATTTATGGTGGCAATTCGCTGGCCCAACGGCACATCTTGGAGGCGGTTTACGATGGCCCGGTGGATAACATCGGATATGAGAACATTCCGGTTATCATGGAAAAGCTGCCCAGCCTGGCGGACGGTGATGCTGCCCTCGAACCGGTACTGGTGGAGGCAGGGGATTGGGTGGTGAACGATGAAGGTCAGCTGGTGCAGCTCGAACCAGGTGAGGTAGTGCGCCCGTTTGGCTGTACGAGTACTGGATGTGCCGTGGCCTGGGATGGCGGCCCGTTAGAGATGGCGCAGTTGTCGTCTACTTTTACGCTCAAGGCTGGGATCAAGTGGTCGGACAGCACCCCGCTCACCGCTGCTGATTCTGAATTCAGCTACCAGATCGCCAGGGATTGCCAGGCTGATTTTGGTGCTTGCGGTGGACTGGGGATAGTAACTCGCAGCGGCTGGGAAACTGTACCGAGGACAGCGAGCTATACTGCACTTGATGATCGCAGCTTACAGTGGAGAGGTGTACCCGGATTCCTCGACCCTGCCTACCAGACAAATTTTTTCATCCCCCTGCCTGAGCATATCTTATCCCAATATGTCCATCAGGATTTATTCAGCACCCAGGAGACCGCTCGCCAGCCCCTGGGGTGGGGACCGTACATGATCTCGAGCTGGATTTCCGGGGAATTTATCAGCCTCAGAAAGAACCCAAATTACTTCCGGGCTCAAGAAGCTGAAGTCAAATTTGATGAACTGCTCTTCAGGTTCATTGGCGGGGATGGCGAACAATATCTGGATCTGCTGACCAGCGGTGGGTGCGACTTATTGGATCAGGGTATCGGAGGTATGGTTCTGAATAGTGGGCTCGAGGGTCTCAACCAGCTGGAAGGTGAAGGACGTCTGCAATCTTACTATGCCGCTGGCCCAATCTGGGAGCACGCAGATTTCGGAATTCAACACGTCTCGTATGACGACGGATATCTATCTGGTGTCGATCGCCCAGATTTTTTCAGAGACGTTCGGGTTCGCCAGGGGTTCGCACTCTGCATGGACCGGCAGCGGATAGTTGACCAGCTCTTGGATGGCAGATCGAGTATTCCAGCCTCCTATTTGCCGCAGGAGCATCCTTTATATAATGGTGATGCCCCTCATTATGAATATGACCCAGTCGCGGGTGCCCAACTGCTCCAAGAAGCAGGCTGGGTTGATCACGATGTGGATCCCCAAACTCCACGCCAGGCTATAGGCATACAGGGCATCGTAGATGGTACGCCATTGCAGGTGGCCTACACGACCTCTGAGGCTGCGCAGCGCCAGGCTGCCAGCCAGATATTAGCGGATTCGCTGGCTCAGTGCGGTGCCCAGCTGGTTTTAGAATCCGGACCCGCCATTGATGTTTACGCACCCGGTCCAGATGGTCCCGTCTTTGGCCGGCGCTTCGATCTAGCCCAATTCGCCTGGGCGGCCAGCAATTTACCCGCCTGCAACTTGTGGACGAGCCTGCAAATCCCAGGAGATCCCATCGTTGAGGATGATGAAGGGATTAAAATATTTCCCTTCGGATGGGGGGGGGTGAATGCCTCGGGTTTCAGGGATAGCGCTTACGATCTGGCCTGCGAAATAGCCCTGGGTACCCTACCGGGACAGCCAGGATATGTGGAAAACCACCAGATGGCCCAATCCATATTCGCGGAAGAGCTGCCAGTCGTCCCCCTATACCAACACCTGAAGCTGGCTCTCAGCCGGCCGGATATGTGCGTTTTTATGCTCGATGCTTCGTCTCCGAGCGAGTTTTGGAATATCGAGAATTATGATTATGGAGAGGGCTGCCAGTAAGGGAACATTATTGATAACTCATAATTACCGTTCATAAGCGGCAAAAAGAGAAGATGAGGTAAATCTTGGAGTTAACACCTCCACAGCTCGATTTAATCGAAGCTTCAAACGACCAGAAGATCTTTCTCGAAGGCCCGGCTGGCGCGGGAAAGACGACCGCGGGAGTCGAGCGCATGTTGTATCTTATGGCACAGGGTGCGCGCGCCGATACGATTCTGGTCTTCCTACCGCAGCGCAACCTGGCCCAACCGTACTACCAGGCGCTGCGCAACCCGGGGCTGGTGGCGGGCGGCACGGTGGATGTGCTCACCCTGGGCGGCCTGGCGCAAAAGATGGTGCAGCTCTTCTGGCCACTGGTTTCAGAGCAGGCTGGTTTTGCCCATCCAGACCAGGCGCCGACTTTCCTCAATTTAGAGACAGCCCAGTATTTCATGGCCAGGGTGGTCGAGCCGATGATCGAAGGGGGCGCCTTCGATACCGTGACCATCGACCGCAACCGTCTTTACAGCCAGGTGGTTGATAACCTGAACAAAGCGGCGGTGGTCGGATTTCCACACACAGAACTGGAGCAGCGGCTGCGCGGCGCCTGGATCGGGGAAATCAGCCAGGCGCACCTGTACGCGGATGCCCAGCAAGCTGCGCTTCGGTTTCGTGAATTCTGCCTGGAACAAAATCTGCTCGATTTTTCCCTGCGGGTGGAAGTCTTCTTAAAACATATCTGGTCCGTTCCGGTCTGCCGGGATTACCTGTCCAAAACTTATAATCACCTGATCTACGACAACGTGGAGGAGGACACCCCGGTTTCACATGATTTGATGGCGGAATGGCTGCCACAGCTTGAGTCAGCCACCCTGATCTACGATTGGGATGGCGGCTACCGTATATTCCTGGGCGCTGATCCAGCCAGCGGCTACCGGCTCAAAGATCACTGCCAGGAAGAGGTCACCTTCAATCACTCTTTCGTCACCACACCCGAAATACAAGAGTTTACCGCAGGACTGGAAATTTCCTTCAACCTGGCTGAAGATCGATTGGATTCACCTTTTGTATCCCCATCTCAACCAATCGTTGAAGACCCTGCATCAAAACCCGCGGTTGGGGATGTGCGCTCAGTCCTGGAATTTGAGACTCACCGCTTCCACCCACAGATGCTGGATTGGGTTGTGGAGCGGGCTAGCTATCTGGTAGAAGATGAAGGCATTCCGCCAGAGGAGATTGTGATTTTGGCGCCATATATGTCTGACTCTTTGCGCTACTCGCTGAGTGAACGTTTTGATCGCTCCGGCATCGCCACCCAATCCCACCGGCCTTCGAGGGCGCTGAAGGATGAACCGGCTGCCCAATGCCTGCTGACCCTGGCAGCTGTGGCTCATCCGGAGTGGGGCATTACTCCGGTTAGCTACGAATTAGCCTATGCCCTGGTGCAGGCGGTCGACGGGTTAGACCTGGTACGAGGTCAATTACTGGCGGAAATCGTTTACCGGAGCAAGGATGGTCGTCCAACCCTTACCTCCTTCGACCGCATCAATCCGGACATGCAGGAGCGCATCACCTACCAGCTCGGCGAGCGTTATGAGAACCTGCGCTTGTGGCTTGATTCGTACAGTCTCAATCCCGTGGATGAGCTAGATCATTTCTTGAGCCGCCTGTTCGGAGAGGTGCTCTCCCAACCAGGTTATGGCTTTCACCACTCCCGGGATGCGGGACAGGTGACGGCGAACTTGATCGATTCGGCCCGGCGCTTCCGCTGGATCCTGGCAGAATCACTCACCGATGGCAGCGGTAAGGATTATGTGCAGCTGGTGCAGCAGGGGGTAGTAGCCGCCCAGTACATCCGCCGCTGGAACGAACCCAGCGAGGGTGCAGTCTTCCTGGCGCCTGCCTATACATTCTTGATGGGCAACCGGCCAGTGGAGGTCCAGTTTTGGCTGGATGTTGGCGGTCAGGGCTGGGCTGAACGCCTTTACCAGCCGCTGACGCAACCATACGTGCTGAGCCGGCATTGGCCGCCGGGGACACCCTGGACAGACTCTGAAGAATTTGCCTCCAGCCAGGAAGCGCTCTATCGTCTTTCAACCGGTTTGATCCGCCGCTGCCGTTATAAGATTTACCTGGGGTTAAGTGATCTTGGCGAAGGCGGCTACGAGATGAAAGGGCCTTTCTTGCGGGCGATCCAAAGGGTTCTGCAGAATTACCCGGCCGATGCGCCAGGTACCCAGGTGGAGACCCACTGATGTTTATCCCGCGACCTAAACAGGAGCAGATCCTGGCCTACCGGGGCGGCAAAATGGGTGTCTCGGCTGTGCCCGGCAGCGGCAAAACCCAAATACTTTCAATGCTTGCCGCCCAAATCATCGCAGACGGTTTACTGGAAGATGAACAGGAAGTGCTGGTGGTCACGCTGGTCAACGCCGCGGTGGACAATTTCTCTGTCCGGGTGGGAAACCTGGTCAAGGAAAAGGGTTTGCTGCCAAACCTGGGCTATCGCGTGCGCACCCTGCACGGCCTGGCGCATGATATCGTTCGCGAGCGGCCGGACCTGCTGGGACTGTCAGAGAATTTTCAAATTATCGATGAACGGGAGGTAGATAAAATCCGGCGGGAAGCAGCTTCAGCCTGGCTCAAAGCCCATCCATACGCACTGGATGATTACCTGGATTCAACTTTAGAGCAAAGCAAGCTGGACTGGGTTCGGCGGGATCACCTGCCAGCCAGAGTCAGCGATGTCGCCCTGGCATTTATCCGTCTCGCCAAGGACAAACAGCTATCATCTGAAGAGATAAGGGCGAGACTTGAGCAGCTGCCCGTTCCACTGCCCTTGGCCCAGATGGGCTGCGAGATTTACCAGTCTTACCAGCAAGCCCTGGTCTACCGGGGTGCACTGGATTTTGACGACCTCATCCGGCTGGCGATCCAGGCGATCCGGCTCGATGAAAGTTACCTTGAGCGTTTGAGATACCGCTGGCCTTATATCCTCGAGGACGAGGCCCAAGACAGCAGCCAGCTGCAGGAACAGATCCTGGAGAAGCTCGCTGAGCCAAATGGGAATTGGGTGCGGGTTGGCGATCCAAACCAGGCCATTTTTGAGACGTTTACTACCGCCAGCCCAGAGTCGCTGCGCCAATTTCTGGATTCTCCAGAAGTTGATGACTTGGATATGCCCAATTCAGGACGTTCAACCAGCAGCATCATTGACTTGGCGAATTACCTGATCGAATGGACCCAGGAGGAACATCCCCGGGAAGAGGTGCGCCAGGCTTTGGTGCCGCCCCCGATAGAAGTAACGCCGCCGGGTGACCCGCAGCCAAATCCGCCGGACGACCCACAGGCGATTCATCTTGTTGAGCAGAAGATGACTCCCCAAGGGGAGATGGAGTATGTAGTTGAATCGATTGCCGACTGGCTGCCTTCCCACCCGGATAATACAGTCGCTGTGCTTGTACCGCGCAACCAGCGTGGATTCGACCTGGCCAAAGCTTTGGGTGCCAGGGGCTTAGAATACTCAGATTCGCTCTTGCGCAGCACAGCTGAAACGCGCGGTGCTGCTGGTGCGCTGGCCAATATACTCAATTACCTGGCCGAACCGGGTTCTTCCCGGATGCTCTCAATCGCCTACAACGTCTGGCGCAGGGAGGCCTGGGAGGTCGAAGAAAACAAAGCATTGCTCGAAGTGGTCAAAAGGATGATCAACAAATGTCGCCAGGTGGAGGATTATCTCTGGCCGCGAGCAGGCAATGACTGGTTTGCGAGTTTAAATATCCAGGAAGATCAGGATTGGGTATCAGGTGAGCTGCAGGAATTTCGGCAAGTTGTCCGGCGCTGGCAGGGCGCGACCACATTACCGATCGACCAGCTGGTGCTTTCCCTGGCCCAGGATCTTTTTCACGAACCGCCGGATCTGGCTATCGCGCATAAACTGGCACTCTTACTTCGCCAGGCGGGTGAGACGAACAGTGATTGGCATTTGCCTGATTTCACGGAGGAGCTGGCTGTGATCGCCAAGAACGAGCGCCGCTTCTTGGGCTTCAGCGACGATGACACCGGTTTCGATCCAGAGGCGCACAAAGGCCAGGTGGTCATCTCTACCATGCACAAGGCCAAAGGTCTTGAATGGGACCGGGTCTACCTGATGTCGGTCAACACCTATAACTTCCCTTCTGGTCGACTCCAAGATCGCTATATCGCTGAAGCCTGGTTCCTGCGCGACCATCTCAACCTGGAAGCAGAAACAATTAAACAGCTGGAGGTCGCCCTCTCGTCTGGTGATTATGATTGGTATGAGGAGGGCCAGGCCTCCAAAAAAGCGCGCTTGGATTATGTAGCCGAACGCTTAAGACTACTGTATGTGGGCATCACCCGTGCTAAGAAGGAATTATTTATTACCCGGAACACTGGTCGAGACGGCAAGTTACAGCCGGCTGAATCCTTTCAAGCGCTGATCGGATTTTGGGAAGATCGGCTTTCCGATTTGGGAGGCGGATCAGCATGACCCTTTTGCCCCTAGATTTTCAATTCAGCCAAGGATCCCTGCAGGACTATGTGGACTGCCGGCGCCGATTCCAACTGCGCTACCTGGACCAGCTCGCCTGGCCGGCGGTTGAAGCAGAACCATTGCTCGAACACGAGCAGCGAATGCGTTCCGGGGCTGAGTTTCACCGCCTGATCCAGCGCTACCTGCTTGGTGTACCTGAGAAACGACTCTCGACCATGATGGATTCATTGGGTCCAGAAGGCAGCGACTTGAAACGCTGGTGGGGGAATTTCTTACAGTTTGCGAACGTAACTCCCGGAGGGAATACCCTGGTTGAAGGTGTGTTATCAGCTCAATTCGGTAGTTTTAGATTGCTGGCTAAATATGATCTCATCAGCTGGGATATGGATGAACCTGACAGGCGGGTGACGATCTACGACTGGAAGACTTCTCGCCAAAGACCAAATAGAGACTGGCTGGCCGAGCGGCTCCAGACGAAAGTTTACCCCTACCTGCTGGTGCAGGCCGGTGAACAAGTAACTGGACTGGGTAAATTGTCACCCGAACAGATCGAGATGGTTTACTGGTTCGCGGAGCACCCGCAAGAACCGCAGCGCTTCTCTTATAGTGATGAACAATACCAGCAGGATCATGATTTTCTGGCAGGTCTGGTTGATGAAGTTGGTTCGCTCAAGGAGGGTGATTTTCACTTGACAGCTGACGAGAGCCGCTGCAAATTCTGCACCTACCGGTCGCTCTGTGACCGGGGGACGGCGGCAGGTTCAATCGACCAGGTAGAATCTGACTTGGAGGTTGAAACCGAGCAGGATTTTGATCTGGATTTTGACCAGATCGCGGAGATTGAATTTTAGAGGGAACCCTCACCCATCCCCAGCCCTTCCCTCTCCCAATTCTGGGAGAGGGAAGGGAGTAACTAAAAATCCGGTATACTTTTTTAAATTGATGGGGCATTTAGTAATGTCTAAAAGTATGAAGTCCATTCGAGGATCAGAAGATATAAAAATCCGTGCTAAGGAGCTCCGAAAGCAGGCCACTGCTGCCGAAAAAATCCTGTGGGAGCAGTTGAGGAATCGGAAGTTGAACGGCATCAAGTTTCGCCGTCAGCATGTTCTTAGTCCATATATCGTCGATTTTTATTGCCCAACTCACCAGGTAGCTATTGAATTAGATGGCGAGATCCATAAGTTTCATGAAGAGGATGATATAGCACGAGAGAGAAACCTTGAAGATAGGGGTATTAGGGTTATTCGTTTTTGGAATTACGAAGTTGAACAGAGTTTAGAATCTGTCTTGGAAATTATAACGAATGCTTGCAGGCATCCTTCTCCCACTTGGGGGAGAAGGACTGAGGATGAGGGGTCTCCTTGAAAACCTGGCTTGACCCCCAACAAGTTACTGTCCTGGCGGACATTCGTGAGACTGTCGGCGGTCACCCCCTGGTCTCCGAAGTCCTGCTTCGGCGGGGATTCGATGACCAGGAACGTATCCAGGCTTTCCTGGATCCAGATTTATATACCCCAGCTTCACCAAATGATTTGGATGACATGGGACCTGCGGTTGAGAGATTGCAAATTGCGCTGAAGAAGGGAGAACAGGTCTGCGTTTGGGGAGACTTCGATGTAGATGGGCAGACTTCCACAACCTTACTGGTATCCGCTCTTCAAGAATTAGGCGCCAATGTGACCTATCATGTCCCGCTGCGCAGCAAGGAATCGCACGGCATCAACCTTCCAACTTTGAGCCAGATTATCGATGACGGGATCGACTTATTGCTGACCTGCGATACTGGCATCAGTGAGCATGAGGCAGTTGAGTATGCTCATTCGAAGGGTGTCGAGGTCATCATCACTGACCACCATGACTTGCCGGGGGAATTGCCTGAAGCATTGGCAGTGATCAATCCCAAAAGGGGCTCTGCGGATCATCCGCTTCATAATCTGCCCGGCGTGGGAGTGGCATACAAGCTGGTCCAGGCGCTTTTTGAGCGATATGGTCAAAAGGGCAGGGCGGAAGAATATCTAGACCTGGTCGCCTTGGGGATCGTGGCCGACCTGGCGCTGCAAACTGGAGATGTGCGCTATTTGCTCCAGCGCGGTTTGGGCCAGCTGCGACAACCCCACCGCCTTGGCTTGCAGCAGATCATGGAACTGGCAGAGATTGAACCTGCTGGTTTAACTGAAGAACATATCGGTTTCGAGCTGGCTCCCCGCTTGAACGCGCTGGGCCGTTTGGGAGATGCTAACCAGGCTGTCGAATTGCTAACTACAACCGAAAAAAGCAAGGTACGCATGCTGGCCACCCAGCTGGAGGGGCTCAACGCGGAACGGAAGCTGATCACGAATCAGGTCTACCAGGCTGCTGAGGCTCAAATCGAACAGGAACCAACCTTGCTCAACGATGCTGCCCTTGTCCTTTCGCACCCGGCATGGCCGGGTGGGGTGATTGGAATCGTGGCCAGCCGCCTGGTTGAGCGTTATTCCAGGCCGGTATTGTTGATCAACTCACCACCTGGCGAGCTGGCCCGCGGATCAGCCCGCTCGGTGCCGGGCATAAATATTTCCGAAGCCATCGCGGCCCAAAGCGAATTATTGGCAGGCTTCGGAGGACACCCGATGGCGGCGGGTTTCGCGCTCGTTGAGGAAAATATCCCTGAATTTCGCCGCGCCCTTTCGCTGACGGTGGGGGAGATGGTCAGCGAAGTTAACTACGAACCTGAATTGGAAATCGATGGCTATCTCCCGTTGGCTGATTTGTCACTGGAGATTGTCGCTGACCTGGAACGCCTGGCGCCATTTGGCCCAGGGAATCCTCCGCTCACCCTGGTCAGCCAGGATTTGAGATATATCGGGCAGAAATCAATTGGCCGTCGGGAAGAGCACCTGCTCATGAACCTGGTTGATGAATCAGGATGTGAATTACAAGCGATCTGGTGGGGAGGTGGTCTCGAACAGCTGCCTGATTGGCTGGTCAAGGGCGCAAAACTCGACCTGGCATATACCCCTCGCGGCCGGGATTACCGGGGAAAGAAAGAAGTCCAGATTGAATGGCTGGAAGCTCGCCCGGCTGGTGGGGGTGAGATTGAGCTCCTCCAGGAACAATTTGATATCCTGATAAACGACCTCCGGGATACATCGCATGCATTAGGAGAATTGAAATTACTTCTGGAAAAAGAGATTGCTGTTGTGTGGGCGGAAGCACAGGCCAGGGAAAAGCTGCAGGAGCATGGTATTCCAACCTCTGATCGGCTTTCATTGAAGGAGAATAAATCGTTGGTCATCTGGACCATCCCACCTGGAAGCCTGGTTTTACGCAGTGCACTAGAGAGAGTTTCACCTGAGGTAGTCCACCTGTTTGCTGTTGATCCCCAGCTGGATGAATTGCAGCCCTTCATCAAGCGCCTGGTTGGATTGCTTAAATATGCACTTAGGTCAAACCAGGGAATTGTGGAGATATCAGCTCTAGCCGCGGCCACTGCCCAGCGAGATGTGACTGTCAGGGCAGGGATTGAATGGTTAGCTGCCAGAGGGGATCTGGCGATCTTCTCCGAAGATGGTGGGGAAATCAATCTCACTGAGGGAGATAAGATTAATAAAGATAGTTTTAATCAGAAGTTGGCTATCCTTAAAGGTTTGCTATCAGAAACTGCAGCTTACCGGGCGCACTTTGCGCGAGCAGAGGCAGTGGTTTTGATAAGACCAGCAAATAATGGCTAAGGGTTATGGTTCCCATACCTGCGAAAATCGGCTGATTTGAATCACCCTAACGTGAACGGGTAAACCCTACAATTCTTCCTCATTTTCCCCCAATGAATCGAGCGCTTCCCGGGCGGGACGAATGCTCAGCAGCATCAGCAGCGTGATCAATACCGCCGAGCTCAGGCACCAGATGCAGACCGCATAGATTACCCAGAGCTCGATATAGGTCAAGTAGATCGAGTACAACGTGCCGAAGAGTGCCATGCCCAGCATCGCCAGGCGGGCATAATCCCCTAGTCGATCTTCACGCAGCCTATGTACGATCCAGGCGACCAGGATCGCCGCGTAGCCGAGTAAGCCCAGGATACCAACCGGCAAAATCCCCAGCACCCGGGCGTAGGAGCTGTTCTGGACTGCATTGCAGTCTCCCACCGGTCCACAAACAGCCTGTACCGAGGTGGATTCGATATAGGTCAGGTACCCGGCGACACCCATCCCGAGCACCACCACCAATGGGATCAGCCAGTCGATCCAATCAGCTCGTGGTCTGCCACCTGGTTCGGTGTCCCTCAATAAGGCGAATAGTACGTAGGCGAGCGCCAGCACCATTCCCACCAACACCACTAATGCCAGGGTGAACCCGTTGGACCTTGGCTCAGCTGCATGATCGTCCGCTGGATCGACTTCTGCAATTGCAATCGGTGCGCTTGCTCCAGTATCAGCAGGTTCGGGCAGGTAGTCGACCAGGGGCTGCAACCGGGGGTAGTCTATGCCACCGCTTGCCAGGTGGCTGGCCAGCAATCCTGGCAGCTCATTGGAGATCTGATCAGATCCGAGCAGCACTTGATCGCCGATGAGCATGAAGGGTACCCCCACTTGTTCTTTGGGGATACCAACAATAGCGGCAGTCTCGTACAAGCTGTCCACATCTTCTTGAGCAGCCAGTTCGACCATCAAGATTTCAAATTGCTCGCCATACTGTTCCTGAATTGGTGGCAGGACCTGGTTGATCACGTATTCACAGTGCCCGCAGGTACTCGACCAAAACATGAATACCCGCACCACTCCGCCTTCCTGCGATTGCAAATCTGGCTGCGCGTTTACGGGTGATTTCCAGGGAAGTATCAATCCCAATAAAACGACAAGAACTGGTAAAGGTAATTTTCTCAGCATAGACTCACCAATGAAGTCAAAATTATACTCAATCTGCCGGGGCTTGTAGAGGTGTTTGGAAGTAGCGCTTGCGCAGGGCAAAGGCCACGTTCACCAGTCCGATCATCACCGGGACTTCGATCAGGGGACCAATCACTGCTGCAAAGGCTACCCCGGAACCGATGCCGAAGACAGCTACTGCGACGGCAATAGCCAGCTCGAAATTATTGCTGGCCGCAGTGAAGGCTACGCTGGTCGTTTTGGCGTAGTTCACTTTTAATCTATGGCTCATCCAAAAGCTGACCAGGAACATGACCACAAAATAGATGATCAGGGGGATGGCGATGCGGACCACATCCAACGGAATCTGAACGATCAGGTTGCCTTTCAAGCTGAACATGACCACAATGGTAAACAACAGGGCGATCAGGGTCAAGGGGCTGATGCGGGGTACAAATTCTCGCTCGTACCACTCCTTCCCATTTTTACGGATCAGGATCAGGCGGGTGAGAAATCCAGCGATCATCGGTATACCCAGGTAGATGAAAACGCTCTGGGCGATCTCTCCAATGGTGATGTTGACGATGGTGCCCTGTAATCCCAACAGCGGAGGTAATTTAGTGATGAAGACCCAGGCGAATATACTGTAGAAAAAGACCTGGAAGAGGCTGTTGAAAGCCACTAAACCGGCGGCGTATTCGGCATCCCCTTTGGCCAGGTCGTTCCATACGATTACCATGGCGATACAGCGCGCCAACCCGATCATGATCAACCCGGCCATGTATTCGGGGTAGCTGGGCAGGAATACTACCGCCAGGACGAACATCAGCAGGGGTCCGATGATCCAGTTTAAGAACAATGAGAGGCTCAGAATCCGCCAGTCGCGGAAGACATCGCCCAGCTCTTCATAATGTACTTTCGCCAGGGGCGGGTACATCATCAGGATCAAGCCGATGGCGATGGGGATATTGGTCGTACCAACTGACACGGTATTGTTAAACTGTTCGACCGCAGAGGGCAGGTAATAACCGATCGCCACGCCTAACGCCATCGCCAAAAATATCCACAGGGTTAGATAGCGGTCGAGGGTGGAAAGGCGTTTCGTAACGCCAGTTGAAGTTGACATGTTTGCCGGTGCTGTTTCAGTCATGAATCTCTGATCCTTTGATTGAGCCTGAGTGGTTCCAACACTTCAATCCTGGAAACCAACCAACCAGGTGGTTAGTTCATCTTTTGAAGGAATTCGTCCAGAACATACCACCTCACCATTTATCACCAATCCAGGGGTTGAGATGATCGGGTAAGCCATTATCTCGTTATAATCAGTGACCTTGGAAATATCGGCCTGGTAGCCCATCTCAGAGACTGTTTTACGGGTGATCTGTTCTACATGCTTGCAATTTGGGCATCCGGGACCAAGGATTTTAATTGTTAGCATTTCTACCTCCCAGGTTAGGGTAAATATTCACGGGCATTGGATGACACCTTGTGCCCACAGACAGCCGCCACACGCTGGGAAGGTATTCCCGTAGCAATCCGCTTCATTGCTTTCCGACAAGTCACAGCCACCACAAGCACTGCAAGGGGCGAAGGCAAACTGTTGTACGCGCTGGCGGTAGGCCACATATTCGCTATCATTCCAGAGATCGAATAAATCGCTTTCGGTTATGTTTCCAAGAATATAGCGGCGCGAATAGTGTGGTTTGTTATGAAGATAACTCAGGTGGTTATGAGATAGGGGTGGGCAAGGGCTAACATTGCCATCCCAGGCGACAGTGATTGAACCGGATTCGATGAAAGTGCATACATCGTTCGTGCCGCCTAAATTGTGTCCGGTAAAAGTAACGTTACAGCCGCTGTTGAGCGCCTCAAAAAATGACTTCCGAACATAATCGTCCATTTGCATCTTTGGCAGATTGAGCTTAGGGAACCAAATCGAAGGCAGATAGGTGATATTTCGCAGCGAGCGCTGGTATAGAATTTCTGCCTGTGTCTCAGCTGAGTAAGGCAGAACGTTCGTGATTAAAAATTGTTTCGCTCCCAGTTTTCGGCCCAACCTGATCACAGCCGACAGATCGGCAATATTACGCTTCATCGCCACAAACACGATGCCTATCTCCGGTTTTGGGAAATGCCCACCGGATCGTAAACGCTTCAGTGTTCTGACATTATCCACAACCTCATCTAGAGCTGCGCCAAGACGAATGTCAGCATAACTCTCTGGGGAGGCTCCATCGATCGAGATCCATATCCTATCTAACCCATTGCTGACCAGCTGTCGAGCGCAATTCTCATCCAGAAGAGTGCCATTGGTGATTAATTCAACCTGGGTTTGTTGGGCTTTGGCCTGCGAGATCATGCTAATGATTTGGGGATGGGATAATGGTTCACCCAAACCACCGAAAAATATTTTTGGAATATCAGGAAGATCTATTATGCTCTCCAGAACGCTGGTAAATACTTCCCAGCTCATCTCTCCCTGAGGTTCGTCCCAGGTTCGGTGCATACACATACTGCATGTCAAATTACATTTGTTGGTTGGTTCGATATAAACCTTCGCCAGGTGGCTGGTGGGACGGTGCACGCGTATGAAGTTGTCCGCCTGGTCGATCCGGATTTGAGCGCCGTGATCCAATCCATATTGCGCGATCACTTCTGGTGGCAGTACCAGGCGACCGAATTCATCTACTTGAGCCCAGGAAGTTGATTTCTGATTCATCGCAAACCTTTTAAACCACCGCCAGGGTTATCCCAAACAAATAGCCTGCCAGGGTACTGAAGATGATCACCAAACTGACATAGGTAATAGTCTTCCGGCGACCGAGGATATTACCGGTGACCATGATGCTCTGGATTGACAGTGCAGGATCGGCTAGTAGATAGGCCAGCAAAGGTCCACGGTGCATTCCCAGATCGAGGAACATGCGGGCGATGGGAACCTCTACCAGTGTAGGGAAGTACATAAAGACTCCGAAGAGCACAGCGATCAGGTTGGCCCAGATAGTATTTTGACCAGTCAGATTCTGAATCCATGATTCGGGAATGATCGCTTTGAACACGCCAGCCAGGAATACCCCCAGCACTAAAAGGGGAAAAATCTGCTTGACGAACTTCCACGTTTCCCACAACCAACCTGCCAGCTCGTCACGAGTGAAGCTATGGAGGACCACTCCCCCAATGGCAGCCAGTAACAAAACCTCTCCGATAAAACGACCCGTGATCCCAATCACCAAGCTGCCTTCTCGCACTGAAGGTGCTGCAAATAACAAAGTCATCCCAACCAGGACGATCGTGGCATAAGTCCAGAGATTATATTTTTCAAGGATGCCATTCAAACCCAGGTATGCAATGGGGGCGAGGAGAGCCAGCAAAACAATTAAAAATGCTCCTTGGAGGGTTAACTGCAGGTTGTCAAGGGTGATTACCAACATAGGTGGTAACTCAATTGGTAGGTGCAGGGACATCCAGGTTGTGGTGAACAAGCTTGCCTGGAGAGTTCCCACAATCAGAACAGCCACCAGCAGGGTGAAAACCACCCATACCGCGGGCTTGACGACCGCTTTCTGATCGAAAAGGCCGGTATCGGCCAATTGTGCAAATCGCTCCGCTTCATCTTCACGAAACACCCGGGCCATGATCAAACCGATAGCAATGCCAAAGATTATCGACAGGATGATTCGTGCAACGGCGATGTCCATACCGATCGCAGCACCGGTGTATGCTATCGCCAGGATGTTGACAGCTGGACCAACAAATAAAAACGTTATCGCGACGCCCAAACCCGCCCCGCGCTTCCAAATGCTGGCAAAGAGGGGCAGGATGGTGCAAGAGCACACTGCCAGGATGAAACCGCCGATTGAAGCTGCCGGATAGCTAATCCAACGCGGTGCTTTTGGACCCAGATAGCGGGTGATGACCTCTTTGGGGATCATCGCACTGACATACCCGGCGATTACGAATGCAGGTACCAGACACAGCAACACATGAGCTGCCAGATAATCCAACAGGCTCGTCCACCCCGACCACAGCAGGGTACCCAAGTAGCTGGCTATGCCCTCGATCATTTAAATAACACCTCGATTATCTCCATGCTGGTTCGTCCCTGGTCTCTGGCGCTTAGGAGCATTGGATTACTCGACCTCACAATTAGGGCAGGGACACTCCCCGTAAAGGTTTAGCGGACCAGTTGCTGGAAGATCGTTTTCCCTGCTGCCGCTGATTTCAACCGCCTGGTGGATCAAGTCCAGGGTTGAGAGATTCTTTAGACGGTAGTAAACATTACGACCTTCCTTGCGGCTGGTGACGATCCCCGCGCTGCGCAGGGCCATTAACTGTTGAGAGATATAGGCCTGGCGCTGGCCGGTCGCTGTTTCCAGGTGGCAGACGCAGGCTTCACCTGTGCCGATTGCCAGCAATATTTCTACTCTAGCGGGCTGACTGATAGCGCGCAGCAAAGTTGATACAGATTGAGGTGTCATATTCAGAAAGCCGAATATATTCTAGCAGTTTTGTGAATGTAATCACAAGGACGATTGTCATAATTATTTTGGCGGAAGATCAAGATTTTAGGAAACATATATCCAAAATGAATCCCCCATTGCTGCGACACGCAGAGAGTTTCTATCGATTAATTATTAAATTGCAGATTTAGGGTTTTGCGGCTATCATCCATTAAGAGGATATGCCCTACGTTTTCAAAATTCCCCGCCAATTAAATATAGGAGGCAAAGATGAGCGAACTCCCCCGCACATACCAACGTTTTCAGGCTGAGTATGGTGAACTGTGGCAGACATATGAACGCCTCGGTGCGACCGCGGCAGAAGCCGGGCCACTTGAGAAAAAAGTGCGTGAACTGGTCAAATTGGGCATGGCGGCAGCCAACCAATCAGAGAGCGCAGTGAGGTCTCATACTCACCGCGCTCTCGAGGCTGGGGCAACAGCGGAAGAAATTCACCACGCCCTGTTGTTGGGAATTACAACGATCGGATTCCCGGCTATGATGGCTGCCTTATCCTGGGCACAGGCCGCAGTTGAGGCTCACCAGGGTTAATTATTTATCCCGTGTAGACTCGGGTATCTGGCTTGAAGGCAGCCCATGAGAACCAGAAGTGGTTTACGGATACTACTGGTTCGAGCTGGGTGCCTTCCAGTTCACCACTTATTGCCTGGCCAAAGACATCCCATTCACTGCCGGTCTGGTCATCGACTATTTTTTCTCCATCGAATGAGAAAGTCAGCACATGGCCATCAACAACCCGGGAGAATGAGACACCGGCACCAACATCCTCTCCTTGGGCGATAACACCGGCGTCCAGGGCAGAAGCCGTGCCAGGCTGCCAGAAGATCACCACCTCGCTTCCGGCGATGGTGTCATTGATCGCAGCCTGCTCTTGCAGCGCTTCATAGGGATAAGCTACCGCTTCACCGTCAAGTTCGACCGTAAGCACCCTGGCCATAGCGGGCAAGACGCCTGGGGTCTCCGGTCCCCGGAAGAGGAAGGGCGAGTTGTTGATATTGTCGTAACCAGCATAGGGGTTGCGCCCATAATCCCGCCGGAACCCTGTATCTCTGGAGAGAACCTGCCCATCAGGGAAGTTCTGCTTGAATTCCTCCCATCCGATGATTGATGCGGGCAGGAATGTAAGCTGCTCGCCGGTGTGTTCACCAGCGATACCCTGGCCTGTGGCCTGCTGCCACCAGGTCTCAGTCTGGCGGTCATACATAATCAGGTTGCTGAAGCGCAAGCGACCCGTGGTACCAAAGTCCAGCACCTGCCCTTCGAAATCACGGGAAAAGGCGATGGCAGTGTTGCACAAGGGGCAGAAAGTGATTGTGACAGGTTTACCGCCGACAACATCGTTGACGATCTCGTGCCAGGTTAATACCTGCAGCGGGTAAGCCCGGGCATCATCCCCGACCTTGAAAAAGACGATCGGCTCGAGCTCACCTAGAAATTCATCTGCTTCAGCCACGCTAATGAATTGAGGATTGTCGACCGCGGGGATGCCATCCTTCGGTGGTCCACCGGAAAGAATCTCGCTGTAGGGGACGATATGCAGGCTGAAGTCGGTTGAAAATTGGCCTGCAGCCCCTGACGGTGGGGGTTCATCCGGCAGAAAATCCGGAAGTACTTTTGGAACGGCTGCTGCGCCCCCGGATACACCTTCGTCACTTTCTTCTGTGACACTTTCTTCAATTTCTGTGGGTTCTGGAGCGACTTCTTCCACAATCTGCTCTCCTATTTCCTCACCAATCTGCTCTGGTGGTAGCGTTGAAACAGCTCCTGCGCAGGCGGTGATGAATATTACCGAGGCGATGAGCCATTTCCGGTTAGGTTTCAAGATGTTTGCTATTTTCACAATAGACTCCTTTAAGTTGACGGGTAAACCGTAATTATCTGCAAATCATGTAATTTTGACGATGAATGGAGAGGGGTTCTTACTTGAGACTCTTATCAGGTAATTAAATTGCTAGCTGGAAAGATGAGATATCGACAGGCAAGTCAATTAATGATAGGCGTTTCCATACGTTTCCCCCTCGCATCACTCCGGAATGAAAGTTTAGCTGTCTAACGGTTGCTTGTCACTCATCCGAGGGTGGTTGATAGATCTCTCCTTGGGGGTAGAAATCTCTGAACGCCCAATCAAATGAGCTCAGGCTGGGGATTGGCTGCAATCCTTCCCCGGTGAGCGGGCCATCCACAGCCAGGCCGCGGCTGATCTCCCAGGTTGAGCCTGT
>CALBUI010000059.1 GCA_937968125.1 uncultured Anaerolineales bacterium | reverse complement strand
AAGAGTTCGGACAAACCTATTTTGGATGTCATTGCGAGCGTTTTTTGCGAAGCAATCTCATCACTGGGAGATTGCCACGCCGCAAGGAGAGCGCTTGCGGCTCGCAATGACAGGCACTTGGGTTCTGATGTCCGATTTTTTCCGAATGTCAGTTTCACAAATTGGGCTGATAATGGTTCCTCATCAAGAAGAATTTGCAATGCCTACAAAGTATAGACACTTTGACCACTTTTGATTATAGTTAAGGCCGGGTTACTGCTCAATTGGGTGGCAAATAACGAGCTCTCGACCAAAATGGCTTGAGCAAATCAGGATCGCTATTCAGCATCCAAATCTGAAACTATTTCGAGGAGAAAGAATAATGAAAAAAGCACTACCTTATATACTATTGCTGGTTGCTTTGGTGCTCAGCGCCTGTGCCAGCCCCACAACTGAACCACCTCCTTCACCGGAGGACGTTGAGAACAGCGTCAATGCAACTCTCACCGCGATGTCCGGGGCAGCTCCAGCAACAGAAGCCCCTCCGCCCACAGAAGTTCCACCGCCAACTGAGGAGCCGACAGAGCCACCACCGCCTTCCCCTACCCCCACCGCGACGACTTCCCCTATCGAAGGAGACCCGGTCGATATCTTGGGCGAGCCTGACGGCGTGGATACCTTCGACACCCAGACGAACTGGACTTTATTCGACACCGAATGCTTCCGGACCGAGATAACGGACGGCATGTTTGTAATGACATCCAAGGGTCTTGAGGGCATTATCTGCTGGGAACTTTCCTGGCCTGAAATGGAGGATTTTTACGTAGAGACGATGGTCTTCATGCCAGATGAGTGCGCCGCCAATGACCGCTTCGGCATGCTCTACCGCGCGCCTGATAACAATCGCGGCTACCAGTACGGCCTCACCTGTGATGGGCAGTATTCACTGACCTTGTGGGATGGGGAACAGACCACGGTCCTCGTCGAACCGACAGCCAGTGAGGCGATCAACGTCGGATTGGATGCCGTCAACCGGCTAGGTGTAGCTGCTCACGGCAGCAACTACCTCCTGTACGCCAATGGGACCTTCCTGGCTGAGGTCGTAGATTCGACCTTCACCGATACTGGCAAGTTGGGCTACTTCGTGCGCGCCTCGACCACAAATGGCTTTGTAGTTGAGTACGATAACCTGGCCGTTTGGCTGCTCGATGACCAATTCATCCCGCCCACAGCACCGTTGCCGCCCACCACTGGCGAGGTTCCGCCCCCAGATCCAGGCGTACCGTCTGTGACTTCAACTACATATGTGAATGTGCGCAGCGGTCCCGGAACGATATATCCAGTGCTCTTCGTTGCTCAACCTGGCGCAACCGCTGAAGCAGTTGGTATTTCATCGGATGGGGCCTGGTATGCGATCACAATTCCCACCTCGGTTATCGAAAGTGGGATTGGCTGGGTGTCGGCTGACTTTGTGATCCCATCTGGAACCGAGGGCCTGCCCGTTGTCCCAGCGCCACCCCCACCACCGGAAATTGAACCCCCGCCACCTCAAGAAGGTGATGCCACGGTAACAACCATCGATGCAGTCAATATCCGCAGCGGGCCCAACAACCAGTGTCAATCTTACGGTGTCCCACCCATCGGCACAACCGCACCAGCAATTGGGGTCAGTGCTGACGGCGGCTGGTACACAATCCGAATCCCAACCGAGTTTTCGGCGGATGGGATTGGCTGGGTAAATGCCGTATACGTCACTGCCAACAATACAGAGTCCTTACCAGTGATGGAATCTCAGGTCTGTCCGTAATTGGTTATTGGTTATTAGATATTAACGAATGGGCTGGCCTCTCGGTCAGCCCATTTACTATTTAATATCCTGGTGCTATCAATTAGCATTCAGCGATGTTAATTCCCCATTGAAAGGAAGAAGCCGCTGAAATATGGCACCAGCCAGATCAACCACACCACCAGGCTGAACTTATGAAAATTGACGATCGCCTGTTCATCTTTTCGAAGCAGAACCACTGAGGCCCAAATCGCATGCACCAACATCAGCAAGATGGCGATCACACCGGTAACTCCATGTAGATCGAACGTCAATCCACCCGCCAGCTCCATCATCACCCCCGTACCGATCGTATCGAAAACAAATCCACCCCAGAAAAATATCAGGTGCCAGGGTTTTAAGCGACCTGCCAGGCGCTCGCTCCATACCCCTATAGTGTAAAAGACCAGCGCCAAGGTGATTAATATCAATGACAGCATTACCTGACCAGGCATCTCGACTCCTTAGAAATTTGGTTATCCAGCATTTCGCTCACAAATAAGATTCTACTCGAATCCCCTCCGAAAAATAATAAAGACAAGTTCATCTCTCCACGTATGATATAGTGCTCAAATATCCTCTTTTCCTCTTACAAACCCTAATGATTGGAGGTAATTCGATGAAGGATTATTCCGCTTCAACCTACGGGGAAGAAATTGCCGAGGTTTACGATGAATGGTATTCGGATTTCGACCAGGCGATTATCCCGACCCTGGTTGAGCTCGCACAAGGCGGGAAGGCGCTTGAATTAGGTATCGGCACAGGGCGTATCGCTATCCCACTTCAGCAGGCTGGCATTGAAGTGCACGGTATCGACGCCTCCCAAGCCATGATTGAGAAGCTGCGCGCAAAACCAGGCTCGGAGAATATCCCTGTGACGTTCGGTAATTTCGCAGAGGTGGCCGTTGAAGGGCAGTTTGACCTGATCTACGTTGTTTTCAACATCTTCTTCGCCCTCGGATCTCAAGAAGAACAAATCCTTTGTATGCGAAATGCTGCCAGCAGATTAACCCCCAATGGCGTATTCCTGATGGAAGTTTTCTTTCCAAATATGGCCCGCTACAGCGACCAACAAACGGTAAGAGCTACTGTAATTGATGATCATCGCGTCCAGTTGGAAGCGTCCAGGATCGATATGATCAACCAGCAGATCGTCAGCCA
>CALBUI010000058.1 GCA_937968125.1 uncultured Anaerolineales bacterium | reverse complement strand
GATTCTCACTGAAGGTCATCGTACATCCGGCTGCGGCTTCATAATCAGCCAGCTCGTAGATACGTTCGAATTCACTCGCAGCGACGCCCATACGATCAGCAATCGTTACTGCCGGGCATGCATCCCCTTCGGCCGGGGGGGCTTCTTCCTCTGCCGGGGGGGCTTCTTCCTCTGCCGGGGGGGCTGCTTCCTCTGTTGGAGTGCTAGTTCCGCATGCACCCAGTACCAGGGCAAAAAGCAGCATCAGCGAGATGAGCCAAAGTCCTTTTTTATTAAGCATATTCTTCTCCTTAATGTATGTTGATAGAAAAATGGATCTTTTTGCTTACATATTGCCTGACATCAGTATTAACCATCCCTTATAGAACCACCTCCTTTATATCCAGAAAATTAGAATGAAAGCGTCGAAATCAAGAAACTTTCAGTAGCACTCAATAGAACATCGTAAAGGCCGCTAAATTTAGTAATGATAATCAAATCTCTTCAACTCAGGTGTCCCTACACTTACATTGGTCGGCGTATGAGCAAATGGCGACGGTGTTGTATGTCTAATACAAAATCTTGCATCACTAATCATCTTTCCCTTTTCCGAGATGGTTCAGAAATGGGGTAACAATGTAGGACAAGATGTAAAGTGTTTCTGTGTAGGTATACCATCCCTGCATCTAGCACCCACATAATCCTGGCGATCTTTTGTATTGTTTGGTTCCGGATGAATAGGTGATACTTTATAATTATAGCAGTAATTGGTCGTGCTGGAGCACGCCGTATAGGCGAGGTCTTCGCCTCCCTTCTTCTGTAGTATTGAAATTATCGACTTTCCATTGAACTGGAATCATAACTTTCATTGATCAAGGAACTCATCTTGCTCAAACGAAACGGTTGATTATTTCGAATTCACCTCCTCATTTTTTTGGTTTGGCTAGGGTTCGATCTTCAATGCAACCTTCTTGATTGAAAGCATATGTCAAAGCACCCTGAGAATCAATTCAATCTGCTGTCCCTCCAATGTTTGCAGAATTTACTTATCAATTTACGGTATTCCTCTCATTGTGTAGCGGAAACGATATTGGTTGCAAGAAAAATTGTGGCATCTCCATGATCGTTAGTCAAATGAACAATGTCACAATTTTTACAAACAGTAATTTTTACTGGATTCAATTGTTTTATGACTTTTCCAATGATCGACTGGTAAATGATGGACCAAATTACAATTGAATTTCAATAGAACTGTTAGAGTTCGTACGCGGAGAAAAAAATACCTGGTAGGAGTATGCTCCTACCAGGTATTCATAAACGAAATTATGGATGCTATTCGACGGGGATCTCTTGATACACCTTGTTGACATCAATGCCCTGTCGTCGGCGGTAAGCGCTGAAACCGAAGTAGATTGCTGCCGCAATCGCGTACAGGATGATCATGAATGACATGGAGCTGGTATTTGACCACCCAATACCATAATATCCACCTGGATCCCAGAACCACTCAATCAGCAGCCAATCCAGGAACAGGAAGAAGATCAGCCCTGCAAATGTAATCAGCGGCATTGAGTCACCACCGAGGATGCGTTTTCCAAGATAGTAGAGCAACCACAGGATCACCACTGCATTAACCAACGTCAGCAAGCCGACTACAATCGCCATGAAGGCAGTAAGAGTATCATAGCTGCCCAGGTCGGTTAACACTGGGATACCATAGCTAAATGATTGGTAGATTAAATATAAGCCTCCGGCCAAGAATGCTAAAATGCCAATGTAACCTAACCAGGAAGGCACTTTAAATTTCGCGATCGGTGAGCCCTCAAAAACATCCTTCGAACGCCAGGGTAAGACAATCGCGGCCACCGTTGTGCCAAGGAAGGTCATTGCGATCACCAGCGTCGATACCAGGGTTAATGATTGGAAATTGCGAATATTGTACGCAAACAGGTAGGCGACGATTAAACCTGGGATAACCATCAGGGCCAAAGCCACGACTGGTGTACGAGAACGGGGTTCGATGTACGATACACCTTCGGGCAGCATACGGTCAAACGCAGCGGCGAAGATCACCCTTGTCGAGCTCAGAAACACTGTCCCCGACCAGCCGAACCACCACAGGCTCATCAGTATGATGACCAGGAACATCACGAACCGACTTTTCACCATGAAGGTCGCGAAAAGTGCCGGGTATGGCCAGAATGGTAGCGGAGGTGCTACGTCCGTGTAGCCCCAAGCAAAATTCCAAAAAGCACCGTTGGCACTGTTGTACCAATCCCAGCCCAGTGATCTGGCGATCAAAGCAAAGAAGATCAAGGCACCCACTGCAGTTACGATAACTGCGGCGGTCATGCCCCAGAAGTTGCGCTTGTAATCAGTGGCGCCGCGCACTTCACCGTACAATGTTGACCCCCAGTTTGGCCACAAGTTGAAGAACACGATATACGGAATCATCACGAACATGGCTGCCGTTAATGCAAAATTACCTAGAGGTGCCACTGCTGCACCCGCCTCCTGTCCAGCAGCGAATGTTTCCGCGTACAGGTTGGTGCTTTCGGTACCAAACATCTGTGGAACTATCTCGTTTAGGTTGTTGGCGAAGGTTTCCTGGCTGCCGATTAACAGAAGAATGAAAACCAGCGCTAATCCGATCGTGCCACCCCAGAAGCTGATCTTCTGCAGCCTGGCATACCACTTCATGCCAACTGCGATATAGATAAATACCAGGAGACACAATATTATCGAGGCAAGCATGCTGCCATTCGGGTTGCCTGTGAACCACAAGGCCGCATCTTGAGCTCCGGCGATAGCAAGCAATGGAGTGAAAACCTCGAAACGTAACATATCACCATATAGAGGTACCCACAGCCAGAGGATGAACCACCAACCCGTAACAGCCAGGACGAAACCCAGCCCTCTGCTCAGGATGCGGCTTTGCCAGACGTAATCGCCGCCGGCACGCGGCATAGCGGAGATCAGGCTGGCATATACGATGACCTCGAAGATCGTAAAAGCTCCCGCTACAATCACGGTTGTAGCAAGATCACCTTCGAAGTAATACATCTGTGAAAATATGTAAAGACCGAGTGTGATTAGATTAATGGAAAAGGTGGCATAGATGAATGCGTCGAACATTGACCAGGAGCGCACCAGGCCGCTCGCTTTGCGAACGAAAAGTGTGACCTCACTCATGGTAATCCTCCTTCAAGAAATGGTGTCTGCCATAAATTTTATCTCCTGCAGCTGGCAGACGTGATGGATAAGTTTCTCGATAATTCATGAAATAGGATCCGGATGGCCAGTAAAAGCGACGATGTAAGACCTCCTTTCGGTAACTAGTACCGGAATTTATTCCCAATCCCCCTTCTCGGGTTGCAGAAACAGCAGATGCTTTCCTTAATATATATATTTACAAATTCCAAAAGTCAATAAGCAATTCAATTTTAACAATCCTACTGGTTTACCCTGTGGTCAAAATATAGGTTCCGATTTTCTTGGGCTTCAGATCGACCACCGCGCCATGTAAGATGCCTTGTTCGTACATGCTGCCTGGATTAATACAAAGGGTGGGCTTATATTTTTTGGTACCTTTACCCTCGTGAATATGGCCATGCAATCCTAGTAAGGGGTGGTATTTCTCGATTACATGGAGTACTGCGTGACTGCCAACAGGTTTAAGTACACGACCGGCGTAGGTTGGGCGCAGGTCATCTGTTAATTCAGGAGCTTCATCCAGACCGCTTCCATATGGTGGGGGATGCAAATTAAATACTGCTGTGCTGGGATTCTTGGCCTGGGCGATGATAGCTTCGATGCGTACTTCCAGGTCTTCATCAGGTTCCTCGCGGTGAGTATCCCAGGGGGTTGGGTTTGACCACCCGGAACTGACCATCTCATGATGCTCGGAAAGCTCAACGACCTTCCCTTCAGCGTGTTGAACAATTTTTGACTGGGCGATCACTTCATCAACCTCAAAGACATCATCGTTGCCAGGACAGACATAACAGCTGATCCCGGTTCCGGCTAACTTTTCATCCGCATACTCCATCCAGCGTTCCAAAGTTTTGGTGACCTGGACAAGAAATAGCTCGTCAGATCTCCCAGGGTTATTAGATATTTCTGCTACTTCATCTGGATCGGTAACATACGGGTAATAGCCTCGATCTTGAATTGTTTTTGCCATTTCGTCGACGGCAGACTGCCCTTCCAGGATAGTTTCCTGCTCCAGAAGGGTGACCTTATATTTATCATTTCCTTGGGCAATGATCGGCACGATCGCTTTACCCGTCATATCCCCACCCAGGATCAGCGTATCGACTTCATAAAATTTTCCCCCGCTGATAAATTTCTTCCAGCAGATCTCTGAACCATGAACATCCGTTGCGTAAAAAAGCTTCATTTCCAGATCCTCTCCAAATCATTCAATGTACCTTATGCCTTAATTGGGTGTTGGATATCCAGCGGTATATATATCGATTTACTTATTTTCCAGTTTAGCACCAACTTTCTGCTGGGTAAAGTTAAAGTTCTCAAGTTCGGACAAACCTATTTGAGTTGTCATTGCGAGCGTTTATTGCGAAGCAATCTCATCACTGGGAGATTGCCACGCCGCAAGGAGAGCGCTTGCGGCTCGCAATGACAGGCATTTGGGTTCTGATGTCCGATTTTTTGTCCGAAGGTCAGAAAGTTGATATGTTCAGGTTCTCACAAATTGGGTTATTTTCTCAATCTTTCTCCCTTTGGATCAACTAGTACATCTGGCATGACTTGGGCTGGATGAAGCGAGTCAAATATCTCAACTTCTAAATTTGTCCCAGTTTCAGATAACGAGATTGGGAGATAAGCAAATCCGATATTGCGATTAACCGTAAATCCGTAACCGCAGCTCCGTAGTCGAGAAATGACTTCACCATTTATTGAAACTGCCTCACCACCATAGATTGGGAGATAATCTTCTCCATCTATGACCAGAGTACAAAGTTTTCTGGATATCATCTTGGTTTTAATCTCGTGCAATGCCTGGCGACCAATAAAATCACCCTGGTCGAGTTTGACGCAGAAACTTAGGCCAGCAGAATATGGATCTTCCTTCGGGGTTATATCTGAGGTGAAATATTTGTATCCCTTCTCCAGACGCAGAGAATCAAGAGCTTTGTAACCGCCGACTTCGATGTCAAATTCTTGACCAGCGTTGATTAATGCGTCCCAAACTTGGACTGCTCTCTCAGGTTTGACATATATCTCCCAGCCCAATTCACCAACATAACTTATTCGTTGGGCAAGCACCTCCGTGCCTTGAATATCTAACTTACGAGCGTGAACGAATGGGAAAGCAGCGTTGGATACATCATTATCGGTAATTTTTTCGAGCACATTACGGGCGTGGGGACCCCATAAGGCTATACAGGACCAATCCAGGGTAACATCCAGAATTTCGATTGGTGGATCTTCCAGACTCGTGTGCATGTACAGCCAGGCGAGATCGTTGGCGATAAAACCTGAACCTGTGGTGACCCGGAAGTCTTTCTCTCCAAGACGGGTAACCGTTAAATCTGATTCTATGCCCCCTTTCGTATTGAGGAACTGGGTATAAATTGCCGAACCGACTGGTTTATCCACATCGTTATCTGTAACTCGCTGCATCAGCTGCAGCGCACCAGGGCCTTTTACATCAATCTTCCCAAACGAACTCAGGTCGAATAAACAAACTTTCTGGCGGGCAGCTTCGTGTTCTTCCCGTTGACGTTCGAAATAGGGCGGCTTTTCCCAACCCCACTGGCGCTGATCTTCACCAGCCATGCGCCACTGTTTCCCAGGCTGCAGGTAGAGTACGCGTTCCCAGCCAAACTTCTCTCCAAACACAGCTCCCATGTCCTGCAACCGGGTGTGGAGGGCACTTAATCGATTGGGGCGAGCCCACTCGTATTCATCATTAGGGAATCGCAGCCGGTAGTAGTACTTGACGCATTCTAAGGTCCGCTCAGTTGTATATGTCGGTTGGGAATAATAATCTCCAAATCGCGTCGAACGAAATCCATACATGTCTACGTTAGGTTCGCCCTCAACAATCCACTCAGATAAATATTTACCAATCCCACCTGCCCCGCCAAATCCATTCAATGAAACTCCAGCACACATCCAAAGACCTTTCACCTCGGCAACAGGTCCAACAATCGGATGGCAATCTGGGGAGTAAGCCCCGGGATGGCAGGTAAGGGAGATGATTTCCGCTCTATCCAGGAATGGTAGACGGCGGATAGCACCCTCCATCAGCTGCTCGAAACGATCAAAATCGGAAGGTAGTGGGCTGCCGTCGTGATCCCAGGGGACGCCATCAACCCAGCGGGGATTTGGATTAGGTTCATAGCCACCGATCACTAGACCTCCAGCCTCTTCGCGCATATAAACCAGGTTGTCCGGGTCCCTTAGACAGGGTGTGCTGTGAGAAAACTCGTTGCCAGGAACAGCTTTGAGGGCGATGTGCTGGTGGTCCACTGGGGTGGAAGGGATATGCACACCTGCCAAAGCAGCGACCCTCGGAGACCATATTCCAGCAGCTATGATGATATTTTCAGTGATTATTGATCCGTTATCGGTTAATACTTTGCGTACTTCACCATCGGGTGAGATTTCGATTCCAGTAACCAGGGTTCCAGTGATGATCTCTGCGCCCATCTCCCGGACCAATTTTGCCATGCCTGTGGTTGTCGTATATGGATCGAGGTGCCCATCACGCGGTAAATAAATTGCTCCGTAAAGTTCTTTTTCTGAGATTTGTGGCATGATCGTTTGCGCTTCTGAAGGAGAGATGATCTCCACTTCCATGCCGATGCCTTTTGCCCGGCTGACACTGCGCTGCAGCTCTTTGAACTGTTCTGGACTGGAGGCGACTCGCAGGCTGCCGACATGCTCAATCATGCCCAGCTCACTATAAAGGTCAATGCTGTACTTACGGAATTGCATCAAAGTTTCAGAGGTGGCGAATTGGGTGACCAGGCCAGCTGCATGCGCGGTTGCACCGCTGGAAATATCATGCTTTTCGATCAAGATCAGGTCATTCCAACCATTTTTGGCAAGATGGTAAGCGATGCTCACCCCATAAATTCCCCCACCAATGATCACAACCCTGGCTTGTTTGTCCATATGGATACTCACCTTATAGTTTCAATGCTCTGCGTTGGAACCAAATACACGGTCTTTGATTATTGTTGAATATTTATCTTTTTGATTAGACTCTTCAAATCGCATCCCAGATTCAGGAATCTGGGATTACATTGCAAGTTAAAACTCCATATTTCTCTTAGATGGATCAATGACCTTGACCGGTATCTCTGCTAAAGCCTCACTCGCTATAGGTCCTAACTCTTGATCAGTAATAATTTGATCAACTTGACCAATCTCTGCAACAACAAAGTTTGAAATCGAATCCCACTTGGAATAATCTGCTAATACGTTGATAGGTCCCTTGGTCTGTTCGATCATCATACGCACGATCTCGGCTTCTGCGAGGGAGGGGACCGTAAAACCTTGATTGATTGATATTCCATCAACTCCGATAAAGGCGCGATCTGCAAAAATTTGGTTCAGATTGTCGACGGCAAACATACCCGCCACCGAATTAGATTTTGGTTGAAATACCCCACCGACCAGGATCAATTCGAAAGAGTTTCCGTTGACTTCAAATGCAGCTGACAAATTATTTGTGACAACAGTGATATCAGCATATGAGCGAATGTTGTGGATCAATTGACTCGTGGTTGTACCACTATTGATAAAGACAATTTCCCCCTCCTCGATCATCTCAGCGGCTATCCGGCCAATCTCTGTCTTTTCTGGAACTTGCCTTTTCGCGCGCAGGGTATATTCGGGCTCAGTTTGAAAGTCATCTGAAAGAACTGCGCCTCCATGAGTGCGATTTAAGATCCCCTCATTTTCCATCCAAGAGAGATCCCGGCGGACTGTCGCTTCAGATACGTCTAGTAGATTACTCAGTTCAGAGCTGCGGGCAATCTTATGGAGATTCAGATAGTCCAGGATGCGCTCACGTCTCTGGGCGGGAATGAGTTGTTTGCTCATTGTGGGAGCCAATCTTTTAGGTTTGACAAGATATGTATCCGCTTCTAGAATCAATTATGATGGCAGTTCATTCCCGTCCATACTCATTTTTGACGGTTTTTGCACGTTTAGTTAAATTATTATAGCGAATTGTGTAAGAATTTGCAAGAATTTGCTTATTCAAGTATAATTTTTCTACTCTACAACCATTACTTGGTACGCGAAGTTTGATGTGTTCCGATCCAACGTCCAAGCTTCTCGTCGATTGTGGATGATTCGCAAAGAAGGAAGACATGCACTCAGATCAAGAGCCTGCATTCTCAGAGATCAGGGACGTTCTGGCAAATTTCAATCTGGGCGAATTATTGTCTATTGAACGCAACGAACGTGGCTATATAAATACCAGCTATGGGATAGAGACAATACATGAGGGGGAAAGACATCGATACTTCTTTCGCAAGTACAAGTCAGGAATTCAGGAACCAGAAATTCAGTTTGAACATTCCGTGATCAAACATTTGCTTGCAAAGGATTTTTCACTTATTGCCAAGGTTTTTGAGTCGAAGCAAGGAATGACTTATATCAAGTATTTCACTGGTGAGGACAAACAATTTCCGGCATTCTGTGCAATTTTTGAATACCTGAAGGGGGATGATAAATATGATTGTGTAGATCCTCACCCGAGCCTGGTGGAAATTAATAATTCTGCAGTGGTCCAGGCAGAGTTTCACGATGCAGGTGCAAATTTTTCACCTCATGGTCAACGTTTTGAACCGAAGATACTCGATTTAATCTCCAAGATTGCAAACAAAATCAAACATAATCTTCAATCTTCAAAAGGTACTGCTTTTGATGATTATCTTGGGGATAATGAAAGCTATATTCGTGATTCTTGCGATGAAGCACTGAACTATTTCGCTGAACTTGACACATCCAATTGGGAAGAAATCCTGATCCATTGTGATTTTCATCCTGGCAACTTGAAATTTGAGGGAGAAAACGTCGTTGGATTGTTTGATTTCGATTGGTCGAAAATCGATTTACGCATTTTTGACGTTGCATTAGCAATCTGGTATTTCTTCACCGGCTGGGGTAGGGAGCAAGATGGTATCCTGCGGATTGATGAAGCCAATATCTATTTGCAAGAATATCAATCTGCCTTTCAAAAGCTTCCCAATCTGGATTCAATCAATCAGGATGAACTCCCGCATTTCCCGATGATGATCAATTTGGCAAATTTGTACGTATTAAATTGGGCTGTGACCGATTTCTATGCCAACGATGTTGATCCGGTTTTGTATCTCCAGTGGTTGAAGCATTGCGTTAGATTCGCTGAATGGTTTTCCTTTTCAGGAAACCAATTAATTGAATAAGACATATTTAAATCTTGACCCTTATCTCGAGATGGCATGAAAGGTATTTGAATCTAACTTATAATTAGCAAATTCGTGGCAACGAATACAATAAACGCCAAGTTGCCGAAGGATATTCCAACAAGGAGAGTTGAATGACTGACAGCTCGATCGGGATGGGTGCGCAGGATCAAGCGGAGCGCGATAAATTTGAAAATGAGCTCAAACGGATTTTAGATGCAAGTGAAGAAAATGGAATTACTTTACGAGTAATTGGTTCGCTCGCTTTTCAAATGCACTGCCCGAAATATGGATATTTGCAAGCAGCCATGGGTCGAGCATATACGGATATTGATTTCGCAGGTTATCGCAAGCAGGCTAGACTGGTTAAGGAGCTGATGCAGAAGATTGACTATGAAGAACAGAAAGAGGTTTTCATCGTCAGCGAAGGCGATCGGTCAATATTTCATCATCTCCACTCGTCCCTATATGTTGATGTATTTTATGACAAACTCGATTTCTCCCATGTGATCTCCTGGAACGATCGCCTTGAAGTGGATAATCCAACTATACCCCTGGCAGAACTTTTGTTGGAAAAGATGCAGATATATCAAATCAATGAAAAAGATATCATCGACACGATCATGCTGCTTTTAGAACACCCTCTTGGGGACAGCGATGAAGAAGTGATAAATATCGAAAGAATCGCCCAACTTCTTGCAAAGGATTGGGGGTTGTGGCGAACGACAACCATGAATCTTGACAAAGTTAAACAGATGGCTGGTCAATATTCCCAACTAAATGAAAGCGAACAGGCTCATATAGCCGACCAGGTTGATCGATCTCTGTCAAAGATCGAGGCTGAACCAAAATCTCGAGGTTGGAAATTACGGGCTCGGGTTGGCGACAGGGTGAAGTGGTACAAAGATGTTGATGAAGTCAGCTGAACTTGTTTATTTCAAAAGTGATTTGCCCTTGAATTTAGTAATTATTGTTATGTAAAGTTTATTTCTTGCAGGAGGTGTTTGCGTGACCAATTTGGTGCGAGATTTAATGCATCCTGGAGTTGTCAGCTGCCGTCCAGATAATTCGCTAGGTCAGGTTGCCCAACTTTTAGCACAGCATCATGTCCACAGCTTATTTATATTTGATGGGGAACTGCTACCCGTTGGCGTAATTACAGATTACGATGTCTTGGCAGGTGAATGGCTCTCCGGAGATGTGGAGGGTCTGGCTGTGATGCGAAAAATGACTGCAGGAGAGTTAATGTCATCTCCTGTCGAAATGGTTGATGCTGATGTCCCGGCAGATGAGGCTGCCGTCCGAATGCGGGAGGACAATATCAGACGTTTGTTGGTTATTGAGAATGGAAAACCTGTCGGAGTAATTTCTGTCTCCGATTTCATCGCTGATCTTGCCGCCAAAACTACTATCAAACGTGAAAAGGTCAGCGATGTGATGTCTGATGTGTACCTGATTTGTAGGGATAAGACACCGCTTACTGGAACTCTGCGAGCGATGTCAGATTCCGGATGGCGGTCCGTGGTTGTTGTCAATTCTCAAGGTAAACCACTTGGAATTTTCAGTGGCCTTGATCTGATCGCTTGTTGTGACCAGGATAAGGAGCTAGACTCGATGCTTGTCACGGACGTTATGCATCCACCATTATTGATCGAGCTGGATGCCTCTCTCCAAGAGGCTGCTGAATTGATGATAGAAAGCCACCATCACCGAATCCTGGTTACTGATCCAGATAATTCAGATTCCTTACCGCTCGGAGTAATTTCATCATTTGATATCGTATCAGAGATGGCCAGACCAGATTCTGTTTGGCAAACATAGGTCAACAAATCCTTCGTTGGTCATTTTGAGAGAAACACTTAAGGTGGGATTCTGTCCATCATCTCATAATTCATCAAACTAGTTACATTTCACTCATTTGGAGACACACACATATGTCTGAATTCCCTTCGCATGCCCAGGTAGTAATTATTGGAGGTGGTGTGGGAGGCTGCAGTATTGCATATCACCTCACCAAGATGGGATGGAAAGATGTTGTTGTCGTTGAACGACACGAACTGACTGCAGGATCAACATGGCACTCAGCAGGACTTGTTGGTCAGTTGCGGTCTGATGCAAACCTGACTAGAATGATGTACTACAGTACCGATCTATACCGGAAATTAAAGGACGAAACCGGAGTAGATACGGGATGGAGGGAAGTTGGTGGCATTCGCCTTGCTTCCTCTCCGGAACGGATGGAAGATATCAAGCGCAACGTGGGTATGGCGCGCTCATTTGGAATGCCGATGGAACTGCTCAGCGCTCGAGAAGCTCACGAGCTATTCCCCATGATGGCTATAGAAGGTGTCGTCGGTGCGGCATATACCCCGAATGATGGTGTGATTGATCCAACCGGATTGACAAACGCTCTTGCAACTGGCGCCAAGAATCGTGGGGCAAAATTTTTCAATGACACGGATGTTGAGCAGATAATCCTGGACAACGGTCGTGTAACTGAGGTGGTCACAAATCGCGGAAAGATCAAGACCGAAATTGTAGTCAATGCCGCAGGTCAGTGGGGAGGTGAGGTCGGCAGGCTGGTGGGGTTGAACTTACCGGTTGTGCCGATGGCGCACCTGTATATCATCACCAAACCCATTGAAGGGGTTGGGCATAACTTCCCAACTCTCCGCGATCCGGATTTGCTCGTCTACTGGCGGGAAGAAGTAGGTGGGCTGATTACCGGGGGATATGAACGGGATCCGGCGCCATTTGGACTTGATGGTATCCCCAAGGATTTCAAGTACCAACTCTTGCCTCCTGACTGGGATCGATTTGCCCCGTTGATGGAAAATTCAATCAAGCGTGTTCCTGCCGTGGAGACAGCTGAAATCATCCAATTGCTCAATGGTCCGGAAGGATTTACTCCCGATGGCGAATTCTTGCTCGGTCCGACCGAAGTGAAGGGATTTTGGGTCGCATGTGCGTTTTGTGCCCACGGTCTGGCCGGTGCAGGTGGGATCGGCAAGGTGATGGCTGAGTGGATTATTGATGGCCATCCGGAATGGGATTTATGGCGGCTTGATGTCCGCCGGTTCGGTACGAATTATGCCAGCCAGGATTACATCCTCGATCGCACCATCGAAACATATTCGATGTACTATGATATCCATTATCCTGGTGAAGAGCGTATGACTGGAAGAAATTTACGCCTCTCACCAACCTATTCCAGGCTGAGGGATTTGGGAGCATTTTTTGGCGAGAAGACCGGCTGGGAACGCCCGAACTACTATAGGCATTATGAAGGATTAGCCAGGCATGGTCACGAACCAAAAGGTTGGTCTCGCCACAACTGGTCAAGGGCGATCGGATATGAGCACCAGATGACACGCACGACAGCCGGATTATTTGATGAGTCATCCTTTAATAAATTTGATGTGCGCGGTCCTGGTGCATTGGCTTTTCTCAATCACGTATGTGCAAATAATATTGACCGGCCCATCGGTAGTGTCGTGTACACACAATGTCTGAATCCTCGGGGAGGGATTGAGTGTGATTTCACGGTCACTCGCCTTGAAGAGGACAGGTTTTTGATCATCACTGGAACCGCCTTTGGGAAACATGATAGCTCCTGGCTGCGAGTGAATTTGCCGGAAGATGACTCGGTTACTTTGGAAGATGTCACTTCTGCATATGCTTGTATCGGATTATGGGGACCAAAAGCCAGGGACATCCTGTCAAAAGTAACTGCGGACAATATCAGCGATGAGAAATTCCCTTATATGACTGCGAAATCCATAACGATCGGGAGCATCCCCGTAATAGCGAGCAGGGTGACGTATGTTGGAGAATTAGGATGGGAATTCTATTGCCCAATGGAATATGGCTTGAATCTCTGGGATACTCTTTGGGAGGCTGGGCAACCTGAAGGGATGGTGGCTGCAGGGTATAAAGCAATTGATACTTTGCGCCTCGAGAAAGGTTATCGCTATTGGAGTGCAGAGATCAGCCCAGATTACACGCCGCTTGAAGCAGGTTTAAGCTTTGCAGTCGATTTCGAAAAAGGAGATTTTATCGGCCGGGAGGCTTTGCTCAAGCAAAAGGACTCTGGGATCAAACAGCGCTTATGTTGTATTAGTCTGGCTGATCCCAGGGTCATCGTCCTCGGCAAGGAACCCATTCGACCGGCAGGTGGTGAATCAATAATCGGATGGATAGCTTCAGGTGGATACGGTTATTCAATCGAGATGAGTATTGCCTATGCTTACCTGCCAATTGATTTTACAAAGGTTGGCACAGAACTGGAGGTTGAAATCTTTGGAGAACGAATAGCCGCGGTCGTTGAGCGTTCACCTTTGTTTGATCCAAAGGGAGAACGGATCAAGGCCTGAACGAGATATTGGCCTCCTTTTTAAATTTATGGCCTTTTAGTAAGGTCAAAGGGGTTCCTGGACGTCAATGTACAACATATAGCTCCAATACTTAAATGATTACATACCTACGAGGTGAAAATAAATGGTTTATACAGACAAAGATAAATTAGCTGCAACAACGATACGGATGATGGCGATTGATGCTGTTCAGGCAGCGAATTCAGGTCATCCAGGTTTGCCTTTAGGCGCGGCCGATATGGCTTTAGTCCTATGGACCAGGTTCCTGAAACAGGATCCGGGTCAACCGACTTGGCCTGATCGCGACAGGTTTGTGCTGTCTGCCGGGCATGGATCAGCTTTGCTGTATTCATTGCTGCATCTAACAGGATACCCGCTCCCACTTGAAGAGGTGAAGAACTTTCGCCAGTGGGGAAGTCTAACGCCTGGTCATCCCGAATATGATCCTGAGGTGGGAGTCGAGACGACCACCGGACCATTAGGACAGGGATTCGCCAATGCAGTCGGTATGGCACTGGCTGAGCGTATCCTGGCTGCAAAATTTAACCAGGAGAAATACCCAATTGTTGATCATTACACCTATGTAATCGCTTCGGATGGCGACTTGATGGAGGGGGTATCCCACGAGGCCGCTTCTCTTGCAGGCCATTTGGGATTGAATAAGTTGATCGTTTTATACGATGACAATCACATCTCGATCGACGGACCAACTGACTTGTCTTATAGTGAAAATGCGCCTGGACGATTCGCATCCTATGGCTGGCATGTCCAATCAGTTGATGGTCACGATATGCAGGCCATTGAAACTGCTATAGAGGCTGCAAAAAATGAAACCGAACGCCCTTCTTTGATCGCCTGCCGTACCCATATTGGACTAGGCAGCCCCGGTCAGGATACTTCAAAAGTGCACGGGTCACCGCTAGGTGAGGATGGAGTAAAACAGACAAAAGAATATTATGGTTGGGACCCAGATGTTCAGTTCCATGTTCCTGAACAGGTAACTGCTTACTTTGATGAATTCAAACAGAATGGAGCCCGATTCAGGGAAGATTGGGAAAGGATGGTGATTCGATATCACGAAGCATATCCTGATTTGGGGTTGGAATGGGATCGTTATGTGAAAGGAGAATTAAATCCTGAATGGAAAGATAAACTACCTGATTTTATTGATGAAAAACCTCTCGCAACTAGATCTGCATCTGGAAAGGTTTTAAATGTGATTGCCTCTTTCCTGCCAACCCTGGTTGGAGGCTCGGCCGATTTAACACCCAGTAACAATACCCGTCCAACGGATGCAAAGGATATTAATCAAGGGGATTATTCAGGACGGTATATCCGCTTCGGAGTGCGTGAGCACGGTATGGGTTCAATAATGAATGGCCTAGCCCTGCATGGCATGCGTCCATACGGTGGCACATTCCTCATTTTTTCTGATTACTTACGACCAACGATTCGTTTAGCTGCCATGATGGGACTACCAGTAATGTATGTCTTCACCCATGACAGTATTGGTCTCGGAGAAGATGGGCCTACACACCAACCGGTCGAGCACTTGACCAGCTTGAGAGCCATCCCCAATTTGCTGGTGATCAGACCAGCGGATGGAAACGAGACTTCCACCGCATGGAAAGTAGCACTAAACCGGAACGATGGACCGATCGCGCTGGTTTTGACTCGGCAAGGTTTACCGCAGTTTTGTCCAGTGGATAATGGCCTTGAGCAAGGCGCGTACATTTTGAAGGAGGCAGGTGATGGAAATCCTGAAGCAGTCATACTAGCAACCGGATCTGAGGTCAGCATTGCCATGGAGGCCGCCGATCAGTTATCAGTTGAGGGAAAAAATGTCAGAGTTGTATCTATGCCCAGCTGGGAGTTGTTCGATGCCCAATCTAAAAACTACAAAGATTCAGTGTTAACACCAGGGGTTCCTCGTCTGGTGATTGAGGCTGGAGTCTCCCTCGCCTGGGGTCGTTATCTTGATCAAAATCGTGACGTGGTAATAGGAGTCGATCGTTTTGGCGCTTCGGCGCCATACGAAACGATCTATGAACATTATGGATTAACTTCCAATCGGGTAGTTGAGCAGGTCAAGAAACTCATTGGAAAATGATCGTATCTAAATCCAGTCAACAAGATGATCGATTGATTACGAAATTCGATCTTGAATTGACTGCTTAGTACTCGGAATAAAAATAAACTTACTATATTCGCAAGGAACTACGAAAATGTCAAAACCAATTGAAGAATATTTCACCCCATGGGTGAAAGGTATCTCGATGTATGTTTCGCCACACATAGATCTTGCCTGGCAGCAGCCTGAACTGCACCGCATGATGTCGAATGAAAATCCAAACCCTCCATCTCCCAAGGTGATGGAAGCAATCGCTAAATATGCCCAAATGAGCAACCGCTATCCAGATCAAGGATTAGTTGTCCGCTCCAAGATTGCGGAGATTAATGGGCTTGATGGTCCTGAAAATGTGATGCTTGGGAATGGCTCAAGTGAAGTTTTTGATAATATTTTTCGCAGCTTCCTTGGCAGTGGTGAAGAAGTGATCCAGCACACTCCTTGTTTTGGGATATATAAGCTGCGCTGTGATATTCTCGGTGGCGAAATCGTTTCAGTACCGATGGTTTATAAAGACAAGCAAATGCTGTTCGATCCCGGATCTATTCTGGAAGCTATCACCGAGAAAACAAAGATTATAGTCATTGCTAATCCAAATAATCCCACCGGGAATTTCATGGCTCCAGACCATTTTGTCACCATTGCTGAAACTGGCCTACCCTTCATTGTCGATGAAGCCTATATTGAGTACGCTGGACTTGAAAAATCCCAAGTTGGATTGGTCAACCAATATAAGAATGTGATGGTCACCCGGACATTATCGAAGGCTTATGGATTAGCCGGAATGAGATTTGGTTACGTAATGGGGCATGAAGAAGTTGTCTCCCAAATATCAGCTGCCTTACTGCCGTGGAATGTTGGAACGATCCCGATGTGGGCAGGTTATGCTGCCCTTGAGGATTCAGCAGGTTTACAGGAACGCGTTGATTTTAACAACCGTGAACTGATTAATATCGAAGAATCACTGAGCGATATATCCGGATTGGTCATCTTCCATTCAAATGCCAATTACATCCTGTTCGATGCCGGTCCTGCGGGAAAAAAAGGCCAGGATATTCTTGAATATGCGCTGGCTCAAGGGATAATTTTCCGTGGCGAGACACCCAAGTATGGGAGTGATGGGTGGTTCAGGGTTACCATCGGCAGCGAAGAAGAGAATCGCATGGCAGTCAAAGTGTTACGTGAATTCTTTGGGGTAAATTAATACGATTGGAAGAATTTGAAACTATTAATTTGAGCTCCTATCTTATTGATTGGATAGGAGCTCTTTTGATAAGGGTAGGTGTTATGGAATCAAGAGATCGAAAACACCAAGTGGGTGTTAATCGGAATTGATATTATTTAAAAAAACACAGGCGCGCGTTTCTCTACTACAAATTCCTCGAAATGAACTCTATGGGTGAACTGACCATGATTTAAGTCAACTGTTGGATCCGCATAGAAATGAAAATGATGCCGGCCGCGATATCGTTTTTGCGAATATTTCGAAATCTCACCGGTCGAGAACAACCAGATAGAACTCGAAGCGAGATCGACAAAGGCTACCAAATCAGCAGGACAATTTTCAGGCACCCACCATCCAAGTGTGAGTTTCCCATTGTCACCACTTGGGATGGGATTTTCGTTAGTCTTTACCTGTACAGTATAAGCTTTCCGGTTGCGAGAGGAATATGCAACCAAATCAATCCCGGAACCGGTTCTCATTCGTGAAGTTTCAATACCAAGCATGAGCAACTTATACTGCAGCAGTAATTCCCCACATCTGCTGATTTGATGATTGTTCATATCGTTCTCCTGAAAATCTCTATATGGTTATTTATGATGTATTCCTTGTCCTCAATAAACTCCAAAGATATGATGGAGACAATGACAGCTTTTAATCAATCTCAATATCTGAAATTAATTGAGATTCTATCCAATTCAAGATGTCCTCTATTACAGTTATATGACCTGGTTCATTATGCAATTCGTGAAAATATGAGGGGTAGATTTTTAAAGTCTTATCCTCTGAACTGATTGCCGAAAAAATTTGTTCACTGCCCTCAGGAGCACAGAGCATATCATCTCCACCGTGAATAATCAGGATCGGAAGCGTTATTTCTGCTGCATGAGATTTGACCCATTCTTGGGTATCCAGATATTCTGTACCCCAGCGAACTGTCATGGTTTTGAAGATATCAGGATCTTCTTGATATGCTTGGACAACCCGGGCATCGCATGAGAGCTGGGATGGTTGAATGGGAGAGGTCATTGAAAAGGTTGGCCAAATCCTAGATAACATGCGAGCAGTCAAAATGAGTGCGGGGGAAGCGGCATCAGATGAATCGATTGGAGAACCACTAATAATCGCCCCCTGGAACCCATTAGATTCGTGGAGCAAGTAATCTAATATGACTAGGGCTCCCATGCTGTGCCCGTACATGAACAAAGGTAAAGAGGGTTCAGCTTCCCAGACTCGATTTAAGAAAATTCCCAGATCAGCCCGATAATCATCCCAGGATTCGATATATCCACGCTGACCCTCAGATTTTCCATGGCCTCTTTGATCATAAGCATACAGGGCAATGCCCGGTTCAACGAGTCCGTTGACCAGGTTCATGTAACGGTTCGAATGTTCAGCAACACCGTGGACGACAGCTAACTTTGCTTTGGTTACCCCCGAGGGGTGCCAGGATTGAGAATAAAGTTCCAGGCCGGATTGGCCTTCAAAGATCTCCTCACTGCGGTGCATCTCGGTCTCTCCTCCGAGTCAAATTTAAAATTTCCGCACAATAAAATAATTATACGCCTCAAAGTGGTTCTGGTAAGTTTGAATTTGGAATTAACGCGTTTTCCAATTTACTATATAAAAATTTGACTATAATGGGTAATAGGGAGGAGATTGTCAAAATATCTCCTCGAAACGGAGCATCACCTAGGATCCTACCTGCATTAAATTTTTGGAGGTTGATATGGCGCCAGAATTCATCGGTGCGATCATCGCATTAGTTTCCGCTTTGGTAGCTTTCCTGCTGGTTGATTTCTTTTTCACCCGCCGGATGATGAAACAGCGCGCCCTAGATCAAGTAGAACAATCCCGCAAAGAATTCAAGGAAATGATGAAGCCTAGATACGAACAGGCAGCAAGCTTAGCTGGGAGGGTCAACCAGGAAATCTTGGCAATCATTGAGGGATACTACATCGCTGAACGATCCCGTCATGAACTTGAACAAACCTTTATAGAGAATGTCACTTCATTGCAAGGGCAATTGGTAGACAAGAATGCTCTCCATAATAATAATCAGCTCGAAAGCGTATTCCATGCGATTGGTGATGATGAGCTCATCGATGCTGGAGGAGAATTGATCGGAAACTATAATCGTCTCATCGGGTGGATTGAACGGCGATTCAATTCTAATCCAACAGATATCCAGTTTACGATGGAGGATACGCAGGTTATTGAATCTGCACGATCGGAATCTCTCTTTTACTATGGAAGAATTACTAAGCGACTCGATGCTTTACAAAATGGTGTATGGATTCTGCAAGAAGAGGAGAAAAAAGAATAGAACAATTAAAGCGAGGAGATTGAATCTCTTCAAGAATATTATTGCTGTTTTATGACCAGAAATCTTCGTGAACCTTAAAGGCTTCTTCTTCAAGAACTGGTCCATCCACCTGAATAGTTTTCCGACCTTTGTCGAACAAATCTCGGCAGGGAAGAAAAATTGCTTCCTCAGAGTTCTCTCCAATAATTCCATAGAGAGACCTCCCACTCAATCCAAAAACAACATGACGTACATTTCCCCAGAATATTGCACCAGCGCACATCGGACATGGCTCGGTGCTGGTGAAGATTGAACAACTGGCAAGATAATCTGTATCATATTCATGCGAGGCGGCTCTCATCAAATTCAACTCAGCATGGCCAGTTACGTCTCTTTCAGTTTCCACTGTATTTTCCGCGGTTAGCAATATATCCCCTTCCTGAGAAACGAGGATCGCTCCGTAGGGATGGTTTCCTCTGTCCCTGGATATCCTGGCAACTTCAATTGCGATTCGCATGTATTCTGAATCTGTTTTTCGCATACGGCTCACCTATCTGCATCAAGTCTTTAGGGGACAATTATAGTCAAAATCAAAAAGATTGATCGATAGTAGAAAGATATTTGTGTATTGCGCTAGAATATTTTTAGATTGATTCGCATGAGGGAATTGTTCATTTGCTTTTGAGGTGATTAATCTAAACTGAACAATGCTTGACAGGGGAGACAAAAAATGCTACAATTTGAAAAGTACTTTGCAATACAAAGTACTTTTTGTGTAGATGAATCGAGTCACCTTTGGAGGGCGACATGTCAGAAAAATATTTATCTCTCAAACGGGCCGATCGAAGAATATTCAACGCCTCATTTGATGATGGATTAGTAGATATCTTTATCTCCAGTGTGGTGTTGATGTTTGTAGTCGCCCCATTTCTGAGCAGGTATTTGGGTGACTTCTGGAGCTCAGCAATATTTCTTCCAATTTGGGGGTTACTTTTCATCGTCTTGCGCTGGGTTCGAATCCATGTGATCAACCCACGCAAAGGTGTTGTGAAATATGGTCAATACCGCAAAAGAAAACTCACCTTATTTAGCTGGATCATGCTTGGGCTAAATATTGCGTTCTTCCTAAGTGGCTTGGCAGTTGGATTGGTTCTCCCAAGCAGTCCAGGTTGGATGACCTTGTTTCCTTTCAGTGTGATGGTATTGGCAATGTTCAGCTTGGCAGGCTATTTTCTGGATGTCAGCCGGTTTTATGTGTATGGACTTATGCTGGCAATCGGTCCTTTTGTTGGGGAATGGTTGTTCCAATTTTATAATGCTCCACATCATGGTTATCCAATCATTTTCGGGATCTATGCGATTGCGATCTTTCTGATTGGTTTAATCAAGCTCATAAAATTTTTGAGAGATAATCCGCTCCCAGGTGAGGATCATCTACAGTGGGAGACGAGTAATGGCTGATCAAAAGGAGAGAAATATTGAGGTCAATAAACTGACCGATATCGATCCTTTGATCCATGCCCCAGCACGTTTGCTGGTGATGACATACTTGTATGTTGTAGAAAGTCTCGATTTTGTGTATCTGAAGCGAGTGACCGATCTCTCTTGGGGGAACTTATCAACCCATCTGACCAAGCTGGAGGACGCTGGTTATGTGAAGATGAAAAAGAGTTTTCAAGATAAGAAACCAAAAACGATGATCCAGTTAACCAAGAAAGGGAGAAAGGCGTTCAGGAGTTATAAGGATGAAATGCAGCAAGTTTTGGGGGAGATACCTGATTAATACCTAAGAGAATAATTTTCCAAAATAGCAGTTTCAATGAAAAATTCTGAATCTGCTATTTTCTGTCTGTGTTAAGGATGATAATATTTTCGGATTTTTTTCTACGGGAAGATGATATCTACAACAAGTCGGGCAAGGATTGAACCGATGGGGATAAACACCGAAAAGAATAACGTTCTAAGCATGGTGACATTATAGGGCCAGGTCCGCGCAGTCGATAATCTCTGCTCGTGAACTACCAGGGCATTTATCTCTGCTGGAAGGGTTCCAGAATTCACACCTTGATCAAGCTGATCAACCAATCTTCTGCACTTGCTATTGAGTAGAGATTGGAGTGGCAACAATTCCCGTTCTTTCTCTTTTGATAACAAATTATGAGTGGGGCGCATTGAAAGGAAGAAAATTAGGACAGCGAATAATACGAAGAGAATGTTGAAAATCCAGAATTCTGGGGATGATAGGCTTCCATCCTGATAAGTAAAAAGTAAGCTTAGCGTGATACCACCTATAAAAACGAGGGCTAATAAAAGACTTTGACGACCGACGGTCTCAAATTGTTTCGGATTGAGAATATCAATTTTCAATGGTATTTGGTGGATTACAGAATTCACTCGTGTGCTGGCAACGGAAACGAAGATCGTCCAGGCCAAGATCCCATACATAAGGCAGGTCGATATCAACCAAAAAACGGTCAACCAAGAAGTAAATTGGTCAAACCCGGCTGCAAGGATGGCTAACACTCCGAGAAAAATGCCAATTCCGAAAGCCACCCATTCATGGAGGGGATTTATTCTCGAAGCATCCTGGACAATCAGATCATATTCTTTAGGATCCATTTTGGCCAGGATTCTAATGGCCGCAATAACTTGGGCACCAGTGTGGGCCATGAGTGGGGAAACGAGGTAGATATAAATAATGATCGTGGGAGCTAAAAGGTAAACACGCCATTGACCGTTGCTTATAAACATACTCAGATTGCCATCGAAGTATGCAGCAGCAAATGGTAGCGAAAGTAGGGAGAGAGAAACGATTAATGTCGCCCACCAGGGTCGAATTCTCGTGAAATAACGATCAAATAGGGAGGGAGGATGATCCATGGCTTGTTGTCGTTTGCCAGCTGAGTCCTTGGGATCTGTATGATTGCACACTTACCTGATAAAAGTATAGAATCTAGTTTGCAACGAGTCAATTTAAAGTGAAAGCTTAGAATTACTTACCTTGAGAACCAGGTGGTGGAAAATTTCTATCATTTGCCTCGGCGGAATTGATGTAACATAAAGATTTACAAGACGTTTAATTGTATATAGTTGGGTGGGAAGCTTGCGAAAAGCTTCCCCAAAAAGAATTTGTAACGCTTGGAAATCCTACTCTGACAACTTAATCTCACTAGAGGTGAGAGTGAACGCGCCACCCTTGATACTGGTTCTCCCATTGAACCATGCATGGCAAAGTTCACATCTCAATCGTTAGATTATTTTGTTGCCAAGAAGTTTACAGCTGTTGTCTTAAGGCAAAACCTGTAAAAAATGCTTTTCAGGAGCATCAAAGTTTGAACAGAACGGCAGGCTTCTTTATTGGTGCGATCTTGATCGGTGGGATTATCGTTGCTATCCATGCCTGGATAGTATTCGATCCGGCTCAGATAAATGTGACCAACTTTCTGCTGCTGGTGACCTTAGCAACATTCGCCCAACTGCTAAATTCCGAAGCTCCATACTACCAGGTTTACCATCCCAGCTTAGTCTTCTTTTTTGCCGGGATACTAGTTCTCCAACCGGCAGGATTTGTCTTATTAGTAATCATTGCCCATGTCGCAGAACTGATCAAAGAAAGGTTGTTGTACGAAAAAGATCTGCGTGACTGGTATCTTCAGCCGTTTAATGCCGGGATGCACATTCTAGTTGGCTCTCTAGCTCGTTTGCTTTACCTGGAGATCAATCCAAATTATGAAATGATTGGCACAGTATATGCTCTGGTTGGCGCGGCTGTAGTTGCCATAGTTTATGTTGCCCTCAACCACCTAATGGTTGGAGAAGTAGTCGTATTGACCCGCAAAGTATCCTGGCGAGAAACCGGTGTTTTGAATATAGAAAATTTGGCAACAGATTTCGTGTTAGCAATGTTTGGATTTGTATCAGCGATTTTGATGACTTTTAATGCCTGGCTGATCTTGCCTACTATTGCTCCGTTGTACTTAATAAATCGCGCATTGAGCGTTCCAGAATTGAAGCACCGCGCCGAATCGGATCCGAAAACAGGATTGTGGAATGGAAGATATTTCATGCAATCACTTGAGCAGGAGTTAAGCCGTTCGATGCGCTATAACCGGCCCTTAACCGTCGTCCTGGCAGACCTGGACTACTTGAGGGTGATCAATAACACTTATGGGCATTTGGCTGGAGACGCAGTTTTGAAAGGGGTAGCGGAGATCCTTCGCAATTTCTTTCGAGATTATGATGTTGTCGCTAGGTTTGGTGGAGAAGAATTTGCAATTCTGCTCCCAGAAACTGAACCAGAGAGCGCATTACCTAGGATTGAAACTGTTAGAGTGGCAATTGAAAAGACCTCTCTCGAGGCGCCCGAGACTGATGACAAGTTGAATATCACCATGAGCTTTGGCTTGGCTGGAATAAACAGAGAGAAGCCAACTGCTTACGAGACCATTCATTGTGCAGATTTAGCAATGTACGCTGCCAAGTATGCAGGTCGCAACCAGATTCGGGTTTATTCGCCTGAAATGTCCCTGATAAACAATAAACTAAACATCAATGATCGTTTATTTAATGAATGACCTAACAATCCTGTTAGTACTTTGGTACCAGCGTTTTGCTAAAATAATAATGGCGAAATATGCAAATTTGGTCAAATATAACCTAATATTGGTTGCTGATTATTGTGAGTGAAAGATATGATCAACGATTCATTAATCCCTGAAGTAGTTGAACTACCAACCGACGGAAAACATGCAAAGAACCGGATACCACGGGTCAAATTCCCGTTACGCGCAAAAATCACTGTTCCGTTTCTGATATTGGCAGTCGGATTAGCGATCGGGGCGGCATATGTTATTACACAGATCGTGTTCGATACGATTGATGAGAGATTCACGAACCAGTTAATCGAGAGTGGAAAACTTGCCGCGGAGGGGATGGTTCGCCAGGAGGATGATCTTCTACGCTCATTACGCCTGTTTACCTACGCAGAAGGTATCCCTGAGGCGGTTAATGCGAATGATGTTGATAAGCTAAAAGGGTTGTCCTTGGGAATCACGGTCAACCAGGGGGATGAGATGGTCTCATTCCTCGATGAAGAAGGCCAGCTTGTCCTGGGGTTGACCCACTTACGGGGGGGATCGCTTGCTGATTATGACTTTTCAACCAGTTCGGATTTTGATTATTCAAGAGTGCCGTTTGTCCGCTCAGTTTTAGACGAGCGGGTCGATGAGATAGGCGATAAATATTCGGGTTTGGTGCAATTCAGTGGTCATAATTTGTTCTATGTTGCCGGACCACTCTACAATGATCAAGGGGAATTTACAGGAGCAATATTGGTAGGAAAATCCCTTGACACTTTGTTGCGACAAATCCATGATGAAACTTTAGCCCAGGCAACCGTTTATGATACTCGCGGCACTCCATTCGACAGTACTTTTTTTGACCCCTCGGTGTTGGATGTTTCCACAGCGGAAGAAATTCTGATTAATCAGGACCAAGGGAGTTACACGCGTAATATTAGCAACCGGCGCGGGTTAAACATCAGCAATATCGATTATGAAGAAATCTTAGGACCCTGGGAAGGTCGTGGAAATGAAGACCTGGGTTTGATCGGCGTCTCCTTACCCCGTACTTTCCTGGTACGAGCCAGTAACGCGACTCGGCTGCAGATCACCGGTTTGGCAACCTTGATGCTGCTGTTGGTTTTATTATTAGGAGTCTATATTGCCAGCATTATTACCAGGCCTTTACGAAATCTGGCTGATGCCTCAAAGCAAGTTGCCAGTGGGAATCTTCAGGTCCAGGTGGAGCCAAAAGGTCATGATGAAGTTACTGTCCTCACCCGATCTTTCAATTCAATGGTAGCCAGCTTGAACCAGTCTAAGCTCGATCTATTAAATGCATATGACCGTACACTTGAAGGATGGTCAATGGCCTTAGAGTTGCGCGATCAAGAGACAGAAGGTCATACCCGCCGAGTAGCGGAAATGACCATGGATTTAGCGATTTTGATGGGATTTGAAGGGGAAGACTTGGTGAACATACGTCGGGGAGCCTTGCTTCACGATATCGGCAAAATGGGAATCCCGGACAAGATATTACTCAAACCGGGCGAACTTACCCCTGAAGAATGGGTAATTATGCGCAAACACCCTGAGTTTGCGTATGAGCTGCTCTGGCCGATTGAATATTTACGCCCGGCCATACCTATACCTCACAGCCACCATGAATGGTGGAATGGGAGCGGCTATCCACTAGGTCTGGCAGGCAATGATATCCCTCTGCCTGCCCGCATTTTTGCTGTAATTGATGTCTGGGATGCGATGAGCTCAGACCGGCCTTACCGGAAAGCCTTACCCGAGAAAGAAGTATGCGACTATCTGATGGGTTCTCAAGGTTCTCATTTCGATCCACAAGTGGTCGAGGCGTTTTTCGATTTACTGGCAGATAGAATAAATCTGGATGACAAGATCTCAGGATAGAAATTCGTGAAACAGTCTATTGGCGAGAGGTTATCATCTTATCAAGGAAAGCTTGGACGGGGATTACCTTTCCATTGGGGTGGTGGGGAAATTGTTTTAGCTTTAATCTTAATTCTTGGTATCCTGAGTTTGGGTTCGGGTATGGTTGGTAAATGGATCAATGCTGCTGGTGATAGTGGAATCTTACCTGTTTCCCTTCACTCATTATCAGAAGCGGATTATTCCGTTGATGAAATAATGCACTCTGTACCAGCAATAGGCTTGGACATCATCAGGGATTTGCTCGGTATTAATAAACCTCCAGAAACTGGCAGATCACCTGAGATCGCGGTAATTATTCCATTAACACCTACGCCTACCTCCACGGTTTTTGGATCATTCCCCTCCGGATTGACACCGACAACTGAGGTGCCCGTGAATCCCACAGCAACTGATAAACCGGGATCTACAGCAACATCCATTCCCCGACCCTCTGCTAGTTCAACGAGCTTGCCAACTCTAAATCCGACCGATACTCCATCTTGGACAAATCCGCCCCCAGTAGCGACTAACACAAAAACACCTACAGCAACACCAGGACAAAACGCTACGAATACTACTGAACCCACCCAACTGCCACCAACAATGATACCTACTATGGTACCGACTATGGTACCGACCAACACCCCCTTACCGGCTCCCACAAATACCCCCCCCAATCCAACATCGCCGCCTCCACCTGCCAGTTCCCCGACTCCGCATCCGACTCGATCGTCCACTCTGGCAGTAACCCCAACAGCTAAATATACGCCTGGGATTACTGGTGAACCTCCTATAGTTCCATAAAAAAAATTTGGTAATATACCAATCTAACACACCAGATCGATTATTATATCGTTGAGGTGCATGTTTCGTTTATTCGAAATTGTAGAAGGCAACAGTCACTGTTCTGATTCCTGAGATCACACAAAATATGAGTAACTGATTCTAGGATTTGCTGTTTTAATAGTAGACCAAATCAGACTTCCTCTGGAGGGACCATGCAGGTTCGTTTTATCGACACTGACAATACAAGGGATGTAAATAAGTTTGTTGATTTACCTTTCAAAATTTACGCTAACAATAAGCAATGGGTGCCACCGCTTGTCTCCTCAGCCAAGAAAGTATTGAACAGGGAAAAGCATCCATTTTATGAGCATTCAGAGGCGGATTTCTTGCTTGCTGAAGTAGATGGGCAGGTAGTTGGACGCCTGGTTGTTATGGAAAACCGAAATTTTAACGATTATCGAAATTCGAAGGCAGCTTTTTTTGGATACCTGGAGGTGGTTGATGACGAGGCTGTCGCCCTGGCCTTGTTTTCAAAAGCGTTTGAGTGGGCGCAGGGGAGAGGATTAGAAACCATAGTAGGACCTAGGGGGTTGATTCCCAATGAGGCCACTGGGATGCTGGTGGAAGGATTTGACCATCGACCGGGGATGAATATTCCTTACAACTTTCCTTATTATGACGATTTTGTAAAATCAGCCGGATTTAGAAAAGACACCGATCATGTGTCCGGTTATCTCCCGGGAGATTATGATATGCCAGAGCGTGTTCTGCGTATAGCCGAGAAGATCAGGCAGCGTAGAGGGATGTGGATTAAACATTTCTACAATAAAGATGAGATTCGACTTTGGGTACCGAGAGTTTTTGATATTTATGCAACAGCCTTTGCGGATTCGCATACCTTCTATCCTCCATCCGAAGCAGAGAAAGATATGATTGCAGAATCAATCATTCAGATTATTGATCCAGGACTGGTCAAAGGTGTGATGAAGGATGAAAAGCTAATCGGTTTCATCATCTCCTATTATGATTTATCCGCAGCATTGCAAAGGTGCAAAGGACGAATCTGGCCCTTTGGCTGGTATTGGTTGATGATGGAACGCAGGCGTACCAAGTGGGCAAATGTCAATGGTGCCGGGTTACTGCCAGAATACCAGGGCTTGGGAGCTAATGTACTTTTGTATACCGAGCTGGCAAAAACGATTAAGGCATATGGTTTTGAATCTGCTGACCTGGTGTTAGTCAACGAGACAAATACAAAAAGTATGGCAGATATGGAAGCAGTGGGAGTTAAATGGTACAAGCGTCACAGGGCTTACATCAAGGAGTTGTGAGCGAAGGTATATCAATCTTGATAGAAGATTATCCCCCGTTTTGAGGTCTCATTTGACGGGGGATTTTTTTATTATCCTTGGAAACCCTGGCCTTGATAAAACTCGATAAAAGAATATTTGGTTGCTTATTTCTTGGTGAATTATATATATTTGCCTGAATATTTCTTCTACGTAGCAAGCCTCTTGATGGCATTTCCTGCAGCAGACCGAACTGCTGAAAAATCATCATGTGCAGCAACATCTTGTAGCGTGGGGATGGCATAAGCATCACCGATGGTCTCCAGAGCCTGAATTATCGTGCACCGCACCATCCAAAAAGGATCGTTCTGCAGGGCAGATAGCAGAATGGGGAGCGCTTCCGGATGTTGGGATTGTCCGAGTTTCACCGCAGCTGCTTGTCTATCAGCCCAAGGCGTACTGAAGGAAAAACATGCTGCCAGGACGTCAATTTCACCTTCGGGGATAACTTCAATCTGGATTGGCAGTGATTTTAAGGTCTCCATTTGAAAATCTGTAATTTTGGGAGATTGGTATGTCTTCTCTGCTAACATCTCTTTCCTTCCTTTTGCAATTCATCTCGGCTGTAAATTTTCGGACACTCACACTATAGATGAAAAATTGTCCAGAATCATCCCCAATTTGGTAGGTAAAAAGTAGGTAAATCCAGTAGAATGGTATTGTTGAAACCACTCGAGTTGTGAGAGCCGTTCGTAGTGCATCAGAGAGGGGCACACATGAACAACGGCGATATACCTAAGGATGAATTAATTGCTGACGAATTGACCTGGCGTGAGCAGGAAGTCCTTCAGCTTCTTGCTGAACGATTGACGAATCGTGAGATAGCAGATCAATTGCACCTTGCCGAGTCAACAGTCAAGGATTATGTCGGCAACATCCTCAGCAAGCTGTACGTCAAGAATCGAAGACAGGCGGTTGAAAGAGCCGGAGAATTGGGATTGTTGGCGGATGGCAAGATTCCAACCAAACTACCTAAATCTAATTTACCAGCAGAACCGACGCCATTTGTCGGACGCATTGTAGAGTTAAATGACATCAAACAGCTGCTTGGAGAAACTCGATTACTGACCCTGACCGGTCCTGGGGGAATGGGAAAATCGCGGTTGGCATTAAGGGTAGCGATGGATGTGGCATCAGATTTTGAACATGGCGTATTTTTCATTACTCTTGCATCTATCAATTCTCCAAGCCACATAATCCAAACGATTGCTGAAAATTTAAACTTTCCAATGGCGACGAACGAAGGTCCTCAAGTTCAGCTCCTGCGCTATCTAAGAAACAAGAATTTATTGTTGGTGATGGACAATTTCGAGCATATGTTGGATGGGGTATATATTGTCACTGAAATAATCAAATCTTCACCTGAGGTGAGGATCCTGGCCACCTCACGGGAGAAACTCAATTTAAGAAGTGAAACAACCCTCGTCATCCGGGGAATGACCTCACCGGATCAGCCAATAACAGGGAATATGGTGGATTTTGATGCCATCAAATTATTTGTCCAATCTGCTAACAAGGTTTGTCCTGGTTTTTATCCATCACAAGAAGAAGTAAATTTAATCGCAGAGATCAGCAGAACCGTTCAGGGGATGCCGTTGGCTATCGAATTGTCAGCCGCCTGGCTGCAACTATTAAGTTTAAGGGAAATCATTGAGGAACTGAAGAAAGGGATAGATATCCTTGTAACGGAAGTGAAGGATGCGCCAATCCGACACCGAAGTATTCGCTCTGTGTTTGATCATTCATGGATTTTACTGACCGCCGCAGAGCAGGAGATCTTTAAAAAATTATCAGTTTTCCGGAAGGGATTTACGAGGGATGCTGCCCAGCAGGTCTCTGGCGCGAATCTACAGCAGCTGGTTGGGTTGGTTAATAAGTCTTTCCTGAACCTAGATCCGGATTCTGGTAGATTGAGAGTACATGAATTGCTCCGCCAGTATGCTCAAGAAAAATTGGAGGAGAGTACCCAGGGACCAATATCCGCTCAAGAAGCACACGCAGGTTTCTTTTCAGAGTTTATGTTCGATCGCTGGCGCCAACTTAAAAGTGATCGTCAAATGATTGCGCTGGATGAGATCGAGGCCGATCTTGAAAATGTGCGTGCTGCCTGGAGTTACTACTTAAGCCAGGGCAATTCCCCCCAATTGTATAAATTTATCCTGGCATTGTGGTTTGTGCACTGGATTCGAGGTTGGAACCTGGCTGGTATGAAGCTTTTTTCAGAAGCTGCACGAGCCAGTAACCGGTTAGAAACTGAGCATGATCTGGTATTAAGAGCTTTATCGATGTCATTCCAAGGGTACTTCATGGCCTGGTTGGACCTTTCTGATCACGGGTATGAAATCACAAAAGAAGCTGTAACGCTTTTGAAAGACCTAAAACAAAGCGAGCCGCTTATTTTTGCAATTGATAGCCTGATTTTAAATTGCTACTTCCAAAACCGGATTTCAGAGCAGCTCGAGATTACGTCAGAAATGTACAATTTGGCGTCAGAATTTGGAGAGAAGTGGCTAGTAGCATTTACCATGTTTGGGGTAGGTATGGCTTCACTGGTCGCAGAGAATTACCAAAAAGCAAGGGAAGTGGCTACATCTCAGCTGGAGCTTTGTGAAGAGATCGGAGACAAAATCGGATCTACCTTGCCGTTAATTGTCTTGGGTCATTCAGCGTTAGCCTTAAAAGATTATGAGCAAGCGAGGGGTTATTATCAGCGTTGTAAAGAAATCTCCCGGGCAACTGGTTTCCTATACTCATTTCAAACATCGAGTAAATACTTGGGTAAAGTGGATCTATCCCTCAATAATTTAGACGCAGCTGAAACAAATTTGCGTGAGTGTCTGGCTGGGACAGTGGATATGGGTTTCTTGCGCGACGAAATTAATTTGATCTATGAATTTGCACGGTTACGAGCTGCGCAGGAAGATATTGAGGAAGCTGTTGAACTGCTGGGGTTTGTAATAAACCACCCGATCAGCGACCAGAGCAGGCTTCTTGAAGGGCGCATCAAGGACAGTGCTCGGGTTCTCCTGAGAGACCTAGAACCCAGAACGGACCGTGAAAAATTTCAGCTGTCTATTAAACAGGGAGAAGTCCTGGATCTCGAGAATATTGTCGCTGAGTTGATTGAAGAGAACAATTGAATAATTTCAGTACCAAATAATTGGGACTGGATTAGATCCAACCCAGTTCGGAAAATTGAGGAAAGTACCCCCAATAAATCCACCAGAAAGTGAAAAGAACGGTAGACAACGTGTAACCCACCAGAAAAAAGATTAACACTGGCATGTTTCGAAACTTTCCCCATCCCCATATCGATGCGACAACAAATGCAAGAACAGAGAATGGGTAGAGAAATGCAACTGTACCACCCTCGATTCCCATTATGAATATTGTCAAGCCATACAATAATCCGGAAAAGCTGATGGTTAGCATTTTTGAGGAAGTAACTTCATGGGGGTATCTCCAATTCCGATAGATTAATTGCGCAGACAAGGCAATCACACCAAGGTGCCAGAGGATATGGCTAAGGACTTCATCGTAGAAATGTGCCACCTGGTAAGCATCTTGATTGATCAATTCGGAGAGCCAATGACCAATAGAGTTTGCAGCTAAATGCATTGAATGTCCCTCAACCCAAAGGACAGCCAACAACAAGAAAACGAGAGTAGGACGCAATCCAGGGGTCTGATTCGAACCGAAATAGAACAATAAATAATAGAGCGGAATAATAATTAATGGTGTGAAAAGATCCAGCACATCCGCGATCTTCATTTCTGGGAAGAGCACGAATGGTTTATTTAACAGACCTGGAACGATAATCAGAAATGCAAATGCAAGCGAAAATACCAAAATGAGAATTGATATTTTCTTCATGGTTTCCTCCCTGGGCGACCTCCGATAATGTGAGAATATTTTTACTAGTTCTATTTTACAATCGAATCTATTAAAATTCCTTCATAATAATTTCTTGTCATAATTAATATAAAAAACTGCCTGCTGAACTTGCAGGCAGTTTCTGTGTAGGAAAAATTTTGTAGATTTTCACTTAATGGATGGATCTAGTAATTCCATCGCTTTGGGTGAACATCTCCCATTGGTTACTCCCTCATTGATTGATTGAACGCATATAAGCAACAACCGTTCGCAGATCATCATCCGATAAGGAAGGATTGCCGCCTCTGGGAGGCATATCCACGCCAGTTGTGTTGAGCTCATGACCGGAGGGACGTCCTCCAATCAGCAATTGCAAAAGGTCTTCATCGTCATTATCTCGGATATATTCGCTCGTGGTGAGGTCTTTCCCCAAATTGGGTAGCCCTTTTGCATCGGGACCATGACAGGCTGAACAGGTGGCGGCGAATATCACTCCACCAGCCGCGACATCTTCAGCTGAATACGTTGGTTCAGAAGAACCACCACAGGCAGTCAGAATAAGCGCAGCAAAGATAAAGATTGCCAAAATCGTTAGAAGGTTGTTTTTCATCGTGTCTCCTCAGAATTAGAAATTTATTTTACGTTCTTATTTTACCCTCAGATCATGAATCAGAATGTTCGTGAGAGGTGGATCCAGCTGAGAATGAGTCCATTATTGCCTCGAATGACATCACCATGGCATTGTTTGTCGAGGCAAATTCCATTGCCCGGGCTTGATCTGAAAATGCGACAATCCCATAATCCATAGGAGAATGGATCTGGTCACTCATCACGAAATGAGCCTGATCCGCCTTCAACCACTGCTCGGTGTCGAAATCATGGACCCAAAATTGAGCGATTTGTTCTTGATGTTCCGCGTGGTGAACTGCCATCCCGCCGATATCATCGAATTGTTTGGAGTCACCATCAGTCGTGTAATATGCGGCTGCAAAGCGTGGGTCGCTGATGATCATCCCGCATTCCGAACATACATCTTCTCCATAGAAAATTTCTGGTGGTTGGGATGGATCGACCTGGGATCCACATGCAGCTAGTAGGATGATGGTAACCAATAAGATAAATTTTCCAAAATGCCTGGGAATGGTTATCCGAAAAGACTTGCTGAACATCACAATGCTCCTGTTCGGCGGAATGAAAAGTATGCCAGACTCATCGGCACTAAAGTCCAGGCGGCCAGAACTGCAACCAAACCGGGCAGAAGTTGGGGCCCATAAGTTCGTAATGCATAAATCCCTGCCGGTCCTAAGACCTCCAGACTACCGCGAATATTCAGGATAGCCGCAATCTTAAATATTTGCATAGGATTGAGCAAGGTTAAAGTGAAAAGTTGGTCAACACCCAAATTTAGGACGATTGAAGTACCCATCAATCCTAAATCCCCAAACACCAACAACAAAAGCCATGTGAACAGGGCAATACTGACGGCTGTTGATCCTTTGCGCACCATCGAGGAAATTAAAAACCCAATACTAAGGCAGACCAAAGCCAGCATGAAGGCCAGCAATACCATCAATAGATAAATATTAATTTCCGCGCTGCCACCTTGAAGTGTGATCAAAATTCCACTGATACCAAAACCGAGAACTAAGGCTGAGAAAAGTGCGATTGCCAAACCGATGTACTTGCCCAGCAGAACTTCCAGCTGGGTGACAGGTTGGGCCAGGAGATAAAGTAAAGTGCTCCTTTCCCGTTCGCCAGCTAGGCTAATCGCACCCAGGGTCAGCCCCATCAGTGGGACGACCAGCAATACGATGTTGATTATGCTGGCAGCAGTGCGGCCGAATCCAGCCAATCCGTAATCCCCTAAACCGGTCATGCCCAACCAGGCAAGAGCCAGGGAAAGTCCGGTAAAAACCAACACATAAATCAAGTACCAGCGATTCCGGCGGGCATCCTGCAGTTCCTTGAGTGTAATTGTGATGATGTTATTGAAATCTAGCATATCTAATACCTATGAACCATTGAGCTGTTCGATCTCAAAATCTTCAACTTGAATGCCAGCCTCAGATAGGACCCTGATAGGCCGACCTTTATGACCCGGAGTTACCTTAACCCGGATTCCTTTTCCATTAGGAGAAGCAACAAATCCATGCTGGCTGAGGGTATTGAGAGCCTGTTTGAGATCTTTTTTCTGTAAGAGTACACGCAAGGTGACATTCCAACCCGTCTGATCACTGAGTTCTTCAGGAGGGCAATCCGCGATGATCTTCCCATTTTTGAGCAGCAATACTCGGTCAGCCAGGGTAGCAATTTCTTCCAACCGGTGGGATGAGAAGATGAAAGTCATACCACTTGTCTTGAGTTCGAGCAACAGGTCTAGAAAATCATCCCTCGCATGTACATCCAAATTCGAAGTGGGTTCGTCCAGAACGAGGATAATTGGATCAGCCAGCAGCGCAACCGCCAATGCCAGGCGTTGTTTTAATCCACCGGAGAGTTCCCGTACCAATTTCTTCTCATGACCAGATAGGTCCACCCGGGCAAGAATTGACTCGAATTGTTGATCTTGTAGTGAAGCTTCGCCTTTTAATCGGGCATAGAAGTGCACCGTTTCCTGAACAGTCAGATCATCGTGGAAGGCAAGTTCCTGGGGGACGAAGCCAACCTGCTTTCTGACCAATTTTCCTTGTTTTCGCACATCAGTGTCATTCACAGTGATCTGACCATCGAAGGGCAGCAAGCCAATCAAGCAGCGCAAGGTAGTGGTCTTCCCTGCTCCGTTGGGTCCCCATAACGCCACCGCCTGACCTGATTCGATATCTAGAGAGAGACGATCAACGACGGTTGTTCCTTTGAAGCGTTTGGTTAGGTTTCGAATTTGGATCAACGGCATAATACCTACCTCGGGATGTCCTGGGGATGGAGGGTGATTTTTCACCCGCTTAGTCAATCTACCGCCTCCCCGTAGAAATGCTGTGCTGGCCAAGATGACCAGTCCGGCAGAAATCCATACAAATAATGGATTAGATTCTTCTGGCAGAGATGGAAGTTGTTCTGGGAATACAGGCGCCATTAGTGGCTGGGAATCTGTTAACTTCGGTTGTGGACGGACGAAAGGAACGGCTTTGGCTGCGAAATCGACTGCTTGTGATGAGGGGCTGAAGATAAACAAGCGCAGGATTGGGTGCCTGGAGGTGAGATTCTCAAACAGGCGGTCTGCACTATATTCCTCATCACCAATTCCATCACCAGCCTGGTCGTACCCGGCATAATCGCTCCAGAAATTGCCTATCTCTCCTACTGTCCACTGGTTGTCCTTGGTCATACCCCCACCACCGATATCGACATGTTCCTGGTTTTCAAGGAAACTATTACTGGAGAATTGGTTGTGTCGGACGGATGGCATCAAGTTAACGCCGATGTCGTTATAGGCAAAAACATTGCCTTCGTAGGTGCCCAGGCTGTCGACCTCGCGAGGTGAATTATCCAGGTGAGCGCCAACGCGATTTGCGAGGAATAAATTATCCTTCACTAAGGCATCATCCATGTCCTTCAAGCCAATTCCAAACCCGCTCGGACCATGGTTATAGGCGATGGTATTGTGGATGAGCTGCAGGCGCCGGCTGTACATCATGAACGTGCCAACTGAATTGTATGCGAGCAGGTTATCGGTTATTGTGGCGTCATCACAGTACATGAAGTGCAGCCCGTAACGGCCACCGGTGATTGTGTTGTCTTTGACGGTTAAGTGTTCTGAATACCAGAGCACTACATCGCGGCCCTTTTTGACCTCATTGGCTTCGATGAGTACATTATCGGAATACCAAACTCGAATTGGATCTCCCCGCCTGGCAAGATCAAGATCTTTGCTTTGGATGTAGTTCCCGCGGATGATGCTGCCTTCAGCCTCGCGGAGATAAATTCCAAATAAGGTTTCCTCCAGCCGGTTATTTTCGATGACCAGGTTCGGCGCTTCACCAGCGATTCCTGAATTCTCCTCATCCAGAGATGCACCGCTGTTGCTGATGACAAATCCACTGAATACTGTGTTTGGGGCTCCCAGCATTACCACTGTTCCCGAAGAATTCCCATCGATCACAGGCCAATCAATGCCAATTAATTCTACTGATTTGTCGACCAATAGAGGTCCATCATATACACCGCCGTGAACTTCTATCCGGTCCCCAGGTTTGGCAGCTTCTAAAGCAGCAGAGAGCGAGGTATAAGGTCCACTCGGAGAGACAATGTGAACTGTCTCTTGTTGAGCGGAGGCTTCGGATGTTGGGAGAGCAAGTACCAACAGGAATACAGAACAAGCCAGAATCTGGAAAAATCGAAATCTCATCAGCTGTTTACTGTTCCTGCTCAAATTCGTCTTCGGCCTGATTTTCAGCTTCGATTTGGGAATCAACCAGGGGTTTATAAGCACGGCGGTGAAAATATAATCCGATAATGATGCATACTGAAGCGATTGATGCCAGATAGAAACCGCTCTTCACTTCGGTGATGGTCACAAATTGGGCTAATTTGCCGACGCCTAGTAAAGGAGGGATAAAGGGTTTTATTGCCGAGCTTAGTGGCGCGGCAGGATCTAGATTAAGTCCAAAATTGCGCAACCAAAAATACATATCCCCCAGGAAGATAAATGGGTAGAGAATGGCCGGTAAAGCCAATAATACCGTGTACTTGGTGTGGATGAATATTGCTGCAACAATCAATAGAGAAAGGGTGCTGACTGCGACGATGCTAAGAGAGCGTTCGAGCTGGGCAGCTTCCGCCAGTGGGCGCATACCGATATAGTGATTTAAGCCGTCTATCTCCCTAACATCTCCGGTGAGTTTGTAGATATAGGCTTGTACGCTTAACCCTTTGGGGTATTGCGGAGCCTGGAGAGTCATCTGCCAATATGGTAGGAAAACTGAAGCGATGAGTAGAACCACAGCGACCAGGAAGAAAATAGTCGGCAATCTGTAGCGCAGGTGATCTTCTGCCTGCTGTTCTTCAGGTGCTCGTGGGCCAATGATTTTATCAAGTGAAGTTGACATAAAAGCATTCCTATGATTGCAGGGGGCAATTTCTACCCCCTGCAATCAAGGCTTATCCAAGATTTAGGGTTCAACCAGCATGTAGCCAACCATTTCAAGGTGCAGTGCGGAGCAGAATTCTGAGCAGTAGTAAGAGAAGACACCATCATGCGTGGCATCAAACTCAAACGATGCAGTCTCTCCTGGTTCGATGCTTACATTGATATTGTAACCGGGTAGTGAGAATCCATGAGTCGCATCATACGCTCGTTCTACATTAGTGATATGCCAGGTTACGTGATCACCCTGTTTGATTTCCACGTGCTCTGGAGTGAAGTGACTGCGAACGGCGGTCATGTAGATATCAACATTGTTCCCGTCCCGTTCAATGCGCTCCTCACCAGTCATCGTTGCGTTTGGATCGGGGCTTTGAGTCCCAGGATTCCAACCAATCTCTGGATAGACTTCCCACGGTTCCAGCTTGTCTGCTTTGATAATCTGGGCATAATGGGGTTCACCAATACCGATCGGCATATCGTACAGCAGCGGCATTGTCGTCCCTGGCTGGCCGATATCGATTAGCTGGAAGTTTTGCGGGAGTAGAGGCCCAACATTTTTAAAGCGATCGATAGCCCACTTATTCAGTGAAACCAAATATTTCCCATCAGGACTGACCGTGTCACCCTCAGCAGCCGCAATATGGCCGACGTTGTAGTGAACAAAGGTTTTTGTCACCAAAGACCAGGGTGGATCTTCATTCAAGTCTTCATAAGGACCACCCAAGGTCCAACGGGCAACGGCCGGTTCCAGGAACAGGCTGGTATATGCATAACCATCTGGACCGAACTGGGTGTGCAGCGGTCCTAACCCGACTTCGACCTGTGACTCGACTACATCGTCGAAAGCCAGGATTGGGATACCATAATCATCTGTTTCAAAACCACCTGCCTCGATCGCTGCTTGAACTTTTTCGAAGCTGTAAGTAGTGACATGGGGATCAAGTTTGCCAGAAACGACCATGTATTCACCACCGGGGGATATATCGACCCCGTGGGGGCTTTTCGGTTCGGGAGCAAAGTAAAGCAATCCTTCATCGATAGCCGTTTGCATGGGAATGACCGGGAAATCTGCGACCATTTCCGTTTGACCGGCATTGGCAACCTCGATCGCTTTATCGAAGTTGATGATGTGCATGTAATCCATGTCCCGTTGTGAAGCGCCAGCCTCAAAGGGAGGATTTCCACTTTCGACGCCGCCAGTTGCCATTTCCGTATTGAAGGAATTGCAGAACACCCAGCCATCACTGACCAGCTTACCCGCATCACACAAGTCCTGCCAGTATGGAGGCAGCTCCATGGCGAATGATTGATCGTACTGGATTCGGCCGCTTTCTCGATCGAATTTCCAGAAAGTGACCATGCCGCGATATTCGGATTCGTAGTCCTCCAGGGAGGCATACTCCCAACCTAAAGGCGCAGCATATTGGCCACCTTCAATGATCCATTCGGTATCTGGAGTTACCATTGTTCCGCCATGATCATTAACCGCGATCGGATTCTTTACAATTTGCTTAGTTTCAAAATCTCTCAGGTCGATTACGGCGATGCGCGCATTAGCCTTGTCGTTGATGAATACCCACTCACCATCGTATTCACCTTCTGTCTCGCTCAAAGCCGGGTGATGGGTATCTCCCCAGAGAACATCTTCGCCATCGACTTTGCCCTCATCGAGAACTTCCATCGTCGTCTTAGCACCATAGCCCCAACCCTGCCAGGGTTCGGGAGTGAAAACCCCGACGACTTTTAGGAGGCGCATCGAGGGCATGCCGATTACAAGCAGCTGTCCTGAATGACCACCAGAAGAGAACATTACGTATTCATCGATCATACCAGTGGGGGTGTATGTCTTTACAGCAGCCTCAACATCCGCTGGAGTTAGACCACGGGCAGCCGCGATTTCATTGATATCTCCTGAAACCGGTACGCTTTCCGGTGCTTCTGTTGTTCCACCAGCCCCACCGCACGCAGCGATAATCAAGAAACCGATGATGGCCATCAGCGTGAAGGGGAGTATGTATTTCTTCAAATCTCTTAAATTCATTTTCTATTCCTCCTTAGGCTTATTGGATTGGAGAACCTATCAGTTGAGACGGGCTAAGAATTATCCGCCTCAGGATCTTGGGGTTGAATTGTTTTGTGGAATTCCTCAATAAATTGCTCCTTGTTTAAATGATAAATATCCAGGGCATCCTCCAGGGTCATGAAATCAGCTAGTGAACAGCCAACACAAGCCATTTTATGACTCAAGAAGACTGGAATGACTTCAGGCCAGCGATCTAAAATTTCAGTTATCGACATCTGGAGAGGGTTTGAATCTTGGCTGTTAGACAAGTTAAACACACCTTTGGGTGGTAAGCTGAATTCACCCAAATCATACGATCTTTGCCAAGTTTATTCTTTGTGCTAGCGCAAAGAAGGGAAGGCTACTAGTGGGTCAAATTTATGTTATTGAGAGAATGGCGAAGAAGGGAAACCGGGAAAAATTTCGCGGGATTATGAAGTGAAAGCAGGATAGAGAATTATCTTGACATGTCTTCTGCTAAAACGACTAATTTGTGGGGAGACAGAATGGTCACTTGTTCACGCTGGCTACTAACCAGGCCATCTTTTTCCCATTGGCTCAGTGTCCGGCTGACTGTATAAAGGGTGGTTCCAGTCATCTCGGCCAGATCCTGGCGGGTGAGTGAGATGTCGATCAGGATTCCATGCTCTAATTTGCGTCCAGTTTGGCTGGCAAGACGAAGTAGGGCGCGAGCGATTCTTCTCTCGACACGTTCAGTTGCGATTTCTCGAAATCGATCTTGAAATTCCTGGATCCTTGTAGCAAGGATTGAAAGCGAGTTTATTGCCAACTGGGGATACTGATGCATAAGCTCGAGCATCTTTTGGTCTTCCCAGCTGAGTAACGAGACTTGATTGACTGCAGTTGCAGTAACCGGATATGGGATCTTGCTCAGTACCGCGATGACTGCGAATGCTTCTCCTGGACTAACATACCGGAGTATGATTTGCTGTCCATCTTCCGTGAGCTGAGTCAGTTTGACCTTTCCAGTAACTAAGACACAAAAGCGCCGCGCCGGATCACCCTGATGAAATAAGTATTCATTTTTCTTATATTCATGTTGGGTGGCGTTTAATGCAATCTTGTCCAGATCATGAAGGGAGATTTGGCTAAACAAGTCAATTGAAGCTAAGAGGTGAGCAGGATTTCCTGCGAGAATTGCCATATTCGGAATATACTATCTAGGTAAAAATCCTCAACTTTGTCCCGTAAGCCAATTTTATCATACCAGGGTTGGGGAGAATCCCCGATGCTTGCGAAGGATGCAAGGTTTCAACTGGTTTAAAGAAAAGAACTGCTGGGTAGTTGATACTAGTCCCAGCAGTTCTTTTATGCTTAAGTTATTTATTCTGTATTTCAGCCTGATTTCTTGAGTAACGGAAGACCATTCTTGTTCTCGACTACGGTGTATCCATCAGGAACCGCATCTAAGCCGCCTTCTGGTTTTTCCTGCTTAGCAAAGTAATAGAGCCAAGTAGTCTTGCCTGTTTTTGTCTCGCGTGCAGTTCCATGTAGATAATAAGTGACACCTTTTGAATTCTGGAAACTAAATGCCATGGTAATCTCCTTCGTGAAAAATTTGGTTTAAGAGGACATCTGGATTAAGAATTCCCCTGATGTCGAGTAAACTTCATACTTAATTTACTCGAATATCTCCAATTAAGCAATACTAGAAGGAGACCAATTTTATCCTTATTATTTTACATAGATTTTCAAGTCCACAAATTAAAATGTTACGGTACATTTGGGTTGGGTAAACCTCACTAGCCCATATATACCGTTGGTCATAATTTTATTCAATATCAGATTTTTAACATTACAGCTACTTACAAAATGAGCTACAACTGAGCTCTCAAAAGAAAAAAACCGGTACACATTTCTATGTGTTCGACAAAAAAAGTGGCTTGGTGATAGATCCTCCAAGCCACTCTTATGAATTTTTTTGATGATTTTTTTAGAATGCCCCAAACAGAGCAGCCCCGGCAAATCCGAGGGCACCCAAAATTAATCCACCAATCAAGACAACGATGAAGAAGGCTACCCACCCTAAAACTACAGTGATGATAGTTTGCAGCCACTCAAGATCTAAGGCCTCCTTGACCGCTATGAAGGCCGAGATGACCCAAAGTATCCAAGCGACGAATTTAACTGGTCCTACTACACAAAGGAGCAGCGGAATGAACACCCCGAGCGTGCCAAGTACACCAAATACCTGCCAGACATAAGCCAGGCCGACGGTGCGCACAACTTCGCTAAAGCTGGATTCAGCTCGGAACACTGTGCGACCTACCAGGTCGATCACAAATGCTGCAATTGCAAAACCAAGTATAGCAAATACGGCACCACCCAGAGCATTGATCAACCAGTTCAAAATATTGTCACTCGTGCCTGAGCCTAGGGCATTCAGAAAACTGACCACAGCCACAATTATCCAGGCAGTTGATGTAAACGAGTCGTCGTGCTCGACCTCGGCGTACACCTCCCTTTTGAAGGTCAGTGCACTGATAATCCTATCCATAACAATTTCTCCTTATAAATAATCTAGTATGAAATTACTGCAGTCGAATTAAAGGATAAATGTATTTGAGATGACCTCCTTTCACCTGAATTGTTGTGTAAATATAAATATTTCTATGAAAAAGAATTACTAATAATATTAAACCCAATGTCAGGAAATAGTTTCAATCGAGTTTACTGGGGGTCCACCTTGTGAGGAAACAATGATTGAGAGTCAATAAAGACATTGAACCCCTAAGGTATTGATTCCCAAATGAATATCAGGGATAGCTAATCCCCTTTTTGCAAAATGTGCTCGTGGGGACTTCGAAATACAGTCCAGATGATACCGGGTAGTTGTCTTAGAGATGGAAAAGCCTCGTAATTCGCCATCTTTTCCCCAAATTCATGGGCGCGTTTAGTCGAAATCACGAATGGATCGGGAGAGAGATTGAATGGAGCTCGCATAATGTTCTTTTGGATGTCAGCCAGCATCAATGTATTATTGACGAATCCATTTCCCGATTGAATATCGTAAATATCCTGACCTGGATACCCCCCCCAACCAGTAAATCCTATGTAATAGGAGATCGCAGGGTATTGGTTCACGGACACTGTCCCGTAGTTAAGAACTGATAT